>DATAIH010000146.1:0-52595 GCA_036262755.1 Candidatus Acidiferrum sp.
AGAGATTCCAGACGTTCTCGTTCTTCCGCCGTGATGTGCAGGGCTGCCTTGGGTCGACCAGTGCGCATGTCGCGTCCTCCTGTATCTTAATACGCATGCGCCCTTCACTTATTACACACATTTCCGAGACGGGAGACTAGCAACCGTACCTTGCGGGTGAGTGATTGTGGATGCGCTTCGCTAAGCGCGCCGCGGCTTGGGGTGCGAGCCGCCCAAAGGCGGGTCAAAGGCCGACCGCGACCGGAGAACCCCGATCGGCTACGGCCGTTTCCCGAAATTCATAACCAAGACATTATCCAAAAGCGATAGCGGTTACCCTGGCGGCCAGCGGAATTGTCTTCCACCCAGCAGATGCAAGTGCAGATGAAACACCGACTGGCCAGCGCCTTCGCCGCTGTTCAGCACCGTGCGGTAGCCGGCCAGGAGCTTGCGTTCCCGCGCGAGCTGGGCGGCCACCAGCTGCAGCTTTCCCAGAACGGCTTGATCCTCGGCGCTTGCTTCCGTCAACGATTCGAAATGTTTCCGCGGGCAAATGAGGATGTGCGTCGGTGCCTGGGGGCTGATGTCCTCGAACGCGAACAGCTCGGGATCTTCATACACAATCTTCGAGGGGATCTGCCTCGCTCCAATTCTGCAAAATAAACAGTCCGCATTCATCGGATTCCTCCGGCCGGCGTTTCGGGATCCAAACGCGTGACGAACGGCGTAAAACTCTCCCGCACGCGCAATTGCTCGGCGAACTGCCGCGCCGCATCTTCGCCGGAGATTTTGCCCACGCGTACACGAAAGTAGGTTCCTTCGGGCGCGTCGTACTGCTCAACGAAAATCGGCGAGTAGGAAAGGTTGAGGCGGTCTCGCAAGCGCTCGGCGTTGCCGCGATCCCGGAACGCTCCCACCTGCACGGTAAAAAATCCCACTGTGGGATCCACGTTGCCGAGGACTTCCATGCGCACCGGCGCGACCCCCGGCCCCACGAGATCGATCTCCCGCGCCGCCGCGAGCGAAAGATCGATGATGCGATTCTCCACAAACGGCCCGCGATCGGTGATGCGGACCGTCGTGCTTTTTCCATTATTCAAGTTGGTTACGCGCACCATGGTATCGAACGGCAGCGTGCGGTGCGCCGCCGTGAGCTTATACATGTCGTAGACTTCGCCGTTTGAGGCGCGCCGCCCGTTAAACGGCTCGCCGTACCAGGAAGCGTTGCCCTGTTCGGTGTATCCGGCGGGAGCCGGCGCCGCTATCGGTTTATCGCGTCTCGCTCGCGGATTGGACGGCGTCTCGGGCACGTCCGTCGATCGCTTCGCGGATTCTTCCTTTCCCGGTGGCGTGCTCGTAGGCTGCGTCGGTGGGCGACTCGCAATAGGCTTCCGCCCCGCGCATCCCGAGCCGATCAAGGCCAACAAGAACAAGGTTGTCGACAAGAAATAGAGAACTCTGCGCAGGCTCCGTGCCTTAAGAGCGCTACGCCGTCCACTGGCCTTCGGTTGTCTGCGAGACCTCTTCAGTGAATGCTTCAAAGGCCCGCCTGGATTCAGGATTTAGGGGATTTCTGGGCTTTCTCGGAATTGCGCGCGGCGTTGCGATCTTCAAGCCAGCCCGCCGCCTCGCCCAGCTTCTCGCACACTTCCCGCAGGAATTGGGCGGTGCGCTTCTCCGTTTCGGGAGCGACGTCTTCTTTCACAAAGGTCTTCAAGCGCTCCAGCTCTTCGTCTACCCGCCTCCCGAAGTCTCCGAGGTTGTGCATCCGCTTCAGCTTCGCCACTTCCTCGTCGATACGCTTGCCGAACTCTTCTAGTCGGCCCATGGCTGCCCCTTCCCGCGCCGCGACATTCCGCGCGATTTCTGTATTATAGAAACGCCCCTTTCGGGTCGCAAGGAGGACGGTTGCCCCTACCCTACCGTTGGCAGTGGCGATTAGAACGATGGAAGAACGCGTTCGGCGGGCTTTTCGGCGGCGAGCAGCAGCCCCGCCCCAAACTCTGTCCCGTGTGCGGCGCCCTTGTAGGCGTCAAAGCTACGCGCTGCCACGAATGCGGCGCCAACCTGCGCTTTTCTCTCGCCGCGTTGAGCAGGAAACTCTCGGGCTTGTTTGGCGACAACGAGGCTCCGGTCACAACCGTCTTGCTCATTGTCAACATTGCGATGCTCGGCGTGAGTTGGCTGTCCTTCGCCGCCGTGGGCCAGGGGGGCGGTCTGACCATATTGTGGGGATTGGGTGGCGAACCGCAATACCGCCTCGGTGCCAGCCTTGGTCTGGCCATTTTCTATGAACACGAGTGGTGGCGCCTCATCACTGCCATGTTCCTCCATGGCGGCTTGATTCACATCGGGTTTAACATGATGGCCCTGATGCAGCTCGGCCCGCCGCTCGAAGAGCTTTACGGGTCGGCTCGCTATTTGTTCCTGTATGTCGTCACCGGCGCTTTCGGTTTTTTGGCCAGCGCCGCCGCCGGGAACTTTTCGATCGGTGCGAGCGGCGCGTTGTTAGGACTTGTAGGGCTTATGCTTGCAGTCACTTCAAAGCGCGGCGGGACCTACATGCGCGAGTTGCGCTCGAGACTGATCAGTTCCGTCGCCATTCTTTTCGTGCTCGGCTTTATGCACATGGGAATCGACAACTGGGCCCACGGAGGCGGGCTGGCGGCAGGCTTCCTGCTCGGAAAGCTATTTGCCGACCATAAGCCGGTGACCGCCGGCGAACGGCGCACCGCTTACGCCCTGGGATGGCTCGCCGGAGTGGTTATCATTGCGAGCTTCGTTCTCATGCTCCTGCACTATCACGATCCGCTTCCCGGGCGCTGACCGCTCACAAGCGGCCTTTGCACAAAGGCTCGAAGGCGCTCCCTCGGGCCCTCCAGAACCCGGTTCTAAAGCGGTTGCGAGGGCAGGTTAAGGCGGCGGGCAACGGTAAAGGAATAGTGCACTCCCGAGATAACGCAGAGGGCTGAAACAAAGTAAATCAGGAAGCGGTTCAGGAGCTCGAGATGGAACGCCGGGTACGCCGCGCCCAGCACCACCGCAAAAACCAGGACAATCTGCGAAAACGTGGTGAACTTGCCGTAGATGCTCGGCGGAAACGGCCGGTAACCGGAAACCAGAATAATCACGACGGCCACGGTAAGAATGAGCACGTCGCGGCTCAGCACCAAAATCGTGAGCCACCATGCCAGTTGCTTTTCGAACGCCAGAACGATGAAGGAAGAAGAGAGCAAAAGCTTGTCGACGATGGGGTCGAGATACGCTCCCAGCGAAGAATGCTGGTTGAATTTCCGCGCGATCAGGCCATCGATACCGTCGGAGAAGCCCGCAATCACCAGAATCAGCAACGCCCACTTGTACTTTTCATAGGACATGAAAATCAGGAAGAACGGCAGGAAGCAAAGCCGGAGGAAGGTGATTTGATTGGGTACGGTCCAGATTCGGCGCTTCATTGCGTGTGCAACTAGCCTAATTCAGGAGTTCTTTTCAGGCAACCCGGCCGATCCGGAACGGGATTGTTAAAGGATTGGTTTTTTTGAGAGGCCGCTTCAGGCGAATTCCGCGAGAAACTCCTTCAAAGAACGGCCCAGCTTGCGCGCGAACAGTTCGTTCATCGAAGGAATGGACCCCGAGGGCTCGTCGAGAGAAATGCGTTCGACGCGATGCATGGGAAAGAACACCGTGGGGAATCCCACGCGCTCGCCGTCGGGTGAGTTCATCTGACGGATGAAATGATCGAAGGAATTCAGGTCGATGCCGCGCAGGGTGATCCCGGAAGGGTTGACGGCCAGCAGCTCGCCCCACATTTTTTCCTTGGGCGAATGCAGGCTCACAATCACGATGGAATGCGGGTCCATGGATCAGAACTATCCTTTAGTTAGACTAACGTATTTCGTGAAACGCCACTCTTCCTCTTGCGGAATTAGCCAAGATCGGTTGGCGGACTCGGGCCGTAGAAGCATCATTTCGCGCGAAGCGAGGCTCCTGCCTTTTCCGAGTGCGGTAGAAAAACAGAAGCGCAACACGCTCCCTTCGTACTAAACGCGCGAAGCACTTCGCATTCGAAGAGCTCGCGAAGCGCCATTCACCCGTTTTTCACTTCGCGCGTTCGAAGGCCTGGTTCAGCCACCACAAAGCGTCGCGCAAATCGCCGGTTGAACCCACCTCAAAAGAAAACCAGCGCTTTCCAGGCCTAATGCGCGAGTCCTTGAGGGCGCGCTGCTCCAAATCTTGCGGCATGGGGTCAAACCGGAAAATGACGGAATTGGCAGTGTCGAATCCCCGTGTGACCGGCAGCCCCCCAAAGATTTTCTTGCGCCGGTAGAGACCCATCATGCCGAACATGGGCTTGGTGGAAATTTGCGGCCAGCCGCTTACTTCCGCCTCGAGCATCGCCGACCACTGTTTCATTTCTTCTGAAATCGGCGGCATCTTCGGCCGGTCCCGCATGGTTCGCGCGTTTTGCCCGGCCGCCCGATTCCGTTTTGTCTTCTTCGCTTTCATCGAGAGCCTCCGACAATCACGTAGCAGCTCGGGAAGCGCGGAAATCCAGCGAGGCGCCGCGTTTTAATAGCGACTCGGCTAGCGCGACCATGCTTTCGATGATGCTCGCTGCACCGGGCCGGTCGTGCAGCAGCCCGGTAGCTTCTCCGACAACGGTCAGATAGATATCCAAATCCTGCTTGGCGCGGGCCTCGGCGTACGCGCCCGCAAGGCTGCCGCGCGAGCGAGCCGCTTCGGCTTCTCGATGCGCCCACTCTTCCGTAAACTTGTTTTTGAGGACCCGAAAGGAAAACTCCTCCGGCCAAGGAACGCCGCGCAACGCATCGATCGCTCTCGTGCGAACGGTGTCGTCCCCGGTCGAGCGCACAGCTCGATCGGTCATCGCTTGCGGCGTGAGAGCCTCCGCGGAGGCCCACAGGCGCGTTCCGATCAGCACGCCGTCTGCCCCCAGCATCAAAGCGGCAGCAAGTCCTCGGCCATCGGCAATTCCTCCCGCCGCAAGCAGCAACGTCTTTGGCGCACGCTTCAGCAGGTAATCCGCGACCTCGGGGACAAGCGGCAGCGTCGAGCGGGCCGCTCCATGGCCGCCGGCTTCCGTGCCCTGCGCCACGATGACGTCGGCTCCCGCATCGAGCGCTTGCTCGACGTGCCGCAGACTCTGCACCTGGCAGACCAGCTTGGCCCTGGCGTCGCGGATCTTTTTCGCGTGCGGTTTGGGCTCCCCGAAGGAAAGGAACACGCAGTACGGTGAATGCTTCAAAGCTTCGTCGAGCGCTTGCGGTGCGCGATCGAGCGCCCAGGTGATGAAACCCACGCCGAACTTGCGGCCCTTTGCGAGCGCCAGTTCTTTCTCGAGGTCCGGCTCGCCCCCGAGGGCCCCGGCGTATCCGCCGCCCAAGATTCCCAGGCCGCCGGCATCGCAGACCGCAGCTGCCAAGCGCCCGCCCGCGACAAGCGCCATCGGCGCCGAGAGAATGGGATGGCGAATTCCGAATTGCTCGGTCAACCGCGTTTTCACAACTGCCGTCCTTTCCCGAAATCCCGGGCGAACGCCTCAAACCGGCATGACTTTCGGACCACCGGTGGGAAGAAGAAGTGTCGGCTCGGTGAGCGATTGCACTTGCTCGAGCGCGGCGTCGGGCGCGAGTTCGCGGAGGAGCAAGCCCTGGGGTGTAACGTCGATGACCGCAAGCTCGGTGACGATGTGGTCGACGACTTCGACGCCCGTGAGCGGGAGTGTGCATTTTTTCAGGATTTTGGGTTTGTTATCGCGCGTGGCGTGTTCCATGCCGATAAACACGCGCTTGGCACCGGCGACGAGGTCCATGGCGCCGCCCATGCCCTTGAGCATTTTGCCGGGAATCGCCCAATTGGCGAGTGTGCCCTTTTCATCGACCTGCAACGCGCCCAAAACCGTGAGATCGATGTGCCCTCCGCGAATCATGCCGAAAGAATCGGCCGAGGAGAAATAGCAGCTGCCGGGAAGCTCGGTGACGGTTTCTTTGCCGGCGTTGATGAGGTCCGGATTGACTTCGCAGTCGAGCGGATACGGGCCCACGCCGAGCATGCCGTTTTCCGATTGCAGAATCACGTCCATGCCTTTGGGCACGTAGTTGGCAACCAGGGTGGGCATGCCGATGCCGAGATTGACGTAGTAGCCGTCGCGCAATTCGAGCGCAATGCGTCGCGCAATCCGTTCGCGCTTTAACTCTTCGGTCAGCGGCATGTCTTAGTGTCCTTCCCTATCCTCGCGGTCAGCGCCGTGGGGCCTCGTTGGCCATGGCAGGGCATGGCCCCGCAAGAGCCGGCCTCGAGACCGGCCAAGACAGTTTCAAGGAGCCTTTTTCTCGAATCTCGGCAAGGTTGCAGCAAGAACTTGGCCAACGATGCCCAGGCTTTGGGGATCGACTTTGTCGAGCGTGTCTTCGGTCGTGTGCCAATAAGGAACCGACAAATCGATCACATCACAACCGGCTACGCCCCGGCGGATAAAGGAAAAATGATCGTCGCCACCGACGGCATAGTCCTGGTCGACAAAAGTGTTTTTGTAGCCTAGCTCGGCCGCGGTTTCCCAGATGAAATCGACGAGCCAGCGAGTCGACCCGGGGTCGCGCGGGATCCTGGCATGGAACGGTCCAATCATGTCGGCCAGGATCATGGCTTTGACGCGCTTGAGCTCGCCGGAAAGAGCCATTTGTGCAGCCATTTCGCGGCTGCCAAAGGTGTTGTTGCTGCTGTCGGGGTTCCACTGAACGCTGGCGGCGTCGCTCCAGTTGCCTTGGGCCTCTTCGCCATCGAAGAAGGCAATCCAAACGTTCAGAGAATTCTTGCGCGCGCAGAACACGCGCGCCAGTTCGAGCATGGTACCAGTGCCGGAACCGCCGTCATCGGCTCCGACAAAGTTGCGCATGCGTAATGTGTCGTAGTGCGTGGTGTAGAGAATGATTCCGGAGTCCGTGCCATGAAGCTTGACCACGATGTTTTTCATCGCCAGATTGCCGAGAACCGTGGAAGCGTGAAAATCGTGCTCCTCGACCGGGCAGCCGAAGCTTTTCAGCTGGCCGATGATGTAAGCCTGCGCTCGGTGAATGCCGTCAGAATCGGGCGGCCGCGGTCCGATCTCCACCAAATGGCGGACGTGTTCGTACGCCCGTGCGCCGTCGAATGTAGAGCCTCGATCGGCGTGGAGATTCGCCGTTAGCGCAACCGATAGCGCCGCCAAACCGAGCGCGGCGCTTATAGCCACCGGCCTCATGACTTCCTCACCGTGCGGCGCTCGATGCGCTTTTCGTATTTGGGGCCCTGGAAAATCGCATCCACAAAAATGCCGGGCGTGTGAATCTGGTCGGGCGGAAGCTTGCCAATGTCCCCGAGCTCCTCGACTTCCGCGATGACGTAATCGGCGGCGGTGGCCATCACCGGATTGAAGTTGCGCGCGGTCTTGCGATAGATGAGGTTGCCCCAGCGGTCGCCCCTCCACGCCTTGATGAACGCGAAGTCGCCGCGCAGGCCGCGCTCCATCACGTACCTGCGGCCGTCGAACTCGCGGGTCTCTTTGCCTTCGGCGACCATGGTGCCGTAGCCGGTGGGCGTGTAGAACGCGGGAATGCCGGCGCCGCCGGCGCGCAGGCGCTCGCTAAGCGTGCCCTGCGGATTCAGCTCGACTTGGAGCTCGCCCGTGAGGACCAGTTGCTCGAAAAGCTTGTTCTCACCCACGTAGGTGGAGATCATCTTCCTGACCTGGCGCTGCTGGAGCAGCAGCCCGATACCGAAGTCGTCCACGCCAGCATTGTTGCTGACGATGGTAAGGTCCTTCGTGCCCTTGCGGCGGACGGCGGCGATAAGGTTCTCGGGGATGCCGCAGAGGCCGAAGCCGCCCATGAGAATCGTGGCGCCGTCGGTGAGCTTGGCGATGGCCGCGTCCGCGGAAGCGATGCGTTTGTCCATGGGAAGTTTTCGGCTGTTCGGGCTCAGGCCCTCAGGCCTGGGGGTTTTAAGTTTTTAGTTTTCAGAGGGAAAAAGCAAGAAAATCGTTCGCGCGCAGGAGAGTCGGTCGAGACGAATTGTCTCGTATCTCCTGGTTGTGGCCGGCATGGGCTGGTAGCCGCGTCAAGAGACCCCGGGGTCATCCCGAGAATAGGTGCGCCCGTCCTTGCGGTCTTTGTCCTAGTTGCCGGTGTCCAGATGGTATTCTCCGGAAAGAATCACGGTATTTTCAATGTCGCACTAATCCAGCTTGGATTTGCCGCGGCGGTGTTTGGCGGCGGCAAGGAGCTGGTCGAGCGCGGCGCGGTCCAAATATTTTCCGCGGAGCCAGACGGCCTGGATTTGCGTGGTGTTGTGAATGTCGGCGAGGGGATCGGCAGCAAGCAGGACGAGGTCGGCGCTCTTTCCGGGGACAATCCCGCCAAGCTCATCGGAGCGGCCGAGAAATTCGGCAGGGTTCAGCGTGGCGGCTTGCAAAGCGGCGAGCGGCGTGAGGCCGGATTCGACGAGCAGGACCAGCTCGTCATGCAGGCTGAAGCCGGGCAGGCAGTAGGGATTCATGGCGTCGGTTCCGGCAAGCAATGGAACGCCGGCGCGGAACATCATTCCCACCATTTGCTCATCCGCCCTGAAGAGCCCGCGGTGCAGTTCAAATTCCGGAGGCCTCCAGCGCCGGAAGCGGACGTCGTTTGATGGCTCCCAGCGGCGGCGCACTTCCTCGCTCATATAGGCGACCCGCGGATCGGAAGTGAAATGGCTGTCGTTCATGTAGCCAAAGGCGCGATGGACGGCCAGCGTGGGAACCTGCCAGGTCCTATTGCGGCGGAACTGGGCGAAAAGCGCCTGACACTTCAAAGCGTCGAAACTCCGGACGGCCTCGGCATTCAAATTGGTGTTTTCGATGTAGTGCAGAGGGCGAAGCTGCTTCATCAGGTCTTGCTCGCGGCTGGAGCAGGCGATGGCGACACCGGTGAGATGCTCGAGGGACCGCTGGCCGGCGTCAGAGGCTTCCGACGCGCGGATTGCAAAGGGTAGATGGCCGGCAAACGGAATGCTCTGTTTGCCGGCTTCGTCGGCGAGCGCAAAAAAGGCGTCGCGAGGGATGCCATTGTAGATTTTCACGAAGTCCGCGCCGCTCTGCTTGATTTCGTCGACGACGCGGCGTGCGTCGTCGGGCTTATGAACGACGATGGAGCCCGGCCAGACGGGGGGATCGCCATCCACGATGGCGCTGCCGACGAAAATCTCGGGCGCGACCGGGACGGACGCGAATCTGGCGCGCAATTCCTTGGTCTTTTTTGAGCCAAACATCAGGCGTACGCCGGTGACGCCATTCGCAATGTAGAGCGGCAAGTCTTCGAGGTCTTGAATGTGGACGTGCATGTCCCACAGGCCGGGGATCAGAAACGCGCCGTGGGCGTCGACGACGCGGCCTTGCGGTGCGGCCGCGGTGGGGTCGAACGCCGCCACGGAAACAATGTGATCGCCCTGGAGGGCCACGGTTTGATCGGGCAGTTCTTTTCCGGTGGCGACGTCGACCACGGTGACGTGAACGATCGTGGCCGTGTCCGACTCAGGATTTTGCGCGGCATGCAGTGAGGCTGCAGAGGCAACCAGAACGACGGCGGCAAGAGTAGTGCGCAAGGGCATCCCGGTCTTGAGACGCGAAGAAATGGAGTTGTGTTACACGAACGAGGGAAAGCGCAGGCTCACGTCTCACGTCGGGTGGAGAAGGACGGAGCGGAAAGCAGCCGGCGTCATGCCGGTAATTCTGCGGAAGGAACGCGTAAGGTGGCTTTGATCGGCGAAGCCGGTTCGACAGCTGATTTCCGCAAGCGAGGCGGACGGATCGAGCATGCGTTCGCAAGCGGTGCGGACGCGAAGGCGATGAACATGTTCGCCAATGCCTTCACCCACGCAGCGGCGAAAAATGCGAGAGAGGTGCACCGGGTGGACTCGAGCTTCGCCTGCGAGCTCGTCGAGGGTGAGCCGGCGGCAGTGTTCCGTCCTTAGTTTGTCCAGAACGCGGGAGAGCCAGCCTGGGGCGTGCCGGCTTTCGTGCCGGAACGCGCGGGCGGCGAAAGAGAACAGTTCGCAGAGCAGGCTTTCGACCCTGAGCTCATCAAGCACGCTGGAAGTTTGTACTTCGCGGAGGAGTTTCAGACCGAGCCAGAGCAGCGTGCCGCCGCCGACGTCGTCTCGGGGAGTGTCCAAAGCGGCGGAGCAATCGGCGAGGCGCTTTCGCCAGGCGGGGCGGATCTCGATTTCGTAAAGGCGAACGCCGCGAGGCCCGATTTCGTCCTGATGGGGAAGGCCCGCAGGCCGGAACATAAGGCTGAACGGTCCGTATTGGCTGTGACGGCGGCCGCAGCGTTCGCCATACAGACCGTCGAGCAGGAGGGCGAAAAAGGCGAGTTCATGAGAATGCATGGGGAGCTTGCGGGGAGCGGTATGGCGCAAATCGGTGAAAATGGCGTCACACTGTTCGCGTTTGCCTTGAATTGCTCCGAAGAAGCTGCCTGCGCGCATGTGTCGGGCTGGGGATGCGTCGGAAACAGCTCGACTGAGGTCCACGTTAGACATAGAAGCAGCCTCACCGACACCGAGGAGGTTGTGTTTATTCTAGACGCGGGGCAAACGTGTTCGTTAGTGTAAGGCCACTGCTCGGCCGGGGATGGCAGGCTCCAGTTCAGGAGGGGTATCAATGAAACGTACGTGGATGCTGATCATTTTTTTGGCAGCGGCTTTGTCGCTGGCGGTAAGCGAGCCACAAGCGGGTTCCAACAAAGAGAACAGCGCGAATGCGCCGATGTATACGGCAGACGGGAACCTGAAGTTCCCGACGAATTACCGGGAGTGGGTGTACTTGTCGTCCGGCGTGGACATGAGCTATAGCCCAAATGCCATGAACATGGATCACCCAATGTTTGACAACGTGTTCGCCAATCCGGAAGCGTACAGGGAGTTCCTGCGGACCGGCACGTGGCCGGACAAGACCATGCTCGTGCTGGAAGGGCGCAAAGCGGGAACCAAAGGATCGATCAACAAAAACGGACACTTTCAGACCGGAGAGGTGATGGGCCTTGAAGTGCACGTGAAGGATGAAGCGCGGTTCCCGGCAGGCAAATGGGCGTTTTTCAATTCCGAAGACGGCGTGACGGGGAAGCTGCTGCCCAAGGAGATGGAATGCTACTCCTGCCACGAACTGCATGGCGCCGTGGACACGACGTTCGTGCAGTTTTATCCGACACTACTCGGGATTGCGAAGAAAAAAAATACTCTCAGCGCGGCATATCTGAAGGAGGACACGGGAAAGTAGCGGACCGTCAACGGGGATCAGGCTCCAAAGCTACCGCGCGCAACGACGATTCGAAGGCCCGCAGGTCGGCACATGCTCTGCCCTTCGCTCCGTTTCGATGGCCCATCCCTCGGCAACCCGCCATCATTCGTACCGCAGTGTCACCATCGGATCCACATTGGCTGCCCGCCTTGCCGGCAGGTAGCATGCCAGCAAAGCCACAGCAACCCACAGTAGCGCCGTTCCTGCGAAAGTCAGCGGGTCTGTTGGGTTGAGACCGGAGAGGAAGCGTGCCAACAAACGCGTAACGGCCGCCGAAGCGAATACGCCAAAGACGACGCCCAGCAAAGTGATCTTCATTCCCTCACGCCAGATAAGCCGGTAAATGGCGCCGGAACGAGCGCCAAGGGCCATGCGTAACCCGATCTCTTGGCTGCGCTGAGTGACGTGAAATGCCATCACGCCGTAGAGACCCACTGCAGCAAGCGCCAGCGCCAGCATGCCGAACAGGATTAGTACGGACGATTCCCAGCGCGCTACCCAATAGGAGCGCTCCACGTGCGAAGCCAGCGGCTCCAGCGCAAAAATACGGACCCCGGAGCTCTCGGCGCGGATCGCGGCGCGAATCGCAGGAGCCGCTGCGGTCGAGTCGCCGAACGTCTCTACCACCAGGGTGGCAAGCCCGGTATATCTCTGGGCAAAGGGCCGGTAAAAATGAGGCTGCGGAGCCTCGCCGAGCGTGCGTATGTTGGTGTCGCGGACCACGCCCACAACTTCTGCGGTAACGCCATCCGCACAACCGAATCGCAGGTGCCGACCTACGGAGCTTCTTTCTGGCCACAAGCGCTTTGCGAGATTCTGGCTGACCAGAACGACAGGAGGCGAAGACGCTGTGTCCGTGACGGTAAAGGCGCGGCCCTCGAGCAACTGAATCTGCATGGTCGCCAAGAAACCGGGAGAGATCACGCCAACTGTGGCGGTAACTGGCGAGGAACCGTCGGTTGATACGCAATCGTTTTCCTGCCCTGTAGCCATCAGCGGCAGGAAGCGGGTGAGCGCCGCGCTGCGCACGCCGGGGAGGTTCCGGAGACGCTCCAGCGTCTGCCGGTAGAACTCCAAGCCAGTCGCCTCGGTAAATTCCGGGGCCGAAACAAAAGTGAGCACATAGAAACGATTCCGGACTGCAAATCCGGGGTCCGAGGCTCGCATCCGGTAAATCGAGCGAAGAAAAAGCCCAGAGCACAGCAGCAGCATGAGCGAGAGAGCGACCTGGGCGACAAGCGACGCGTGGCGCAGCCGGGCGCGCTGTCTTGGTGCACTTCCGCCCTTGAGAACGGGATAGACGTCCCGGCGAACGGTGCGCCAGGCCGGGAATAGGCCACAGAGCAGAGTACACACCAAGGACAACCCTAGCGCGAAAGCGAACACGCGGGAATTCAAAGAAAGGTCCAAGTGCAGGGCGACTTGCGCCTCTACCGGCAGCGAACCAAAAAGGACGTTCAGCAAGTGATTGGTCCAGTGGCCAAGAACGAGTCCGCCTGCGGTCCCGAGCAGGCAAAGCAGCAGCGTCTCGAGCAGTAGTTGCCGGAGAAGCCGCTCCTTGCTGGCTCCAAGTGCCGTGCGTACGGAGAGCTCTCGTTCGCGTGCTGCGCCGCGAGCCAGCAACAAGTTGCCGACATTCACGCACGCAATCAGAAGAACGATGCCGACAACCAGGAAGAGCAGGGTGACGAAGGGAACCGCGCCACGGCGGGTAACCGGACTCGGCGCCCCGTGGATGATTTCCAGCGTCAGGGGAGCTGTCGCAGCCTTCGAAACCGCGGGATTTTCTCCTTGGATCAGCGCGTCAATGGCATTGAGGTTAGCCGCGGCCTCCGACGGAGCGACGTGCGCTCTTAAGCGCCCGAAGGCCATCACCCTCGGCCACGGATGGGACCGGTCAAGGAGATGAGCTTGGGCGTCAGGATATTGCTGCGTCCAGATGTGCAAGGGAACCCAAATCTCGGTCTCAATAGGAGTGTAAATGCCGGTGAACTTGGGAGGCGCTACGCCGATCACCGTGTACCATTGCGTTTCCGAACGCACACGCTTGCCGAGGACCTGCGGGTCACCGTCAAAAAACCGCCGCCATGCGGCATAACTCAACACCGCGACCGGCTCGTCCTCATCGGTGAACCAGCGGCCCAAAGTGGTCGACAATCCCATGGTCTTGCTGTAATTGCCGGACACCGCCTCTGCGGCCGCCAAGTGAGTCTCGTCATGCACTTCAAGACTGGATTCGGTCGGCAGACTGGCAGCCATGGCCACAAAAGCTTGGCTGCGGTCCCGGTACTCCAGGTAATCGGGATAGGCAATTTGAGGGTTGCTGGCACGGCTCAAGATGGTCATCTGGTCCGGCTCGGTAACCGGGAGCGGCCGCAGAAGGGTAAAGTCGAGGACGGTGAAAATCGAAGTGTTCACCCCGATTCCTAGCGCCAGGCAGAGCACGGCAAGAAGGGTGAATCCCGGATTCTTGCGCAGCAGTCGCAGGCCGTAGCGCAGATCTTGGACGAGACTTTCGATCAAGCTGACGCCGCGAGCGTCGCGGCATTCCTCCTTGGTGCGCTCGACCCCGCCAAACTCGATGCGCGCCCGCCGCAGCGCCTCTTCGCGCGGCACGCCGCTTTCGACCAAATCCTCGGCAAACGCATCGATGTGAAAGCGCAGCTCCGTCTCCATCTCGCGTTCCAGCTGCGAACGCAGCGCCACCGCGCGCAGCCACGACCGCAACCGCTTCCACAAGGTCATACTCCCTCCGTCCCGACAACAACCTTTTTTGGGCAAATCGACGAACGCCCTAGGAACTCACTCTCATTCGTACTTCAGAGCCACCATCGGGTCGACACGCATGGCCCTCCGTGCCGGAATGTAACTTGCGAGAAGCGCAACGCCGGCAAGCAGCAAGGAGGCCGTTACAAAAGTGAGCGGGTCGGTTGCGCTGAGCCCATACAGTTGGCTCGAGATGAGTCTTGTGAGGGCGGCTCCGAGCGCAAGGCCGCCGCTAATCCCGCCAAGCGTCAGCAGCATCCCTTCGCGAATCACCATGCGTAGCACGTTTTGGCGCTCTGCGCCCAACGCCATGCGGATGCCGATTTCCCTGGTTCGCTGAACTACGGCGTGCGACATCGTTCCGTAAAGGCCGATCGACGCCAGCAGTAATGCCAGCAGGCCCAATAGGGCAGTCAGTTGTGTGAGCGCTCGCGGCCTCCCGAGAGACTCGTCCACGATTTCGTTCTGTGTCGTGACGACATCCACCGGAAGATCTTTGTCCAACCGCCGGGCCACTTCGCGCATCGCCCCGGCTATAACGCGCGCATTTTCCGCCGCCCGGACCTCGACCACCGCCTGGCCCGTCATCGTTGCTGGCGCTTGGGTGAAGGGAATATAGGCAGCTCGCGGAGAGCGCTGGTTTTGCTCCTCGCGAAATTCTGTCAGTACGTCCTTAACCACTCCGACGATCTCAACGTCAGTGCCGTCTTCTCCGGTAAACCGAAAATGCCTGCCAACGGGATTCTCGCCCTGAAAATAGTGCTGAGCCATGCTCTCGCTGATAATGGCGACTTTGGGGGCGGTGGTGGTATCCGCGGGGGTAAAGTCCCGGCCGGACAACAAGGGAATCCCCATGGTTAGAAAGAATTTTGGCGCAATGGTGTTGCACGAAACGCGGACATCCTCCGCGGTGCCGGACGCGTGTCGAGGAACCGAAACGGAGCGTCCCCAATACCCGCTAAAAAGTTGCAATCGAGAAAGGCTCGCCGACTCGACGTCGGGGAGAGCATTCAGCCTGGGGAGCAACTGCCCGTAGAGGCTATTTTCCTGAGCAATGTCATATCCGACCATCGTTGGCAGGACCCACATGAGCAACACCTTTTCGCGCTCGAATCCCACATCCGCCTGGCTCAGCTTCCTAAGACTCTCGAGAAGCAGCCCGGCACAAATGAGCAACGTCAAACAGAGCCCGATCTGCGAGATGACCAACCCTTTACCTAAGCCCGGACGCGAACCTGCCGCCCCGAACAAAGAGCCCCGCGAGCCCGATCCGCCGGCTTTCAACGAAGGCGTGAGGTTCGTCCGAGTGGCGTGCATCGCAGGCAGAAGGCCAAAACCGATTCCGGTAAGCAGTGATACCGCACCCGTAAAACCGAGAACCCGAACATCCGGTGTCACCGAGGTGGCCGCCCCCGAAATCAACGCGGATAAAAGCTGCCCGCCACACCACGCCAGCAACAAACCGAAGCAGCCTCCCAGCACCGCAAGCAGAATGCTTTCCGTCAACAATTGCCGGATGATCCGCCACCGGCCGGCTCCGATTGCCAACCTAACGGCGATTTCCCGCTGCCGAGTCGTGCCTCGCGCGAGCAGCAGGTTTCCAACGTTGATGCAGGCGATCAGTAAAATGATTCCGACGACTGCGGTGGCGATCCTCAATTCCATCGAAAAGCGATGAAGCCCGCCGTGTCCGGCTGGTATCAGTTGAACGGTCTTTTCCCGGATGCGTTGCTGGTCGGCTGGTGTCAGCTTGCTCCCCGCGGCCTCTGCTAAGATCTCCCGGTAAACGAGCGTTAGTTCCGCGCTCGCCTGTTTTTCGCTGACCTCAGGCTTCAGTCGGCCAACCATGCTCACGGTATCGTTATCTTTCATCGCCAACTCGAGGTGCGTCGCCATGGGTACGATGACGTCGGCCGCTTTCCCCGCGTCGAATTCCGGCGCCACGCCAATAATCAGGAAAGGAATGCGCTTCAGCGTAATGGTCTTGCCCAAAACTTCGGCCGAGTTCCCAAATCTCCTCTTCCAGTAGTTCTGACTGAGCACACAGACAAGTGGGCTGGCGGGGTGGTCGTCCTCGGGTGTAATGACTCGGCCCAAAATCGCGTGGATCCCCGTCACCGAGTAATAGGCCCCCGACACGAACCTTCCACCGATTTCTTCGGGCACGCCGTCGATTCCGGCGATCATGGGTCCTTTGTCTGAAGCAAACATCTCCGAAAAGGACTGCGTGTGGGCGGCCAGTTTCTCGTATTCGGGAATCAGAAAATCCGGCTGCAGCTCGAAAAGCTGCTCCGGGATCTTGATCGGTAGCCATCGCAGTACGGCCTGGTCAGTCAAGCTGAAGATCGCAGTGTTTGCTCCGATGCCGAGAGCCAGAGTCAGAATCCCCACGGTCGTGAAACCAGGGCTTTTCCGCAACATGCGGAACCCAAAGCGCAAATCTTGCAGAAGGGTCTCCACGAAGTTTACGCCGCGAGCGTCGCGGCACTCCTCCTTGGCGCGTTCGATTCCGCCAAACTCGATGCGCGCCCGCCGCAGGGCCTCTTCGCCTGACAATCCGCTGCGCACCAAGTCCTCCGCGAACGCCTCGATGTGGAAGCGCAGCTCCGCGTCCATTTCGCGCTCCGTCCGCAACCGGTCGGCCACCGCCCGCAACCACGACCGAATACGAGTCCACCACCTCATACTTCCTCCGGCGTGCTTCGCAGGATTCCCGCAATGACGTCTGCCATGCGGTTCCACTTTTCCGATTCCGTTTGCAGTTTGCGCTTGCCCGCCGCCGTGAGCCGGTAGTATTTCGCTTTGCGCTTGTTTTCCGATTCGCCCCATTCGCTCGCGATCCAGCCCTGATGCTCCAGGCGATACAGCGCGGGATACAGCGAGCCTTGCTGAATCTCGAGCCGGTCTTTCGAAATCTGCTGGATGCGCAGCAAAACGCCGTAGCCGTGCAGCGGGCCCAGCGAGACCGCTTTGAGAATCAGCATGTCCAGCGTGCCTTGCAGCAGCTCCATTTGTTTGTCCATAGAAGCGTCTCTCCTAGATGGTCTAGGAATCTATCGCGGCTCTCCTAGACTGTCAAGGAGGATCGTTGGAGGGGTCCGGGCCAGTCGACGAGCAAGGCTAGGCGACCAGCCAGCACCCATTCGCAAGAGCGCCGCTTCGCGATAACTTCCGTCCAGCGCCGCCCATGAGACCTACGCTGCCCTCCGGAGCGAGACGGTACCATTCGCGGTGCTATCAGGAATGTTGGTCTAGGTGCCACCCGGCAAAACCCTTCCAGAGGGGTATAATCGCCCGCGGTCATCGCCCTGACCTCGAGTCGAACCGATCGCCAGCACATTGATTGCTGCTCCCAAAGCGGCCCGGGAAGTTCCTGGAAAAGGAAAGACGACCCAATGACGCGACTTCATAAAGTCCTCGTTCTCATAGCCGTGCTGCTGTCGAGCGGAAGCTGTCTTGCACAGACGCAATCGTTCGACGTGCTGATTAAGGGAGGAACCGTTTACGACGGCGCGGGCGGAGAGCCACGCCACCTGGACGTTGCCATGCGCGGCGATCGCATTGTGGAAATTGGCACTCTGACGAAAGCCCGCGCGAACACGGTTGTTGATGCAACCGGCCTCGCCGTTGCTCCGGGTTTCATCAACATGCTGTCTCACTCCGAAGCGTCTCTGATTGCAGATGGCCGTTCGATGAGTGAACTCCGGCAGGGCGTCACTACGCAGATTTTCGGCGAGGGCTCAATGGGCCCGCCACTCCGGAAATGAAGGCGCGCCGCATCGCTCAGCAGGGGGATATAAAGTACGACATCACCTGGACGACCCTCTCCGAATACCTCGCCTACCTCGAAAAAGCGCGGCATCTCGCAAAATGTCGCTTCGTTCATAGGTGCGCCGACCCTCCGCGAGTACGTGATCGGGTTGGAAGACAAAGCCCCGACGCCCGAGCAGCTCGACAAGATGCGCGCACTTGTCCGGCAGGAGATGGAAGCCGGCGCGCGCGGCATTACCACCGCGCTTATCTATCCTCCGGCCACCTTCGCCAAGACGGAGGAACTAATCGAGCTGTCCAAAGTGGCCGCTAAATACAAAGGCAAATACATCGCGCACATTCGCAGCGAAGCCGATCAACTGACGGAGGCAGTCGAAGAGACCATCCGCATCAGCCGCGAGGCGGGACTTCCTGCCGAAATCTATCACCTCAAGGCTTCCGGTCGCGAAAACTGGTCCAAGCTCGATCGGGTCCTGGCGATGATCGAAGAAGCTCGCCGCAACGGATTGCAAATTACCGCCGACATGTACACATACACGGCAGGAGCAACGGGCCTGAATTCCTGCATGCCGCCATGGGTCTACGACGGCGGCTCCGACGCAGCCTACAGGCGACTCGAAGACCCGGAAACCAGAAAGAAAATTGCCGCGGCGGTGCGCGCGCCTTCCAATCATTGGGAAAATCTCTATATGCTCGCCGGTTCTCCGGACCGCATCCTCCTGGTCGGCTTCAAATCCGAGGCGCTGAAGCCTCTGACCGGGAAGACCCTTGCCGATGTCGCTCGGATGCGCGGCAAAGACCCCGTGGATACGATCATGGACCTCGTCCTCGAGGACCGCTCACGCATCGGGACCGTCTATTTCATGATGGATGGAGAGAATGTAAAGAAGCAGATTCGCCAGCCGTGGGTCTCTTTTGGTTCGGATGCTGCCTCGATGGCTTCAGAAGGTGTGTTCATCAAATCCTCGACGCATCCGCGAGCCTACGGGAACTTTGCACGGCTTCTCGGCAAGTACGTGCGCGAGGAGAAGGTCATTTCCCTGACGGAAGCTGTTCGTCGCTTATCGGGTCTTCCGGCTACGAATCTTGGACTCGATCATCGCGGTTTCTTGGAGCCTGGTATGTTGGCCGATGTCGTCGTCTTTGATCCTGATACGATTGCCGATGTGGCCACCTACGAGAAGCCGCAACAATATTCCGTCGGCGTCAAACATGTTTTTGTCAACGGTGTACAGGTCCTTCGAGACGGCGAGCACACCGGCGCCAAACCTGGTGGTGCCCTCTGGGGCCCTGGCAAGACCAAGCAGTAGACCATTGGCCAAGGGAGGCTCGCAGATCGGCAATGCACATTGGGATGTGTTCTGAAACGATTCAGCTCCAGGCGAGTGCCTATAGATCTTAGGGTTCACCTGCATCCAACGGTCTTCGTGGGCGTATTTACCGAGAGACTTCATTTTTTTTCTTGGAATTCCGGCCGTTTGGATTGACGTCTAATCGAGTGACGGGGCAATGTAACTCTCATGGAAGAACGCCTGCACAGCGCGAATGCCGAGATCTGGTGGGACAACCTGTCGAGCGACCTGCGTTACGGCCTACGGGTTCTGTTGCAAGCCCCTGGGCTCACTCTGGCGGCGCTTGCGGCATTGGCGCTCGGTATCGGTGCGAATTCGGCGTTCTTTACGGTGATCAACACGGTACTGCTTCATCCCCTGCCATACCCGCATTCGGATCGCATCGTGAACATCGCTCGTTCCGGCGGCGGTGGTGTTACGGTTCCGATGTTCACTTATTGGGAGCAAAACCGCGGCCCATTCGAAGCTATGGCAGCCTTCCAGCCTGGCATCGGCATGAATCTCCAAGGCAGTGCCACGCCGGAGCTGGTCGACGCGATCAAAGTTTCGCGTGATTACTTCCAGCTTTTTGGTGCCAATCCCGTCATCGGACGAACGTTCTCGGTGGAGGAAGACCTGCCAGGTGGTCCTCGGGTCTTGATCCTAAGCTACCGCTTATGGCAGCGGCGTTTCGCCGGCACTTCGTCCGTTTTGGACCAGTCGATTACCCTCGGCGGCGCACGGTATGCGGTCATCGGGGTTCTTTCCCCAAGCTTTACGCCGAATCCGCCCGCCGACGTTTGGATTCCCCTCGAGGCAGATGTGAATAGCACCGATGAGGCGCACGTCCTGGTGGTTGCTGCGCGGCTCCCGCCAAGCGGGACAGTGCCGGAAGCAAACTCCTGGGCGGCTGCGATTGGCAAGCGCTACGTTGAAACACATCCGCACCAACTTGGAAGGGACGAAAAGGTTCGAGTGACCTTGATGCAACAACAAGTGACGGGTGATGTCAGGCCTCGGCTGCTGCTGCTTATGGGCGCGGTTGGGCTGGTCCTGCTGATTGCATGTGCCAATGTCGCTAATCTTCTGCTGGCTCGATCGACCGGGCGTCAAAAAGAAATCGCGATTCGCGCAGCCCTCGGAGCGGGACGCGGACGCATCGTACGGCAGCTGCTCACGGAGACCTTGTTGTTGGCTTTCGCCGGAGGGGCTTTAGGGCTGGTGATTGGTCCGTTGGGAGTGCGCGTCTTGCTGGCTCTTACGCCCAGCGATCTCCCGCGAATCCAGGAGATGGGCTCCTTACCTGCACTCGATCCGCGGGTCGCTGGGTTTACGATCTTGCTTGCGGTCGCGACTGCAATCGTGTTCGGCTTGTTCCCCGCCCTGCAGCTGTCGCACCCAGAATTGGTCGCATCGCTCAAAGAGGCGAGTCGACGCGGAGGGACCGGCCTCGAGCACAGCCGCACGCGAAGCGCACTCGTCTGCGCGGAGATAGCGATCGCGGTGGTTCTTTCCTGTGGGGCGGCGCTGCTGATCCGAAGCTTTGCGGCGATGCACGCCACAAATCTGGGCTTCAGCGCGCAAAATCTCCTCACCATGCAGGTTTCGCTTGCCGGGCCAGGCTACTCTGGAGCGGGTGAAGTAGACCGCATTGCGCGGGGATTCGTCGATCGCGCTGAGCGGATTCCCGGCGTGGAATCCGCCGCCATGGCCAGCGCCCTGCCTCTCTGGGGACGCCAGGACATGGTTTTTCACATCCCCGGAAGGGCTGCGCTCGAAGGCTTCGGGTTTACCGGGGATGTCCAGTGGCGCTTCGTTTCGCCACATTACTTTAATGTGCTCCGCATTCCGCTACTTTCCGGGAGACTTTTGGAAGAACAAGGGTCAGGTCGAACGGTGGTCATCAGCCAAGCCATGGCAGGAAAGTTCTGGCCGAACGACGATCCCGTAGGCCAAACGATCCTCATCGGTCACCGATTAGGCCGCGGATTTGACCAGGGCCCTGTAGAAATCGTCGGTGTGGTAGGCGACGTGCGCGAGCGGCTGGAGTTCGGCCCCACGCCGATCATGTACGAGTCACCCTCGGAAATTCCCGACGGCGCTATGGCTCTTATGAATAGGGAACTCGACGCGATCCTGGTTCGCACGAGGCCCAGCGTGGCACCTATGACCGTCAGCGAAGCAGTGAAGCAGACATTAATAGCAGTCGCTAACGTGCCAGCGACCAATGTCCGGACTATGGAACGGGTGAGCCTGGACTCGACAGCGCGGCAGAATTTCAACCTTCTGTTGCTCAGTCTGTTCGCGGCAATCGCGCTCCTGCTCGCTGCGGTGGGCATCTACAGCGTGATGTCCTACAGCGTTGAGCGCCGGACGCATGAGTTCGGCGTGCGCGCCGCACTGGGAGCAACCCCGACGGACACCCTCGCTCTGGTCCTGGCTCAAGCGTTCCGCATGACGGGAGCGGGGGTTGCTTTGGGCCTCGCGGCGTCGTTCGGGCTCACCCGGCTGCTGGCTGCCGAGTTGTATGGTGTGAAGTCTTCAGACCCACTGACGTTTGCAGTGGTTCCGGTGATCCTCGTGGTAGTTGCAATCGCAGCAGCAGGCATTCCAGCGCGACGAGCAAGCCGCCTGGACCCGATTGTGGCGCTAAGGAACGAGTGAACACTTTGGCGTCCGAACCGATGACGCGTGTCGACGAACCGCGACTGGTCCGCCCAAGCTAACGGCGTGATACTCGCCGCGCAGGACATTTGCGGGATCAAGACCATATCGCTTTTGCGCCGAATAAGGGTGTTGCTAAGACTCGACCAAAGATAGACTGATGCCCGTCGCAGGTGTCTTCGTGGGGCTTTGCTCTAGGCACGACGGCTGGGATTTGCTAAATTGCTGTGCGTCGCTCAAGGCGGCCTCCTATCTTGAGGTTCCTGATGGCCCTTAGCTTCGCGAAGGACATTCGGCCCCTGTTCCGTGACGATCCCGACGTATCATCGATGAAGGATTACGGCCTCGACCTTTCTTCCTACTCCCACGTGAAAACAAAAGCACAATCGATCTATGGAACCCTTGTAGATGGAAGCATGCCCTGCGACGGAGCCTGGCCGGCGGAGCGCATCGCTCTGTTCAAGAAGTGGATGGACGAAGGGATGGCTCCGTGAACCGCCGTTAGCTGGGCCACGAACATCTCCTCATACGGATTCCATCCGCAGAGTTGGCTTCGCAGAATCTGCCCCGAGGTTAGAGCCAGAGGAAATCCAACAACGAGACCAATGGCCACGAGGGCGAACGCTCCTCGCGTGATCTGCACGGCCGCGTCGGTCGAAGTGGAGCCCTCGCGACGCCAATCTCGCTCCTGCGGCGTCCGACGTTGCCGACGGTAACTCCAAAAAAGCCCGACGCTAGCCAAAACAGCCGAAAGAATTCCGGGAAACGACGTGAGTTGTGCAACCGGTTGTTGCTGCCGGAACGTGCCGGATGCTTGCCCTCTCGGCCAAGACCAGCGCTCGGAGTAAACGGAGTCCAGTGCGCAAAAAAGCAAAAAGGACGGAAAGGAAATTCAAGAAGGATCTGAAGACGTTCGGCGTTCTAGACACGTCCGGTAAGAACTCGACGCTCGAGGCAATACAAATGTGAGATTTAATTTATCGTAGGTCTACCCGGAATTACCTACTAGATATGGGATAAACGACATATAAATTCTGGATTTATATCTTGAAGAGACGATGAAAACACTTGAGTTAGCTCCAGTCGGCAGTTGTCTCTCGAAGCGGCTCGAGATGGACAGTAACTTGCGAGTCTCGGGCTCATTTGCCACGGTGTGTTTTCCTGCTTCGCATGGCTTTACTAGGGGGACAAATGAGAGCTTCACGCAAGAGTGTTTTCGCTACGTTGATCTCTGTGGGCGTTGTTTTGGTCTTGTTCAGTTGCTGGCGAGTGCTTCCTGTTCTTGCCGATCTTACGGGCGACATTCAAGGCACGGTTCTAGATGCGGCGAATGCCGGCGTACCGGATGCAAAGGTCACCATAAAGAACCTCCAGACTGGCGCCACGCGCACGGTGCTCACGAATCAAGCCGGTGAGTTCTCCGCGCCGCAATTGGAGATTGGCAAGTACCGGGTAAGCATCGAAAAAGCTGGATTCAAGCTTTACTCGGAAGACGCCGTAGTCAAGAGCGGAGAGAAAACGCGCATCGACGCGCAGATGCAAGTCGGAGCGCTCACCGAGACGATTATGGTGGAATCTGGAGCTGAGCCTTCACTTGACGTTGCCACAGCGCAGGTCAGCGATTCCATCAGTGGTCAAGAGGCGCTTGAGCTTCCCAACTTGGCGCGCGACCCGGTCTTGTATGCGACCTTGTCGCCGGGAATGGTGCCCGTGTCAGCCAACAATCCGTTCCTGGGAATGGGAAGTTTCGACGCGAACGGTTCTCGTGGCCGAGCCAACAACATCACCCTGGACGGAGTAACGGCGAGCGACATTTCAACGACGGGCGAATCCGGCGCAGCTTTCGTCCAGGACAGCGTTGCCGAAGTCAAAATCATTACCAACAACTTCGATGCGGAATTTGGCCGCAATTCCGGTTCGCAGGTGCAGATTATCACCAAGAGTGGTACGAACTCTTACCACGGCTCCGCTTATGAGTACTACCAGGGTAGCGGGCTGGGAGATGCGCGGGGTTATTTTACGCCCACTAACCCCAATGGAACGCCCGGCCCCGTCCCAAAGCTGGTGCAGAATCAGGGCGGAGGCGATATTGGCGGCCCCCTCTACAAGAATCACACTTTTATCTATGGGCAAGGAGAGGTCGATCGAACGCGTGGCGCCGGTGCCGCGGTGGTGGCCAACGTTCTGACGCCTGCACAAGTGGCGGGCATTACAAATCCTACGAGCTTAGCCTTATTCAACTCGAACGGAGCTTTTTCATCCCCGACGGGAAGTCTAAATGAGTCCTCGGCGAACCTGCTGAACGGAGATACATGGGTGGTGCGCTTGGACCAAAATCTGCGGGGCGGCAAAGACCAGCTGTTCGTCAAATATGGTCAGAGCCCAAGTCAGTCGATCTCGCCAAGTCTCACGTTTATAGGCACGAATCTGCCGGGGTTCGGAGCGTCGAATACGGTGACGCCCAGGGATATCACCGTTGGGTACGCGGCAACCATTACCTCGAGCTTGATAAACAATTTCCGATTCGGGTTCGGTCGATCGAATCCGGCGTTCCCGGCTAATTCTCCGTATAAGCAGACCGCTCAGGTCGTATTCCTGGACGGAACGTCTTCGTTTGGCGAGTCGGACATCATCCCGCAAGGCCGCACGCAGAACACATTCCAGTACTTGGATACGGTTTCTTGGACGAAAGGCCGCCACACGATAAAAGTTGGCGCCGATTTCAACCGTTATCAGGCGCCGAGCTTTTTCGACGCTTTGAAGGATGGCGTTATGGTATTTGCCGATGTTGCCGCCTTCCAATCCGGAACTCCCAGTTTCTTTCAGCAATTTATCGGCAACACGCACCTGCACAACTTTGCGTTTGATGCCTTCTCCTTCGTTCAGGATGACTACCGCCTAACCCCGACGCTGACTTTGAACTTGGGCTTCCGCCTCGAATCTTCCGGAGGGGTATCCGAAGGAAAAAATCAGATGTCCAATTTGGATCCCAATAACCACACCCCTCTCGGAGCTTTAGGGACGGGGGCCCTCGGCGGCGTCGATCTGGGTGGCGACGCCTTCCATCGAAATTGGAATCCGGCGCCGCGTATTGGGGTGGCGTGGAACCCAAGTCGTGGCAAGCTCGTGTTCCGCGCCGGTTACGGAATCGCCTACGACTTCATCTATCAGAATCCCATCACCAATCTGCGATTCTCGCCGCCATTCGTGAACATCGTTACTGTCGTCGGCAGCGGCATCAGCGGTTCGAACAGTTACGCGAATCTCGTGGCTGGCACGTCCGGAGCTCAAGCTTCCGCGCAGGCCGCCATCGGGAAATTTGACCCCACACAAAGCGACTTTGGAGCATTTTCTCCCGTGGACCAAAACCTGAACAATCCGCGGAACCAACAGTGGGACGCCGGGTTGGAATATCAGGTGATGTCGGATCTAGTCCTCAAGGCTACTTATGTCGGAAATCACAACGACCACCTCCAGGTCAGCATGCCCATCAATTTGGTGGCGCCTTCGAACATTCCGGCCCCGCCCGTTAGCGTGGCCGATCAAAACGCCCGCATGTCGCAATTTCTGAACACGTTTAACAACGAAGTTGGCGGCGCCTTCGGCCCGCTCAACAATTTGGTCGATCCGCGCTTCGATGGTGTGACTCAGGTGCAGAGCACGGGAACTTCGGATTATCACTCGCTGCAACTTGAAGGTATCCGCAGATTCAAGAACGGCCTGACCTTTGACGTTAACTATACCTGGGCCCATACCCTCGATGACATATCCGATGCCCTGGGAGTGCTCATCAATGACAGCGCGCTCCCGCTTGACGCGTCAAAGCCGATCTCTTTTCAGCGCGCCAATTCTGAGTTCGACATTCGGCAGCGTCTCGTCATGAGTTACAACTATCAAATTCCGTTTACCAAGCGCTTCCATGGTTGGAAGAAGTATTTGCTGGACGGATGGAGCCAAAGCGGCATCTTTAGCACGCAGACCGGGCTTCCGACCACGGTTTATGCCGCGCCCATCAACGGCATCACCGATCTGTTGCTAAACGGCACGAACAATGGCGGTGCGAGCGTCAACACGGCAGTGGACGGCGACGCCACGCAGTTGCACCCCGTGCCGTTCTTTGCGAATTACACGGTACCGGCTAGCCTTCCTGTAAGCGAGCCTTTGCTGGAACACAACGGCACGAGTGGGCGTAACCATCTGCGCTTGGACGGAATCACGGATTACGACGCTGCTTTCAGCAAACAGTTTAAGTTCACCGAAGGTAAGTACCTGCAAATACGCTGGGAAACCTTCAACGTATTGAATCATCCCAACTTTGCGGGATACATCAACACCTTCGGCACGGGTGCCGGATCGCAGTTTAACACCTATACCACCACCTCAACCAATGCCCGGCAAATGCAATTGAGCGGTAGATTCATCTTTTAGATCATTAGAAACCACCAAAGCATGGGCCTGGAGTGGCGCTTCAACCATTCCAGGCCTTTCGTTTTCTTGCCTGCCCCTGACGGCAAGAGATCGCGTCGCCATGCCAATCCCGCAGTTTTTGGCAATTTAGCCATCGCCGACACCTAGTCCTGTCGCAGGCTGACCTCGTGATCTTGTGATCCCGCGCATCGAGAGCGTAGATCGCTACCCTCTTGTCGTGCGCTGGATGCCCTTCCCTTCGTCCGAATATGCAGTTGCCCTTTCTCCTCCGCTCGAGCCGCCACAGACAAACTGGAACGGTACCGACGCGGAGTGCGATTCGGTCCCGCGGGCGCCATTCCCCGAGCGTTCCAGTTCGAACCTGCAAAGGCTTTAGTGCGCGCCAGGGGATAGAGGGGAGGCGGCCAGCCCTTTAGGGCTGGTCTGTCCTCGGAGGCGAGTCCCCGGAAAGCGTGGCCGCCTCCTCCGTCTGAACGCGAGCAAAGCTAGTTTTCCGGCCGCAGTCGTCTTGACTGTCAAAAGTGACAGGTGACAGTTTTCGAGATGTACGTATTACTTGGTACAGACTGGGCGTTGTACTCACAAGTAATCATATGTCGAGGAAGGGGCGGAGTCTCGCTCCGGTGGCTGATCGTTTGGAGTTGCTGTGCCTCGCCGAGGGTCGTGGTTGCTTGGCGAAGGTAAAGGATAGGGAGCGCCGAGAATGAAACAAAGATATATGAGCTGCGTCGCTATGTTCGGTTTCGTACTTTATTTGTTTTCGGTCAGTGTTTTCAGTCCTTCGCTTTCGGGTCAAACAACTTATGGCGCGGTGACCGGTACGGTCACAGATCCGACCGGAGCTTCAGTCGCCAGTGCTCAAGTCACGCTAACCAATGTTGGAACTACCGAGAAGCGAGTCCAGTCGACAGGGCCTGACGGCCTATACAGCTTTGTAAACCTGATTCCTGGCAAATATCGGATTGATGCGGAAAAGAGCGGTTTCAAGCGCACGAGCAACCCCGAGGTCACCGTGGAGGTCGGGCAGACTGCTCGAATCGATATTATCTTGCAAGTTGGTGAAGTCACGCAGTCGGTCGAGGTCACCGGTGCGACGCCTCTGCTGCAACCGGAGACCTCGTCGCTCGGGCAGGTTGTGGAACAAAGGAAAACGAATGAACTGCCCTTGAACGGAAGAAACGTCTTCAACCTGATTCAACTGGCCCCCTCGGTGGTGCCGCAGGGAAGCGCCACGGGCACGCCGGTGGGAGTGAATCCGTTTGGCTGGGGCAACTATCAGGTGAACGGGTCTTTTGGCAATCAAAGCGCCCAATATCTGGATGGGCAGCCGCTCAACATCGGATACATCAATTTGCCGGTGGTGATTCCTACTCAGGACTCGGTTGAGGAATTCAAGGTGCAAACCAGCAACCTGGGAGCGGATTGGGGCAAGTTCTCCGGCGGGGTAGTCAACTTGAGCACGAAATCGGGGACTAACGGCTTGCACGGGGAGTTGTACGAATACCTTCGCAACAAAGTCCTTGACGCCAATGATTTCTTCCTCAATAGAGCCGGACAAAAAAGGCCCCCATTCACGCAAAACCAGTTTGGCGCCAACGCCGGCGGACCTCTTGTCCTTCCGCACATCTACGACGGTCGGAATAAGACTTTCTGGTTCTTCAGTTGGGAGGGTTTCCGCCTGCGGACTGGCACGGCCTTTACCACGACCGTGCCGACGCCAGCAGAGAAGGCCGGCGACTTCTCTGCGATCAAAACGCAAATCGTGGATCCCTGCGGCGGCACGGTCACAACGGCTGTGGGGTGCCCGAACTTTACCGGTGCCGCGACGCCGTTCGCGGGAAACCAGCTCCCTTCCGGTCGCCTGAATCCTACTTCCCTGGCACTGCTGAAGTATTTTCCCCCGGCCAATACCGCAGGCACGATTGATCCCGCGACAGGGATCGACACGAACAACTACACGATCGCGACCAGCGGCGGCGGCAACCAAAACCAGGTGGTTGGGCGTATGGACCAGAACCTCGGCAGCAACCAACACGTCTTTTTCCGGATCACTTACTGGAACGTGCTGGACTTGCCGATCGATCCCCTGGGCACGGGCCTGTGCGCAGACCGCTGCTCTGAAAAGTACGCCACCACCGCTCCAGCCGTGGGTTACAACTACACGCTTACCCCGAATACCATCCTGAATGTCAATGCGAGCCTCAGCCGCTTCGCCTATGACCGTAAGCCTATCAACTCCGGCTTCGACCTGACGACCATCGGCTGGCCCGCGCAATACAACGAGGCGATTCCGGTCGGTGCCAGAACGCCCCCCACCCCGTGTGTTTTCAACTTTGCCGACAATATCATGTGCACCCAGGGCCAGAGTTTTATCACTGATCGCAATACACAGTGGGACTTGAGCCCCAGCATCACGTTAGTGCGTGGGCGTCACACGACAAAATTCGGGTTCCAACTGCAAATCGGGCGTGACAACTACGCGCAGACCAACGTTGCCAGCGGTGCCTTCGCCTTCTGCGGTTCCGGCCTCCCGTGCTTCAGTCACTTCAGCTTCGCCGATTTCCTGTTGGGGTTTGCGAACAACCCGAGCAGCGTCGAAAACCACTTCTTCGGTCAAGCCGTGGTCCCGGCCTTGGTTGCCGGTCAGCAAATCTATCGCGGCTTCTATGTGGATGACACCTACCGCGTGACCACCAAGCTGACACTTAACCTCGGTCTCCGTTATGAGTTGCAAGGGCCATGGTCTGAGCGCTTCAACCGCCAGTCTTACTTCAGTGCGACGGCACAAAACTGGCTGGCCAAGCCTGGAATTACCGCGGGATTACCGAATGTGCCCGGGCTGCCGGGACTGGCGGGAGATGTTTTCCTGGTTAGCCCCGGAACACGTACCAACATTCCCCTCGCGAAAGACAATGTTTCACCGCGGATAGGCTTTGCCTACAGCCTCAACCAGAAGACCGTCATTCGCGGAGGTTACGGAATCTTCTGGATTCCCAACTATGTTTCCTTTGGCTTGAATCCAAACAACGATCCGGTAAACGACGCGACCACGTCTTACACCGGAACGATTAACGGGACCGTGCCGGTAAACACGATTAACACGCCGTTTCTCCCCGAGGTCGTTCCCCCGGTCGGTCGCACCTTGGGCACGCTTGGTACACAACAGTATATGACGCAGACCGTGCAGAATTTCACCATCGCAAGCACCGATCACCCCTACGGATACGTGCAGCAGTGGAATCTGAACGTCCAGCGAAATCTGCCCGCGGGGTTCTTCGTCTCCGCCGCCTATGTGGGCTCGAAGGGCACGCACCTGCCGCTGTACAACTCGCAGATCAACCAAATTGGCGAGACCTTCCTCGCGCATGCTGCCACACAGTGCGCGACACAACTCGCTAATACGCCGGGTTTGCAGCGTTGCAATGCTACTGGTGTCACCGTGTTGCAGTCTGTACCCAATCCGTTTTTCGATTCTACGACTGATACGTCGTATGCCCTTTCCGGGCCGACCACCACGGTCGGGCAGCTAAGCCGCCCCTATCCGCAGTACACTGGGCTAAGTCTTGCCGGCCAGGGCAATTACGACAGCACCTATCACTCGTTTCAACTCACGGTCCAGCGCCGTTTTTCGGGCGCTGGGTCGTTGCTCGTTGCCTACACCAACGCCAAGTTACTCACGAATGCGGACACCCTCACGAACTGGCTAGAAGCATCGACGGGCAGCATCCAGAATAATTACAACCTCCGAGGCGAGCGTTCCCTCTCCTCGCAGGACGTTCCGCAGAGACTGGTAATCAGTTACGTCTTGGATCTTCCGTTCGGTAGCGGCCGGAGATACTTGTCCAATGCGAGCGGTGCCTTGGACAAACTGGTTGGTGGCTGGGGGATTGACGGCGTGACCATTTTCCAAAAGGGATTCCCCCTGGTCTTCTCCAACGGTGTGGCTAACTTTACCACGCTGTGGGGTGGCGGCTCGCGGCCCGACCTCGTTGCGGGTTGCAAGAAAGGCGCGCCAAGCGGCGGCTTAGGCGCAAAGTTGAACGAGTGGTTCAACACCGCATGCTTCGCTGCCCCGCCGGACTTCGTCTTTGGCAACGAGTCACGAACCGACCCAACCCTGCGGGCGTCGGGAATCAACAATTGGGACTGGGCGTTGTTCAAGCGCACGCGGTTTGGCCCCGATGAGAAATTGGGACTGGAGTTCCGGACCGAATTCTTCAACTTTTTCAATCGAACGCAATTTGCGCCACCCAATACGAGTTTTAGCTCGTCAACGTTCGGCGTGGTAAACAGCACGGCGTCGGGAACCAACCCGCGATTAATCCAGTTCGGACTGAAATTCCTATTCTAAACCCCGGGAGAGCGGGGGACGGACCGGTCATTTCCGTCCCCCGCTCACAGATTTCCTTCGAGCCGAGCAATTCCCACTCCTCACGGCGAATGCTCCTCCGCTCTCTCCGTCGTGGTAGCCTATCGTGGTATGTGGGAATTCACCTGAAACAGCCGGTCGGCGCGAGGAGCTGGCCATGCCTACGGTTCGCCGGTATACTCGGCGCAATTTCTTGGGTTTCGCGGCAATGGCTGCTGGCGCGCCTATTTTTGACGTTAAGCCGCTCCGGGGAATCGATTTCATCCTTCAGAATTCTCCGACTCCCCGCAAGTTTCTGATCGAAACCATGCCCGGCGGTGTCGCTCTTTTTGACTACAACAACGACGGCCTTCTCGACATCTTCCTTGTCAACGGTGGGCGAATCACCGAAGCTCTTCGCGTTCCGGAGGACTTCGATCGAAGCAACCCTCGCTATTGGAACCGCCTGTATCGGCAGAATCGCGATGGCAGTTTCACGGACGTTACGCAGGCGGCTGGCTTGGCAAAGGCCGGCAACGGAAACTATGGAATGGGCGTGGCCGTCGGCGATTACGACAACGACGGCTATCCGGACCTCTACGTCACCAACTACGGAAAGAACATCCTGTATCACAACAACGGAGACGGCACTTTCACCGATGTAACTGCCAAAGCCGGCGTTGCCGCGGGCGGCTGGTCTGTTTCGGCGGGCTTCTTCGATTACGATAATGACGGTCACCTGGATCTGTTTGTGACACGCTATATGGACTGGGACGCCGACCACAACAAGATTTGCGGCGGAGACTGGCATACCTACTGCCCTCCTTCCGCTTTTCCCGCCACCACCTGCGTTCTGTACCGCAATCGTGGTGATGGCACCTTCGAGGACGTCAGCGAACGTGCTGCCATCACGGCAAAAAAGCAAAGAGCCCTGGGCGTGGCTTTTGCCGACTACGACGGCGACGGTTTCACAGATATCTTTGTCGCGAACGATGGCATGCAGCAATTCTTATTCCACAACAACGGCAATGGCACCTTTAAGGAGTGTGCCCTCGAATCCGGCGCAGGCCTGACCGCCGACGGCAAGGGTCTTTCCGGAATGGGTACGGCCTTTCAAGACTATGACAACGACGGCCGCCCCGACGTGCTCGTTACCGTTCTGCCTCGCGAGATCTACGGTCTGTATCACAACGACGGCGGCGGGTCTTTCACCTACCAAAGCCTCGAAAGCGGCTTGGGTGCCCTGACTTCCCTCAGTTCCGGCTGGGGCGCCGGCTTGGAAGATTTCGACAACGACGGCTGGAAGGATCTTTTTGTCGCGCAGAGTCACGTGCTGGACAACGTGAAGCAAATCGACGCGTCCTTACGCTATAAGGACGTTCCGTTGCTAGCGTTGAACCACCACGGAGTCTTCGAACGTGCTGATTCCGGCGTGACCACTCCATGGGCTTCGCGCGGCGCGGCTTTTGGTGATATCAATAACGACGGCTGGATGGATGTTGTCCTCAGCAATCTCGGCGGCCCTCCGGCGCTGCTGCTGAACCGCCGAGCGAGCGGCAATCACTGGCTTTCCATCACCTTGCGCGGAACGCGCAGCAACCGCGACGGCTATGGTGCCTCGGTGCGTGTTAACGGCCAAACGCGCTTTGCAACTTCCGCCGGCAGCTATGTTTGCGCCAACGACAAGCGTCTTCACTTCGGCCTCGGCTCCGCCGAGAGGGCTAACATCGAAGTTATCTGGCCTTCGGGCGCCAAGCAGGCCGTCAATGACGTCCCCGCCGATCAATTCCTCGAGTTGCGCGAGCCGGAACACTCATGATTCGGCTTCTCTTGTTGGCCTTGCTCGCGGGGCAGACTGGAACGCACGACGCCGTACAGCATTTCCAGGCGGGTCTCGAAGCGCGCAAGCAACACGAGATCGATGTGGAGATCGCGGAGTTTCGCAAAGCAACCGAGATCGACCCAAGTTTGGCCGATGCCTTTGTGAATCTGGGCACCGCCTACATGGAAAAGCATGATTACGGTGCGGCCATCGCGCCCCTCAAGCGCGCTTTGGAACTCAGTCCAGACCTGCCGGTTGCCCACCAACTGCTCGGTTACGCTCTCTTGACGCAAGGCTATGCGGCCGAAGCGATCCCTCACCTCGAGAAAGTTGGCGCAAAGGAAGCTTTGGGAATCGCACAAATTGAAACCGGCCAACTCGCCGAGGCAGTGAACAACTTTGGTGCCGCGCTTGCCGAACGCCCGGAAGATCCCGATTTGCTCTATTACCTTGGTCATTCCAGCGGTTTGCTCTCGAAGAACGCCATCGACACTCTGCTCGCGACGCACCCGGATTCTGCTCGCGCGCATCAGGCGCTCGCCGAGAACTACTTCGTGTTGCGCCAAATGCCACAAGCAGAGACCGAGTACAAGGAGGCTCTGCGCATACGGCCTGAGCTGCCCGGTCTTCATCTGGAACTCGGTCAGGTTTACGCCAATTCCGCGCAATGGACCAAGGCGGAGGAGGAATTTCGCGCTGAAACTAAGCTGCAGCCGGGCAACGCAGAGGCTGCCTACCGTTTAGGAGCAGCGTTGCTCCAGCAAGGAAAAGCGCACGAAGCCCTTGCCGAACTGAAGCGCTCGATCGAGCTCAAACCGGACATGCCCGAGACGCTGTATTCGCTGGGCAAAGCAGCATCTTTGGACGGTGAGCCCGGCACGGCTGAAAAGGCTTGGCTCCGAGTGACCGCGCTCGAGAAGAACACCTCGCTTGCCGCGCAGACCCACTTTGCACTCGCTACTCTGTATCGCAAACAGGGCAAAACCGCCGAGGCGCAACACGAGATGCAGGAGTTCCAGAAGCTCCAAAGCACGATCGGCCCTCCGCGGTCCGAATAGCGGTACAGGGAGGATCCTCCGCAAGCAACGCCGCCGATTAAGAATTTGCGAGAAGGCTCGTGCGTATGTTCGTGGTTCCCCGGCGGAAATACCAGTTCAGGAGCCGTGAAGGCAAAATACAAAAAAGGCCGAAGAAATAGCGGTCACGCCGAAGTCGTGTAACCGACTGTCGGAGTCTACATCTAACCTAACATCGCGGTTCATATGAGTCTTCAAATATCAACTCGGGAGTTTGGCGACGTCACCGTGGTTGACCTCTGCGGAAAGTCAACTATCGATAGTGGAAGCGAGTCGCTGAGCCGTCGCTTGAAAGAATTGATCACCGGCGGTGTCTACAGATTGTTGCTGAATCTGGAAGACCTCTCTCAGGTGGATAGTTCCGGAGTCGGCGTCATCATTGATACCGTTGTTCGCGCCAGGAACCTAGGTGGAGATCTGAAATTGCTGAGTCCGCGAGGTCGCGTGCTGGAAGTGTTAAGGGTGCTGCGCCTCACCAAGATCACTGCTTGCTTTGAAGACGAGACCGAAGCGTTGACCAGTTTCCAGCCACGCGGCTTCGCTGCGCCCTAATGATCAGAGCGTCTTTCGAAGTCAGTGTTTTTGAATGAGGGGCTGGCGCCCGGCCCCTACCCGAACATCTATGACGTGGCATTTTAAGTGTTCGCACCGAGGGCGGGCATCTATAGGCACACGGAGGAACCGCGATGAAGATCGCTGAACTGTTATTGGCCGAACTTGACCGCGAGGCTGTGGGCATCCGCAAGGCGCTCGAACGCGTTCCGGAAGGAAAGAACGACTGGAAACCGCATGAAAAGTCGATGCCGCTTGGCTATCTGGCGACGATCGTGGCCACCATCCCGGCATGGCTCGACATGGTCGTGAACCTGGACGAACTCGACATCAATCCGCCCGGCGGGCCGAAGTTTAAGCCCCAAGAGTGGAAGACACGTAACGACCTGTTACAGCAATTCGAAAGCAGCCTCAAGAAGGTCGGGAAGTGCTACAAAAAACTACGGACGATCGTTTGCTAAACACGAAGTGGCGCATGTTAGCCGCAGGAAAGGTGATGAGTGAACAGTCGCGTTATGAGGATTCGAGACGGTGTGCTGAACCACATGGCTCACCACCGCGGGCAGCTCACCGTTTATCTGAGGCTCAACGAGGTGAAGGTTCCAGCGATCTACGGCCCGTCAGCGGATGAAGGAAAGGGATGATGGACCCCCTGAGATCGGCCAAAAGGGGGAGATCTTATGGCGAGACTCGCACTGCGGGAAGCCCAACCGTCGAGGTCAACCAGGATCACGGGAGCATGAAACGTTCGTTGGAGGATGCGCGCCTGGCCGTCCCGTTTGTCCTGCGTGTGCCTGGCCGCTCCTCGAAGCTTGCGACGCCATGGACGGCCCGGTGAGGCCCGATTGGAGAGAGCGGCCGGGCATCTCGATTCTTAGCGCTTGCCTTTCAGAAGCCAACGCACCGACGGAGCATGCGGTCGAGAAGTCGCAATGATTTGTTCCTTGAATCCGGGATAGATCCGCAAACGAAGCTGAAATCTATCTTTCACTGCCTCCAATCTCAGCCATGCTACGGGAACTGCTTCAGAAGCGCGCTCCCCGGCCGTTTCAATGAGGCTAATGACCCGACGCCGCTCGCGTTCAGATAGGTACTGCCAGAGGGCCGATTGAAAAACAACTGTCGCACTGCCCTCGGGAGGTTTTCTCAAGCGAACTTCAAGCCAGTCTGCCGCGTGTTTCCTTTCAATCTTGCACGGCACAACGCGCGCGATTTCAATTGCTGCTTTAAGTCGATGAATGCGATCCAGCTGGTCGGCCCACGTGCAGGAGAGCGGAGTGAGACGACCCGACTCCTCATTGACATTGACCGGCATGGTGTCACAACCGGCTCGTTCTCTGATTGCGATCCTGGACGGAATAGACGGAGTCCCGCTGCGAAAAACATCCTTAATACACACCCGAGAAGCCGCATCACCCCACGCCCCGCCAGGCCATTCATAACGATAATGATCCCAACGTAGATTAAGGCCGGCGCTTGTGCCTATCTCAAGAAGTCGCAAGGGCAAGTGGGTCCGCTCCGCTATCAACCCAAAGCCACCCAGGAGGCTTCCGCAACGGCCCACCTCGTTGGTTTGAACCGGGTTCTTGATGAGCCTTCTAATATCCGCACTCTTTTCTCGCACTGTACGTCGGAACTCTCTCCAAGCTCCATCGAAGTCAACGGTTCCACCTGTGGAGGGGTAGAACTTCGCTAATCCTGAGGCCTGCCCTTTCAACGCCAGGAGATGAACTGCACCCATAAGGCGCAGCGGCAGCACCGAAGCCTCATCGTCCGTTTCATACGGTCGCAACAAATCATGTAAGGGGCCGCGGACTTCGTAGTCCGCTGCGCAACAGGACAGCAAATGGGCGTAGAGGGGAGAGCCGAGCTGCTCGCACCACCCGGCTTGTCGACGACACTGCTCTCGAATAGAACGAGGTGACATACGCACGAAATATGAGTTTAGAATACGGCGGTCATCGGCTGTTGTGGGTCACTTCTCACAGCGCCGGCCCCCCTGAAGTTAGCTGCTGTTGGCTTCAGGAATCTAGAGGACACTAACTGCTTGCCGGCCGCTATGCTATCGCGAATGCCTGGAGGACCACTGTGGACATTGTCAGCCCTTTTTGGGAAGAAAAAATTAAAGACTGGCGGCGAGAAAAGAAAGACGAAGCGCGCAGGAGCTTCGAGGAATTTCTCAGCGGAGTTGTTCAATCACTTGTACGCGATGCGCGGAGGGGGTTCGTTAACAAGTTCTTGGATACGATAGGGCCAGTGGAAAAAATCAAAATCGAATTTATCGCGGAACACATTGTCGAGGCCAAAGATTCAAACCGCCTGCGCTCAAAGACATTGATTGGACTGGTCGCCGCCTTTGAAAGCGGAATCAAATATGGCCTGGAAGCGGCCAAGCATGGGGAAAACCCCTCGGACATCCTTGAGCAGTTGCACAAAAACGTCATCACCCCCGAGGTTCACATTTCCGGCAAGTCGAACGCAGAAAAGGAGAGCATGATTGAAAGCGGGCGCAATGACGCAGATGAGGACTGAGATTGGCGGGCAGGGTCCTGGTCTCCATTGAAATGCGGACTTGGGACTCTCTCCGGAGGTTAGGGGCGGCGAGTGAAAGCCGCGGGGAGGTCGAGGCGCAGTCCCCTAGAACCGGCGTCATCCGTCCATAAGATTCGGTTAGCCGGATTTCGAATGTACCCCGGTCATCAGGACGCGACTTAGCCCGGCTTCGTGGAATATTAAGGACGTGGTCCAGGCCGCGCCGAATGGAGCATGCGACACTGCGCATCGTGAGCGAGCCACAGAGCCGTGAAAGTGCGAGAGCGGAAAGGGGGAAATCATTGATGGGAGGCGGACAGCGATCGGCGGTACTGATCGGGATTTGTCTTTTGATGGGCTTTGCGTTCGTAGAACGACGCGGCGACGCTTCCGCGGGCAACGCGGAACACGACGAATCTTTGCTGGCAAAGACGCCTCCCATGGGCTGGAACAGCTGGGACGGCTACGGTACGACCATCAATGAGGAACAGTTCAAGGCCAACGCGAAATGGATGGCGGAGCACTTGAAGCGATTCGGCTGGGAATACGCGGTCATCGACATGGAATGGTTCGTGAGCAATCCTACGCCCGAGGGAAGCTCGAAGTCGTCCGTGTACGCGATGGATGCGAACGGGAGATATATACCCGCGGAAAATCGCTTCCCTTCCGCTGCCGGCGGAAAGGGTTTCAAACCGCTGAGCGACTATGTCCATTCCTTGGGGCTGAAATTCGGCATACACATTCTGCGCGGCATTCCGAAGAAGGCCGTGGAGGCGAATCTGCCGATCGCGGGGTCGAACTATCACGCAGCAGACGCCGTAGGCGCGAGCGAAACGTGTCCGTGGAATCCCGACAATTACGGCGCTGACGCAGCCAAGCCCGGAGCGCAGGCGTACTACGACTCGATTGCAGCGTTGTATGCGAACTGGGGCGTGGACTTGATCAAAGTGGATTGCATCAGCAGCCATCCGTATCGCGGCGACGAGATCCGCATGCTGAGCGAGGCGCTCGAAAAAACCGGAAGGTCCCCTGTGCTGAGCCTGTCACCAGGCGCCGCGCCGCTGGAAAAGATCGACGAGATGCGGAAGTTCGCGCAGATGTGGCGGATCTCCGACGATATCTGGGATTTGTGGCACAGCGATGCGCCGTATCCGCAGGGGCTCGGTGATCAATTCACGAACGCGCTGAAGTGGGCGGGCAAAGCCGAGCCAGGTCACTGGCCGGATGCGGATATGCTGCCGCTCGGCTATTTGGGGCCCGCGCCGGGCTGGGGCAAGCCGCGGCAATCGCAACTGACGCGCGACGAACAACGAACGCTGATCACCTTGTGGACGATCTTTCCTTCGCCGCTGATGGTTGGCGGGGATTTGAGCGCGGCTGATGCGTGGACAACATCGCTACTCACCAATCCCGAAGTGATCGAAGTGGACCAGCATTCGACGGGCAATCGTCCGGCGGTGGTTACGGACAAAACCGTGGTCTGGGTCGCGAGGTCGCAGGACAAGAAGTTTCACTATGTGGCAGCGTTCAACCGCGGATCCGAAGCAAGCGACGCCAAATATTCCTGGAAGGAATTGGGCCTCGTCGGGAATGAGTACAACCTGCGCGATTTGTGGGATCGCAAAGATAAGGGCAAAGCGAGCGAATTAGTGGTGCAATTACCTCCGCACGGCTGCGCGTTGTTCCGCCTGTCGCGCTGAATTCCCGTCATGCACGCACAGTCCAGGAGAGGCCCACCGCGTGGGAGCCGAAGAGCAATCCGCAGCAACAATGATTTGAGAGGGTTAACAACGATCCCCACTCCTTTGCTGAATGTCCCTAGCGCATGTACACGATGGCGTAGACGAGGAGCAAACCCGGGGATTCAATTCCCATAGCCCTTAGATAGGGGCCTGTGGTTAGCCAGCCGCCGCACCCGCCAGCCGAACCAGGAGTTAGCCTGTCAGCATTGACAGTGGCAAGTCGATCCGCGCCGGGCGTATATGACATTCTCGATCGCTCAGAGGTGACCCAACTTGACGGGCTTAGATCAAGGCGATGTGGAGAGACGGAAATGATCAGGGTCATCACGAAACAGGTTTTGTCAAGCGCGCTATCCTGCCTGCTGATTATCACAATAGTGCCATTTGAAGCTGCGGGTCAGCAGCCGGCACCCCCATCTGGATATTCGGGACAAGGTGCACCGTTGTCTCCGGATGAGTTGCAACAGCTGGTTGCACCGATTGCCCTGTACCCAGACGCGCTGGTTGCCCAGATCGTTGGCGGCGCGACTTTCCCCGACCAAATTGCGGCCGCCAACAACTTCCTCGAGCTGAACAGGAATCTTTCCGGGGCGACCCTGATGCAAGCCGTTGACGCCCAGCCGTGGGATCCGAGCGTGAAAGCGCTTACTCAGTTCCCGTCGGTCCTCGGTAATCTTGCCACTAATCTCAGTTGGACTTCCGCATTGGGAGAGGCTTATCACACCCAGACTGCGGATGTTATGTCAGCGATCCAGGTGCTACGTGCCAAGGCATATGCCGCAGGCAATCTGAAATCCGGCTCACAGATCACTGTAGTGCAGCAGTCGCCGCAGGTCATTGTGATTCAGCCGGCGAATCCGCAGGTGGTGTACGTTCCGCAATACAACCCCGCAGTTGTCTATGGCACCCCCTATGTGACGCCCGGGTACAGCACTGCCCCCGTCTTTGCGACCGGCGTGCTTGCCTTTGGAGCCGGAATCGCAGTGGGTGAGGCGATAAGCGGCGGTTGTTGCGGATGGGGTTATAGCAGCTGGAACTGCAACTGGCACGGGGGCGCCGTCGCATATGGAAACACCGCCTACTATGGAAATAACGCCTGGCACGGCGGTTATTACGGGTCCAGTGCTAGCGCGTATGGAGCGTACGGTTCGGCGCACGCTGGCAATGCTTACAACCCATCCACCGGGACTTACGCGCGTGGTGCGTCGGTGTCAACGCCTTACGGGAGCGCAGCCGCGGGTCAAGCATACAACCCAAGGACCGGAGCGTACGGCTCCACGTATCAATCCTCCAACGCCTCTGGGAGTTACGGAAGCTCGGAGGTCTCCAAGAACGGCCAGACCGCTTATACCCAGCACCAAACCACTTCACAGGGGTCTGTGGGAACGTATCAAAGCACGACGGGAGCCAAGGGCGCAGCCGCCTCAGGCGCAAATGGCAATGCTGCGGTAGGTGAAACCGCAAGTGGCACCAAGTACGCGGAATCAAACGGGAACGTCTACAAGAACTCCGGTGGCGGATGGCAGCAAACGCAAGGAACCCCAAAGTCGGGTGCCTCGGAAAGCAATTCCGCTGCCTCAAGAGGTTGGGGAGAGCAAGGGAGGAGCGGCCAAACATCCTCGTCCGCTTTTAGCGGAAATGGGTGGCAATCCAGGGCGGAGAGTGCCCGAGGTTCCTCGAGCCGGGGAGGAGGAGGTTGGGGCGGCGGGGGCCGCGGACGCCGATAAAGCACGTGACGCTTTCTCGAGGCGGATTCAAATTAGAAGTGCGTTGTCGAAGTAATCTTCCCGCGGGAGTCTTGGAGGTCAACATGCGGTTCAAACGATCGAGGATGGTTCTCCCGGCCGGGCTACTGCTTCTGGCAACACACGTTGTGCCTGCCGGCTGCAGTAAATCCATCAAGCCGTCGATCAGTGTGTTTAGAACGCCAGATGACGCTGGTAACGCACTTCTGGCCGCGGGAAAGTCTAGCGATCCGACGGCGGCGGCGCTGGCAATCCTCGGTCCGGATTCGAAAGACTTGATCTCCTCTGGCGACCCGGTGCAGGACAAGGAAGCCATCGACGCATTTGTGGCACGGTATGACGTTATGCACCGCTGGCGCAGGATGCCGGATGGCAGCCAATTTCTTCTAGTGGGGGCCGACAATTTCCCCTTTCCCATCCCGTTGAAGAAAAACGATGATGGAAAGTGGGTTTTCGACACGGTTGCAGGAAAAGATGAAATTCTGAATCGCCGAGTCGGCCGTAATGAACTGGCTGTTATTGGAATTTGCAGAGCCGTGGCGCAAGCTCAGGCTGAATACCACTCGCGGACCCACGACGGCGCAACCACGAGACAGTATGCCTTGAAGTTCATCAGTGATCCTGGAAAGCACAACGGATTGTACTGGCAGTCGGCGGAAGGTCAGCCTCAGAGCCCCCTGGGGCCTTTGGCAGCATTCGCAACTTCCGAAGGGTATTCGGTAAAGCCTGACGCGCACGTGCCTTTCCACGGCTATTTCTTCACTATGCTCCGTGGGCAAAGCAATAAGGCGCAGACAGGGGCTAAGAAATATCTCGTCGATGGAAAAATGGTCGGTGGGTTCGCGTTCGTCGCCTTTCCCGCGCAATACGGCAACTCGGGTGTGATGAGCTTCATGATCAATCAAGATGGAGTGTTGCTCGAAAAGGATTTGGGGAAGACTACGGCAGAAATCGCGACCGCAATGAGCGAATTCGATCCCGGCGCTGGGTGGAGCCCGATCGAGGATTGACGCGGATTCTGGCGCTGATGTCCGTATCTGCACGAAGTGGGATCGTTTTCCTGGCGGTACAGAATTTGTTGGTCTCGGAATCATCCCTGATGTTGAGCTTCACCGAACGAAGGAAGATGTAGCGACTGGCCGCGACGCAGCAGGGTCGACTGTAGGGGGGCGACCTTTAGACGCCTTTCCGAGCCCCTTCGACCTGAGTCTCACCGTCCGACATGCAGAGACGCACGCGCGGTACGCCGGAATGTTTCTCGATCCTGTCTGCCAGGGCCTGCGAATGCGTGGTAATCCAGAGCTGGGTGTTTTTCGCTGCGCGAACGATCAAGTGCGCCAGGGCATCCAGAATGTCCGGATGCAGACTCGTCTCAGGTTCGTTCACTGCCAATAGCGACGGTGGACGAGGGCTAAGCAGCGCCGCACAAAGACATAAAAACCGCACTTGTCCGTCCGAGAATTCTTGCGACTGCAAGGGACGGAGCAGCCCGGGAATTTTCATCTTGATGCTGAAGAGCGTATCCATAGCTTCGACAAGGAGAGTCGCGCCGCCAAAGGCCTCCGCTACGGTTTGGCGAAGGGCAGCACCGTCGCCGATTTCAAGAATTGTTTGGAGAGCGACCGCAAGGTCCGAGCCGTCATGACTAAGAATTGGCGTAAAGACTCCAATTTGCGGCTGCCGCACGGGGGACCCCAGGTCTGTACGGAAATGATGATAAAAGCGCCAGCTCAAGATCTGCTGACGTATTGCGGATATTTCCGGATAGAGCTGGGGATCAATGATCTGCGACAGGACCGACTCGTGTTTCGAAATCTGGAAGGGATAGGTGACCATATTGCCTTCCGCGTTGCGCAACCACGCCGAAGGTTCGTCACGTTTCAACATGGCCACGCGACGTTTCGCCTCAGAGGGCCAGATATACCAGATATGTTCTTCCTTTACGCGAGGGTCGAGTTTGAACATGGTTTCCAGCGCATGCTCGTTTGAGGACGGAAGCCCGATTTGCAGCTCGTACCCGAACTTCTGCGCTTCAAAGCCAAGCACGACTCGTTTGGGAGGTTTCTTGCGCTGATAGCGAACGCGCTCGCCTCCGGCCCAGAACATGCTTGGCGTGCCGCCCTCCTCGGCTATCGCTCGCGCCAATTGTCCTAGGGCCGCGCGCGCCATCAAGACAAGGGAATTGTAAAGATTTGACTTTCCACAGCCGTTCGGGCCGGTGAGGACATTAATCGGCTTCAATTCAAGGTCCAGGTCCCGAACGGACCTATAGCCACACACATGTATCTGCTTGATCACTGTATGAAAACCATACCAGACTGACGCTGACTCGGGTTCGTTTCCGCGTACTCTGGTGCTTCGCCAGAACTCCAGCCTGTCCCTCGCCAAAAGCGTCGCTGAGACAATCTTACAGCAGCCAGGCCGTGGCGTCGGCCGGAGTCTTGGCGAACGACAGGTGTCGAATCGAGGGATTGCTTTAAAGCTAACAGCCGAGTGACCAATTTAGTCAAATCTTGCCGGAGTTGGCGCTGATCGAAGGAAATCAGCAAGTTGTGATGAAACGGAGCGAGTCGTTCTCTTTCGACTTTTTGTTCGCAATTCGTTGTGATTCGCCGCGATTCGCATGACATTTTTGTGACCGCGGAGCGCCGACGATCCAAATCGACGGTCTCTCGTCGAGGTGACTGCGGACCAGACACGGTTACGGAGACATGACGCTCTTCCCGGCCACAAAGACAGAACCACAACGCTAGAAAGATGGCGCTACGCACTAATCGCCCGATTTCGAGAGGGCTTTGACCAACTCGTAGAGGAATGCCTGGCCCTCGTAGAAGGATTCGACGCTCATGCGTTCGTCGCGGCCATGAAAGCGGATGTCATCGCGATCGAAGAAAAATCCCTGGATCCCGTACGTGGGAATGCCCGCGGCCCGCAGGTAGGCGCCATCGGTCGCGCCCATGACCATGATGGGCAGCGTGGGCACGCCGGGCCAGATTTTATCGGTCAGACGAGTGGCCGCATTTAGGACGTCCGGGCGTAGCTCTGACGCCGGGGTTTTGCTTCTGGAGCTTAACATTTTGAAGCTGACCTGGCCGTCCTCCGCCGCCTTCTGCAGCATGTCTTGCACATACTCAGGCGAATCCTCCGGCAGGACGCGACAATTCACCATGGCCGCAGCAAGCTGCGGTAGAGCGTTGACGGCGTGGCCGCCTTCGAGCATGGTGGCCACGCAGGTGGTGCGCAGCGTAGCATTCCACGCCGGCGATGCCGCGGCCACCCGGCGCATGGACTCTTGCGAGCCCGTGGCGACTTTGGCCAAGTCATCCTTCATGGCGCCGGTCTCGATTTGCGCGAGCTTCTGGAAGTAAGCGGCGGTTACTTCGTTGGTTTTTAGCGGGAACTCCAGTTTGGAGATTCCCAAGAGCGCTCCGGCCAGATGATAAATGGCATTGTCGGCGACAGGGAGAGAGCTATGGCCGCCCTTGTTGCGTACCTCCAGGCGAAAGTTGAGGACATATTTTTCGCTGACCTGGAGGTCGTTGGAGATGCGCTTGCCGCCGGCCATTTCGCCCCAGCCGCCCTCATTGAGAGCGAATTCGGCGTCAATCAAGTTGCGATGATTTTTGAGCAGCCAGTCGACGCCGTTATATGGACCACCGCCTTCTTCATCAGCGGTGAGCGCGACGATAATGTCGCGGTCGGGTCTAAAGCCTTCCTTCTTGTACTGGATCAGGTTGGCAAGCCAGACCGCGGCCTGGGCCTTGTCGTCGCCGGTGCCACGGCCGTAGAAGTAGCCTTCTTTCTCGTTGAACTGAAAAGGATCCATGGTCCAGTCATCACGCTTGGCTTCGACAACGTCGGTATGCGCGAGGAGAAGGATCGGCCTGCGCGCGCCGGTGCCGCGGTAGCGGACGACGATGTTCGCTTTCTTAGGGATGGGTCCGCCAACGAAAATGTCGGAGTCTGGAAAACCCGCGGCTTTAAGGCGAGCCGCAGCGGCTTGAGCCACGGGAGTGGTCGCGCCGGTGGCGTAGCCGGACTGGATTTCGATGCACTCCTTGTAGATGTCGTGAGCCAGCCTCTTTTCGGCTTCTGGACGCATGTTCTGGGCATTAGCGGTAACGGCGAGCGAGTGAAAGGCCACCAGAACTGCGTATAACTGAAACTTTCTGGTCTTGAACATAGGTCGGGTATTTTCCACGGGACGTGCATTTTTTGCAACCCGTGCTTCCCGTACCCCGCACGCGCCTCCGGCCCGAATGCGCACTTCCGACCTCACCAGCAACCCAAACGGAGACGTGGTACCGGAACGACCAGAACCACCTTTCCGACAAGCGCCGACCCGTGTCAACAAAAGCAGACGATACTTTGACAAAACTGTGACTTGACTGAACTCGGGTTCGGTCGAACACTTGGTTCGGTTTAGAAGAGTTTCCTCAAGAAAGAGGCTGCTCGAGTTTCCCGCCTATTCGCATTACCCAAGAAGGAGGAGTCATGAAGCAACGCGAGCGAAGTATCATCTTGGGAACGCTGCTTGTGTTGGCGGCTGCGTTCGCAGCCATTTCAAGTCGCGGTCTCGCCGTCGCCGACGATAGCGGATTTAACCGTCCCGGTAACTACCTAATTGCGGATCAATTCAACAATCGCGTGATTGAAGTGGATGGGAACGGTCATATCGTCTGGCAATTTGGCCGCGGTCCTGCAGATTTCACGGAGAAATCAATCATCGGCACAAACGATGCCCAGAGGGTCGGAGAGCTGACGCTGATGGCCGGAACAGGCACGCCCGGCGGTCAGCCCGAAGCGCCGAACTGCACCAATCCAAACGGTTGCCCGGACAACCGCGTCCTCTTGGTCGACCCCGCGGGACACATTGTTTGGCAATACGGCCAGTTTGGCGTTCCCGGGGCCGGTCCCGATCAGTTGAATACGCCGGTGCAAAACACCTGGCTCCCGAATCGACACGTACTCATCACCGACCAGGGCAACGGCCGGATCATCGAGGTGCGTGTCTCCGACAAGCAGATTGTCTGGGAATACGACGGCCTGAACAATCCCAACTGCGCTGAGCTTTTGAAGAATGGGAACATTCTCATCTGCGACGAGAACGACAACCGGGCACTCGAGGTCACGCACACCACGCCGAGCACTATCGTCCATACCTACACTATCGCCGGCGGAATGCTCTTCAGCGGTGTGGCCTTTGCCAGCCGCCTACCCAACCGCCACACGCTGATCACCGATTCCGGCAATAGCCGCATTGTCGAAACCGATGAAGCCGGCGACGTCTTCTTCCAGTATTTCACCAACAACGATCCAAACAGCAATCCGCGGTGCCTCAGCCCTGGTAATTGCACTGGCCCGCTTCCGACGCGGGCCGTTCGCCTGAGCAATGGCGACACACTGATTAGCGATCAATATAACCACCGGGTCATTGAGGTAAACGACGACGGGGAGATCGTGCGCACCTTCGGTAAGATCAACTCGCTCGGCTACAATAAGTTGAATGTCGCCAACGGCGGACTCAACTCGCCCTACGACGCCAAGCGAATCGGAGACTACACCGGCATAACGCCGCCGTTCGCACCCGATAGGGAAGACTGACCTAATTTCGCTCCAGCTTCTGGGATCCCGGTCGCGGGTTCACTCCAAGCTTTTTGGACCCGTGACCGGAAACGAGCTCCAGCCATGCTTAGAGCTCCGGACCGAGACGCCGACGGTCGTAGCAGTACAAAGAGCGTGTGCAGAGCAAGAGGTGGGGGCAGTCACATCTACCGCGAATCACTTCATCAGTGCAATCTCGAATTCGATTTTCACCTCGTCCTTCACCTTTACCGTCCCTCCCGCGACCGTGACCGGTTTGATTCCAAAGTCAGTCTGTTTTAGAGGCACCGACCCTCGGTAATGACCCCCTTTCAGTATGACCTCGAAGCTGACGGGACGTTGTGTGCCATGCAACGTCAGGTTGCCGTGCACGATCCACTGCTCGAGACCTCTCGGCTCGATTTCCGTTGATTGAAACCGAATTTCCGGAAAGCGATCGGCATCCAGAACCTGAGCACCCAGCATCGTCTCTTGAATTTGGGCCCGCGTGCTCTCCGACGCTTCGGGGTCTAAAACGCGAAGTTTGAGTGCGTCCACGCGTAATACAACAGAGAGGTCACCAGATTCCTTCACTTGGCCCGATTGAATCGGTGCCTGAATCTCGTGATTGTGTCCGAAAGCCGAAAGGAAGCCGCTCTTGTAAACACGAACTGTAATTGTGGAATGGGCGCTGTCGATTTCGCGCGCATCGGAACTGGCTGCCGCGAGCGGCGTCAGGCAGAACCACGCGCTGAGCACAACAAGCACGGTGCAGGCAACTCTTTTCATCGATCATCCTCAGTGTAGAGACTCACGCAATGGCTCAATTATTCCGAAGCGAAGCGCGAGCGTAGGCAAAACGAGTCGAGGTCTCAAGTCCGCCAAGAATTACCGTTTCCATCGGTCCCTCGATTACGCGCCCAAGCCCGAGCTTGCGCCCTCAACCCCGACCAAATGCTGATCGTGGAGATCAGCATGATCGAGTTGCGCAAAGTAATTCCAAATAGTGTCACAAACCAACCAGCGAGCTGAGGGAGAGATTTTCCGGGGGCAACGAGGCAGGATTATGAAGATCGGGACCTGGTTTTCAAGTGCCGAGGAGATGCTGCTGCATCTCCCTCTGCCGCCAAACCGCAAGGGCGCCCAGCGCGGATCCATCGGTTACGGAGATGATGGAGAAGGAGCGCGCCGTCGAAGCATAACGGCTTCCGATTCACACCCAATGGCCTACTGTTCGGTAGCTCCTGAGCACATGAGAGCGGCAGCATAAAGGAAAGCCTAGCTACGCTTGGGTGGCGGGGGTGGGCAATCGCAGGAACGGCCCGTCAGGTTTCCCTGCAGAGATGCCGCGACAGCCTCACACAGCCGCGTAGCGGCGTTGGCTTTGGTGACGTAAGTTGTCTGACCGACATCAAGAGCGGCCTTCATAATGTCGCTGTCGTTGTCCACTGTGAGGAAGACTATCCCCGACTTAGGAGATTTCTGCCTGATCATCTTGGCAGCTTCGATCCCATTCAAGCGGGGCAGACCAATATCCAGAACTACGATGTCCGGTTGCAATTCGCTTGCGTCTCGGACAGCCTCCTGCCCATCGGACGCTTCGGAGATGATCTTCCACTCCGGATGCGCCGCCAAGATCTCGCGAACTCGCGCCCGCCAGCCCGGCGAGTCATCGACGATGAGAATACGCGCAACGCCGAAATGAGTCATGGCTCGGCCGACTCTCCGATCAAACGCTTCCTCGCACGCAGCCTTCCGATTGCTCAGGAGGCGGTTAACTTCCCGTACCACGTCCTCACCATCTGGGTCTTTGTCACAAAGCAATCGACGCCCCCCGCCGACTCATCCACTAATTCAGTACCGGAAATCATGACGATCCTTATTCTCGGCCGCAAGGCTCGAAAGCGTTGCAATCTCTATCCCAGGCATTCGCGGCGTTTCATGGTCGAGTGCGGCAAGATCGGCGTTGCAATTTTTGCCAACTTCAACCGCTCTGCCCAGTTGCTCCCGACTAAGACCTTTCAGCCGGCGTGTTCAAGCATTCATTCTTGAAGTTGGAGCACGCAACAATCGTCATACAGACGCAGCAGTCGGAGACCGACTGTTGTCTGTCCGTCGTCCTTGTCATGGGTCAACAAACGCTGCAATGTTTCTGTTGCTAAGCGGCAATGTTCCGGATCGCCGGGCGCAGGCGCAACGAACCTTCTCATGAATTGGGAATAACCACCTAACCGGCTGCTAAAAAAGAAGCTATTCGCATTTGTGACCTGGTATGCTAGGGCGCGTGTCGCTTCAGCAACTCCGATCGACAGGTCGCCTTGCCCGCTTTGGATCCTTCGAGGTTGACCTCCGGGAACGCAAACTCACAAAAGCGGGGGGCCGTATTCGTGTGCAAGAGCAGCCCCTTCGAATCCTGTCACTGTTGTTGGAGCGTCCGGGTGAACTGGTCACAAGGGAGGAAATCCGAGAGCGAGTTTGGCCGCATGATACCTTTGTGGATTTTGACGCTGCTTTGAATACGGCAACGCGGAAGCTGCGCGAAGCCTTGAACGATTCGGCCGACAACCCGAGGTTTGTGGAAACGGTTCCGCGGCACGGCTACCGCTTTGTAGCTCCGGTGGCCTGGGCGCCCGAAGTACGGGCCGTCGTCCCAGTCGAGTCCCGCGTCTGGAGCCACCCGTATGTCTGGTTCGCCGCCGCTTTGATCCTGGCAGGCGCAGCGTTTGTAGGATTCTGGCATTCCCGTCGTGCTGGTTCCAGAATCACTCCCGAAGACACCATCGTTCTCGCCGATTTTGTTAACAAAACGGGCGAGACAACCTTCGACGACTCGCTGAACACCGCCCTGAGCCTCTCTCTCAGGCAATCTCCCTTTTTCAAGGTCCTCTCAGACAGTGACGTCGCGACAACCTTACGGCGGATGACTCGTCCCGCTGGCACGCAACTGACGATCGAGGTAGCCCGCGAACTTTGCCAGCGAGCCGGCAGCAAGGCTTATCTTGTCGGATCGATTGCCACTCTGGGCAGCAAGTACGTGCTCGGGTTGAAGGCGGTGAATTGCCAGAACGGAGACACGCTCGCTTCGGAGCAATCGATCGCGAGGTCCCAGGAAAACATCCTCGACGCGCTGGACGAGGCGGCAGCGAGGCTGCGCCGCGAACTCGGCGAATCGCTAGCTTCAGTCCAGAAGTTTGAAGTACCGCTGGCGCGCGCTACAACGCCGTCGTTCGAGGCCCTGAAAGCGTACAGCCAGGGGCTTAAGGTTTTCCGCGAGAAGGGCCCGTCCGCGTCTTTGGATTACTTTCAGCGCGTCCTCGATCTTGATCCTAATTTTGCAGCGGGCTATAGGGCACTGGGCCTGGACTACTCCGGCCTCGAGGAGGTAGACCGGGCTAGGGAGTACTTCAGCAAAGCATTTCAGTTGCGGGATCATGTCAGCGAGTGGGAAAAGCTGGCAATCACCGCCGATTACTATCTGAGTGTAACCGGAGAACTGGACAAAGCCACCGAGACGTATGAGCAGTGGATCGAGAGCTACCCCCGGGATGACGGGCCTTATTCGACCTTGGGCATTGTCTATGCCCTACAGGGGAAGTATGAAAAGGCGAGTGAGACCACAAGCCGGGCCTTGCGTCTTGCACCGTCTTTCGGTTCGTACGCAAATCTCGCCATTTACGCGCTGGCCTTGCAGCGTTTCGACGAGGGGCGACGGATCATCCATGACGCGCAGGCCGGAAAGATTGACGGTTTCGAATTTCGCAGTGCTCTCTATGCCCTTGCCTTTCTTGGGGCGGACTCCGCGGCCATGGCCGAACAGCAGAACTGGTTTGCGGGAAAACCAGAAGAGAGCGCGGGACTAGCACTCGCCAGTGACACCGAAGCATATCGAGGTCGTCTCGACGAGGCCCGGGAACTTACCACGCGAGCTGTGGAGTCCGCGATACGAGCCGACAGCAAAGAGAGCGGGGCGATCTGGTTGGCGAACGCCGCTTTGCGACAAGCCGCTTTCGGCAACAGTGCCGAAGCGCGGAGGGCAGCAGAAAAGGCCTTAAAGCTCGCTCCTGCAAGTCAGGGGACAGAAGTCGAAGCTGCGCTTGCGTTTGCGATGGCGGATGATGCGCCGCGAGCCGAGTCGTTGACGCAAGACCTACGCAGGCGTTTCCCGTTGGATACTCAGATGCAATCCCTTTGGCTTCCCGCCATTCAAACGCAATTGGCGCTGGACCGTAAGGACCCGACTTACATCTTGCATGCCCCGCAGAGTGTTTCCCTTAACGAGTACGGGGCGATCCTGTTTGCTACTAATCCCTCTTGTCTTTATCCAACTTACATTCGTGGGGAGGCGTATCTGGAGGCTGGGCAGGGCACGCTAGCCGCCGCCGAGTTCCAGAAGATCCTCGATCACAGCGGCATCGTCTGGAACTGCTGGACTGGCGCGCTGGCGCATCTGGGCCTGGCGCGAGCGAATGCATTGCAGGCGAACACTTCGCAGGGGGCGGATGCCGCCCGCGTCCGAGCGCTCACAGCCTACCAAGATTTCCTCACACTCTGGGAACACGCCGATCGCGACGTTCCCGTTTATACAGCAGCCCGGGCCGAGTACGCGAGTTTGCGGCAACGGCACTGAGTTGTGAAGACAAGACACCATCCTTAGCTTTTTGATCATGCATCTTATACGCAAAGTTCTGTGGCGTTCCCAAAAACGTCGTCAGCGCCGGTTGCACGAGCGCGTACCGATCCTAAGCGGATTAGGTGCACGCATCTTGGTGATGTGAATAAACCCTCTCGTTCGACGTCGCATCCAGAGTGGTCGCGTCGCCCTGATCCGCGCCTTCGAGCGTCAGCGCCACCACTGCGTCCGTGTCCAGCTCGACCCCGTGCTCGGCCTTGTGGCACGTGCGTTCTCCTTTCATCTTCGCAATCCCCGCACCTCCATCCGTCGGGCTCATCCATTGCTCATTCGACATTCGCTTCTTGCGCTTTCGATCCAGCCGCTCCAACGGCACGCAGCCCAGGGGTCGACAAGGAGCTACGGCGCAAAAGCCCGATGGAATGGATGATAGGAAAGCGTATGAGTCCCGCGGGAACTGACTGGCAAATCTTACAGTTCTCACATCTGGCGAATCGCCACAAACTAACGATGGGTCACAAGGCCTCGGCGATAAGGGACCATCCCATGGATTTAATATTGCTTTTGCTCTGTGTTTTAGTCGGGGGCGGCAGCGGTGGTGGTGGAGGGCTTTAAGTTCCACAACCCGATATGGCATAAGGCCATCGTTGGGCGGATCTCCACGACGTCAGCTCTCACGGTCGCGATCGGGGCGGCCACCCGCACCGTCTCGCGAGCGTTATGATCACTTCGGACTATGCCACCTTGGCTAGACCGGTAATGGTTCTGTGGGCGTTCGCTCTTACGTGGCTTTGTGCAGGGTGTGAAGGATGCGGTTGATGTCCGGCTGGGAGATGACGGTGGAGCCGCCGGCTTGCTGAACAAAAATGAAATTGAGAGAACTGCTGTCTGAAAAGAGCCTGACGCTCAACTCACCGGATGGATTTGCCGGGCGCCCGAATTGAAATCCCGAGAATTCTCCCGCGCCAACCGCAAAGACGCCGGAATCGGAACCCGGTGGCATGCAAATCCCTTTTACCAAAAGAAGCAAAGCCTGGTTGGAGGTGTCGCTCTGTGACTCAAAGGGAGTCATTTTGCCGGGCGTCATCTGCAAGATCGTGCGATAAAGGGCGTAGTCCGATTGCAGAGCTTCGTCGCCGACTATCCGCCGCAGGGTGTTTTGATCGATCTTGTCGTTTGATAGAACGGTGTCCAGAAAAGCACGCGGCGAGCCGTGCCAAACGGAAAGAGAGTTCCCGGAGTGAAAAACGATCGTGGCTTTGTTGCGGTCCGGGTTGAGTCCGCTATTTGCCTCATCCACGTCGTTCCAAGGAACCTCGAATTCATACCCAAAGTACGAGAGCTTCCTGCCTGGTGACCGGGAAATCGAAAGATCCGTGAGTTTGGCAGGAGCCACCGCTAAGAAGGGTGCTTTTCGCGTTAGGTAGCGAGCCTCTAGAGCAATTAGCGTCTGGAAACCGAAAAACCATACGTAGGCAACGCACACAAGCACTACAACGAACAAACCGATAAGGATACGGGCTCTTATCGACATCGGGGCCGTCGTCGTCTTGTCGTTGCTCGGAGGCGCCACTTCCCCTTGCTCAATCAGATGGTTTGACAAGGTTGCACCTGTAGGCATTCCCGTTTGGTTTCTCTCGTCTGGCGCCAAACGGCCGGAAGACCCCCAGTATATACCGGAACAAAGCAGTCCTCGCACTTCGGCGGACGGCCTCTGAAGGCCGTCCTACAAAGGTTTTGCTTCGCGGGTGGTTTACTCCGAGGCTCCGGCCGCGCAAACTATCATTTTGAATTTCGGCCCTACGTGATTCACTGCTTCGGCGGGTTGGTCGAACTATCGAACTATTCGGATCCTGGCGAATGCGAAAGGACTGCCCTATACTAGGCTCGCAGTTTCATGCCCACGCCAAATGAAAAACTAGCGGAATCCCTGGACGTGCTCAAGGCACTCCAGCAAGGCAGCCGTCGTGTGTTCGGTTCCGACGAACTAAGCCGAGTTCACCGCGAACGCCTTTTGGAGAACGGTTTCCTACAAGAAGTCATGAAGGGTTGGCTGATTTCTTCAAGCCCCGATGCCCAGGCCGGCGAGAGCACCCCCTGGCACGCGTCGTTTTGGGAATTCTGCGCGCGTTACTCGGACGAGCGCTTTGGCGAACAATGGCACCTGTCGCCGGAGCAGTCCCTTTTTTTGCACGGCGGGAGAACGGTGATCCCCGATCAGCTGGTGGTGCACAGTCCGAAAGCGACGAACAACGATGTCAACTTGTTGTTCGGCACAACACTCTACGATTTGA
>DATAIH010000147.1:0-35462 GCA_036262755.1 Candidatus Acidiferrum sp.
GGCTCAGTCGGTGCAAGGGCCAAGAGCAGAAAAAGAAGATGCAGGAGAAATACCGGGAGTTGGTGCGGTTGGCGCGGCAGGTACGGAACCAGGCGCAGCGGTTCTCCGAGGAGATCCACAGCGGAGTGAAGCGAGCGGTGAATCAAAAACAGCAAGCGGTACTGCGGGGAATGAAGCAGGAGTTGGACACGATGATTCCGCTGGTCAATCAGGTGCTGCGACAAACCACCGCGCGGGTGTTTCGGGGCGTCACCGACACTCCCGGCAAGATCGTCAGCGTGTTCGAACCCACGGCGGAAATCATCCGCAAGGGCAAAGTGAGCAAGCCGACTGAGTTCGGCAAGCTGGTGAAGATTCAGGAAGCCGAGAATCAGATCATTACCCACTATGCGGTGTGCCGGCAGCGGCCGGCCGACTCGACTTTGTTGTTGGGAGCGGTGCGTCTCCATCAGCAACGACTGGGGCGGGCACCCGAGCTGTTGGCGGGCGATGCCGGTTTTTACTCAGCGGAAAACGAACGGGAGGCACACGCGCTGGGGGTGCAGCGGGTCTCGATCCCGAATCGTTCCACCCACAGCGCGGCGCGACGCAAGCACCAAAGGAAACGCTGGTTCCGCAAGGGGCAGAAATGGAGGACGGGGTGCGAGGGCCGGATCAGCGTGCTCAAACGACGGCACGGGCTAAACCGCAGCCAGTATCGGGGAGAGGAAGGGATGGAACGGTGGGTCGGATTCGGGGTGGTCGCAGACACGCTCATCAATATAGGAAGAGTTTTGGCAAGTCGGAGGAATGGATAAAGCCGCACGGCGCCCGGGGGAAAAACTTCCCTCGGGGGAGCGAAAAGCCCGGGGCAGCACCAATGCACACTCGGGCAAGACCCTGATCTATCCGGCACAACCCTTGGGGCCGCTGGAAACGTCACTTTTGCGCCGAAAAGTAGCTAGTGCCCCACGCAGTGCGGAAGGAACTTGTCATATCGCGGATGGCCTTGCTTCCCGCGACGCGCGGAAAGCTCAGCAATTCTGGCCTTCTAACCTCGCCCTTGCGCGATCCGCGGTCCCGTGCTAATCTGTAACTGCGTTTGTTGCTCTTGTTTCGCCTTTTGTCTTAAAGCGCCGCAAGCTTCAACTTGCGGCTTTTTTGTTTCCACCCGCTTACCGCGGTGTCGTTGGAATCAGCGAAAGACGCCCGGTTCACCTCGAAAGTGCGTTCCGGAAAAAGAGTGCACCAGATAGCTTTTTATCGAAAAGGAACAGATCTGTGAAAGAACAAGGTACAGTAAAGTGGTTTAACGCCAGCAAGGGCTTTGGTTTCATCCAACGCCAGAGCGGCGAGGACGTGTTCGTCCATTTCTCCGCCATCCAGGCGGAGGGCTACCGGTCCCTCAACGAGGGACAGGCAGTCGAATTCGAGGTTGCCCGCGGCCCGAAGGGCCTGCAGGCTTCCAACGTTCAACCTCTGTAAAACCACTTATTGACAATTCGCGGGCGGGAGGCTCCGGCTTCCCGCCTTTTTCTTTTAAACTTTGCACGCTTGCCGGTAGTTTCTACGTCCTCCGCCCGCCGTCTAGCCGTTCTTCGGTCCGACACCCAAGTAGCTGAGAAAATTTCGCAGAAGCTCGCCCTTCAGTGTCTGGTCGTCTTTCGGGATCACCACTTGCCAGCACCTCAAGTCGTGGTCTACCAGAATCAGTTCAATCAATGTGCTGCTAAGCGTCACCAGGGCAAAAGCCACCGCTACTTGCGGATCGCGGTGGCGAATCTCTTTCCGGTGCACGAGAAACAACTCCATCAGGTACTGGAACGTTTGCATTTCCAACTTAGCGGCCTTCTTGTAGAAGACCGTCTGGTCGCGCGCCTGCACGAATTGCCGAACCGCGCGCAACAGCCCCGCGCTGGCGCGGTAGCTGATGAGCATGCTGGTGATCACGTGCTCGGCAAACACGGCCAGCGGAATCTGGCGGGCCATCTCCGGCGTCAAGGCTACGCGCAGCCTTTCGTGCTGACGCTCGAGGATGCCGAGGATCACCGTCTCGAGCAGCGCATCCTTGTCCGGAAAGCGGCGGTACACGGCTCCCGGCGTCAATCCCGCGTGCCGGGCGATGCGGGGAATCGTGGTGCCCTCGACTCCGTGTTGCCCGAGCACTTCCGCGGCGGCTTTCAACAGCTTGCGCAGGGATTCGCGGCTGCGGGCCTGTTGGGGAGCGAGTGAGTTTTTGGCCATGGCTCTCCTTTATATCAGGTCGGAAAGATTTTGCTTGACAAGAGGCAAAATGTAAATGTAAATTTGCATTTACGTTATACGGAAAGTCGGCGAGCAGAGATCGGCCCGCTCTTCGCTCCGCTGACGGGGGAGATACCGATGGCTTCCGCAACCGTTTCCGCCGCTACCCTTCCGGTGTCAACCGTCGAGCATCCGCTCAAAAATCCGAACTACCGCTTGTGGCTCATCGGCGGAACGATTTCCTTCCTGGGAGATCAGTTCTATCTGGTGGCTTTGCCGTGGCTGGTCTTGCAGCAGACGGGGTCCGCCGTAGCCATGGGTGCCATCATGATGGCCGGCGCCATTCCGCGCGCCGTGTTGATGCTTATGGGCGGCGCGGTCAGCGACCGCATGTCCGCCCGAAAAATAATGATGGCCGCGGCTACGGCGCGGACCCTCTGTGTAACGGTGATAGGCCTGCTCGTCTGGCTGCGCGTTTTGCAAACCTGGGAACTGTACGCTCTGGCGTTTGCCTTTGGCGTAGCCGATGCATTCGCCGTTCCCGCGCAATCGGCGTACATGCCTTCGCTCGTCAAGCGCGAGCAACTCGTTGCGGCGTCCTCCGTCAGCCAAAGCACCGCGCAGCTGACCACGATTGTCGGTCCAATCCCTGCCGGTTTTGTGATCCAGGCGCTGGGCGTTGCCTGGGCCTTCTTCTTGGACGCCATCAGTTTTCTGTTCATCATCGGCGCGCTCTGGAAACTGCCCGATCCTCTCAAAACTCCGCCCGCTCGGAAAGCCATGTGGCACTCCATCGCCGAAGGCATCTCCTACGTTGCAAAGGACGTGCCGCTGCGCTCCCTGATGTTGCTGGCCACCATTATGAACTTTTGCGTTTCCGGGCCTATCGTCGTTGGTCTCGCGTACTTCACCAAAACGAGGCTCGGCTCTCCCGCGGCCTATGGCACGCTGATTTCGTCGCTTGCTGCGGGAAGCCTCATGGGCGCGGTGCTCGCTGGGCTGTGGAAGATCCGCAAGCGCGGCATCTTGATTCTTCTTGTTGCGGTGGTGTTGGGCCTCTGCTTGGGTTCCATCGCGCTCGCAGAACGAACCTGGAGCGTGGCCGCAATTCTCGTGGTGATGGGCGCGGCGGCGGGTATGCTCAATGTCCATATCGGCGCCTGGGCCATGCAGCGCATTGATATCGCCGTGCGCGGGCGAGTCTCGAGCGTGCTCATGCTTGCCGCCTTCGGCGTGGCTCCCATCTCCCTGGGACTTGCCGGGTTCCTGGTAGCCTCGAACCTGAAACTCATGTTCCTGGTCGCTGGCGGACTGATGGTGATCGCTGCCGCCGGAGCCGCCTTTCAGAAGCCCGTGCGGCAAATCGAGTGACCCGTTGGGTTGGTCCTTCGCGTGGGGCAGTCAAGACCGACTGTCCTCGTCGAAGCTTCCCAAACTCACAAAAGAAGGCCCGGACTTGAGACCTCCGGACCTTTCTATCGCTCACCGCCGTTCCTCTTACGCAACTTCTCTCGCCTGCGGCGGCACTATTCGTCTGCTATAAGTCCGAGCAATGTCGAGTCTACGATTTCAGCTTTGGGAATCCTGTGGCAAGGGATTCGGCGAGCATGTCATCGTAAATGTCACGCCCAACCACGACGAAATGCTTCTTTTCTTTAACCCGAAATTTCGGGTCGCGGAGTTTCCGACCCGATTGGCCGAAAAACAAAGTTACTTAGGCGACGCAGATTCCGCGAAGACCATTAGCGACGGATCACCAGACTGTGGAATTGCAAACAGAGCTGCTCCATTCGTTACGAACGGGAATCTTTCGCCATCGAGATTGCCAGACCCGTCTCGACGGATGCTGATCATTCCCAGGTGCGGCAGATTGCTAATAGCAACGGTCGGCTGCGGTGTAACGGTGTATCCACCCTTTCCGGTGAACGTAAACGACGTTAAGAACGCGCCGTTCAGCCCATCCACGGCTTCCGCCTCGCTCGCCGCATAATCGCCGGATACACTGGCCACCACGTAACTCGGCAAGCTGGCCGATTGACGGAAAATCTGTCCGGAGCTTGCTTCCGTGTCGGTCCCGATCAGAAAACCGGCGATCCCATCGTCCGCGCTCCCGCTGGTGAGGTACATCACCGGCGGCATTGCCGTCAGTCCCGTTACGGAAACGCGTGCTGAGGCCGCTTCCACGGTGTAGCTGTTGTTGGAATACTGATTGCTGACGTAGTTTCCCGCTAGGTTCGAATACATCGTAGCGGTCGGAATCGCGCCGGTGCCTGTGGCGTTCATTGTGCCGATGGCCGCCGCGTTTCCAATCGTGCTACTCCTCACCACAAGCCCTTGCGATGCCCACAGGTAATAGCCACTCAAAGATGCGGAACTGTACGCCGCATTCGATGCCAGCGCGCGTCCGGCAAGTAGCGGAGTGGCACTATTCGCCGTAGCCGGATCGCTCGAAAGTACAATGAGGTCGGACCCATTCACGATATAGAATACAAAATCGAAACTGAGATCACCGCTGGGCGTCGCGATCGAAAAGCTGCCAGTTCCTCTGCCGGTGGTGGCGTCGATAGTGCTGCTGAGCGCGCCATGCCCGTCGGTCAATTCACCGGACGCCGCGCCCCCGGCATTCAGGTCCGCATAGCCTGCCGACAAGTTGCCGGACCGATTCACGAAGGTTCCCGCGAAAGCAGTCCGCAATATACCGGGGGCGGTGGGGGCCCAACCGTCCATACCAAACGCGTAGTTAGGTTTCAGCGCAGCCAGTTCAAAAGCACTCGGAGTTTGCAGGTGCATGAACCCAGAGACATTGTTTTCGCTGCCATTCGTGCCGTCCGATTCGATGATTCTTCCCGAGTTATATACGACCCCATCGTAATCGCTCAGACTAAAACGGAAGTCCACGCTCGAAACTACCGAGGCGGCTATCGCGGACGCTTTGATACTTCTGGCCCGGGTCACATTTGCTGGTGCAAAAGTTGATCCGGCTCTCGTTGCCCCTACGCTGGTTGCCGTTGTCGCGGGTCCAGCGAAGGCCAGATGCAAACAACCCTCCCCCGGAGAACCAAAACCATAGGAACTCGCGGACAGATTTACGACCAACTGTTCCGGGCCGTTCGTAATTCCGTTGTAATCCACCGCCGCGTTGCCGATACCGCCCTTGCCATCCGGCGTGAAGCTTCCCGCAATGTCTATCGGATTGCCGACGCTGTCCGCGCCTTTCGCCAAGAAGGCGTAGGGATTCGCCGAGGTCAACTCGGCCTCGTTCCCTCGCGGAGCACAGAAAGCCGACGTACCAGGTGCTGGGTTGATCGTAATAGTCAGGGCGGGGGCGCTGGAGAACGCGGTTGCGCCGTTTGAGTCAAAAACCTCGAACCCGTACGGCCCATAAGGACCAGCCGTCGTGGGCGTGCCGGAGATAGTACCCGACCCATTTGTCGCATCCCAGTTCAGTCCTGGCGGCATGGCAGTGGTGCCGGTGAGAATCCAAAAGTAAGGCGGAGCCCCGCCCGTTGCCATAAGCAGAGCCGAATACGGTTGATTCACGGTACCAGCCGGGAGTGACGTTGTTACGACCATCAGCCCCGGAATAGCCCCACCTCCGCCACAACCCGGAACCAATGCGCAGGCGATTACCAAAGCAAAAAGAGGTACATGCGAACGAGGCCGGTCCATAACGTCTCACCCTGGGCCATCGGGGTCCTATCTCTGGGATGTGGAATCTTCAACCGCGGTTTCCCTAAATTTTACTGAGAAGGGAAAGTATCGGCATGGAAGCACCGCCACGATGAAGTTTGGAGGCAAGCAGTGACTCTCGAGAGCGGTCAGTTCGCTCTTGGCTCTTCGAGATGATCAATGGCGATTGCTCCAGCGGGGCCTTTCTCGCCCTTCAGTCGCAGTCCGAGTTGCTCATTTACGGCAGTGAGGAACGTCGGCCAATCAGCGTCCGGCCCGGTATTCTCTTGGGGCCAAACCTTTTGGTCGTGAAATGATTGCGTTACCTCATCGGGAGTCCAGTGGAGCGCAAAATCGAAGTCGCCTTTCAGTCCAGTGCGATCGACTACAGGACGCCCCAGTTGGTCTGTAAGCATCTGAGCAATGAGCTCCATCGGAACACCGAGACCGAGCACATAACCTCGCCCCATCATTCGTAGCGTATGGCTGTGTTCCGCCAACGGGCCAGAACCGTCGGGCTTCGATGGCCGAAGCTTTGAGCCATTCTTCGAGATTACTAGCGTATAGACGGCGACATTCTTCTCCACTTCATGGAAGCGAAGCTCGAAACGATCGGCCAAGAGCGGGCGGATCATGTGCTTGCGTTGTTCTATCGAGAGCTTTCTCAAGTCTTTTCCTAGGATTTTGGCAGTGATATCAAATCTCTCAGACTTACCCCATCGAGGCAGGCCAACGATCTGATCTTCCTCTACGCCATACGCCACCTTGAGCAGCATGATGACGGATATGTTCGTAGCGTTGAATCCATCGTCGGTAAATTCAAAGCGTTCCCCGGCATCATGAGACTTATTCACCCGGATCGATGCAACATCAAATGGCGCTACCCCTTTACTGTCGGATTGCGCATCAACGTGCGCATAGGAAGTTGCGCCGATGGCGAGGGCGAGGGTAAAGACGGCGACGATGGTGAAGCCAGGCGAGTTGCGCAGCATGCGGAGGCCGTAGCGCAAATCCTGCCAGAGTGTCTGCACGGGTACGCTCCCCGAATCTGGAGTGCCCAGCGCGAGCAACAAGTGCCGGCCGTTATAGTGCGCATTATAGACAAAAAGGTTCGGCAGAGTCCTGGTAAACCGATGACCGGAACGGTCCGGACTCGTTTTGACCCGGTCAGGTTCCAGATAACCGGCTTTACGGAAAATCTTCGTACTAGCCCGAACGGTAAGACTTACCAGGCAGAGCGGAAGGAGATTATTAAGGTTAAGCACCGAACTGCAGGGCTGGGCATCAGCGAGTCACCGGCGAAGGGGCCGGCAGCTTAGGGTTGTGACTCACGTTTTTCGTTCGCCCCATTTGGCAACTGGCTTGAATTGTGTCGATTAGCAGGCGAAAGCCCATGCGATCCCCGTACCATCGCTCAGGACCAGCAACTTACCTGTAAGTTCTGACAGGTGACCGTCGTCAATCTGCTGACTTAACTGCTAGCGGGAAGGTCCGAGCGCGTCCGGCGTCGGAACCTGCCAAGATCACCCAGGAAAATGGGAGCCCCCGAGGAGGTTGGCGATGGAAGAATATCCGGAAACGAGTGAAAACGTAGGTAGCGAGGTGCGGGCTTTGATTGAACGAAAGCGCTGGCTGATAGATTTCATCCTTGTGCTGGTTGTTGCGATGTTGGCGTTCGGCTACGGTTACCAGCAGCAACTCAAGGTCCGCCGTTTGGCGGCTCAAGAGTCGGTGGCCAACGAAACCATCAACGATCTGCAGCGACAACTCAATAATATGGCCGACAAAATGAACAACGTAGTTTCGGCACAGCGAGCCGCGGCAGATGCCGCGGCGGAAAGCACAAGGAAAAAGACGGCAAAGGCAGCCGTCGTCGACAAGCGCTACCAACAACTCGAGACGCGAGTGACACAACAGCAAAGACAATTGAAGGAAACACAGGATCAGGTAGCCAAGAACCGTAGCGAGCTTGAGGGGAGTCTCAATTCGACGCGCGACGAACTGAATGGTTCGATCGCCAGGACCCATGAAGAGCTCGTGGCGCTCGCTAGGCGCGGAGAGCGCAGCTATTTCGAGTTCGACTTGTCAAGATCGAAGCAGTTCCAGCGCTTCGGGCCGCTGCCGCTGTCTCTGCGCAGGACGGATACAAGGCGCAACACCTTCGATATGGCCTTGATCGTGGACGACAGCCAGCTGATGAAGAAAAGAGTAAATCTGTACGAGCCGATCTGGATCCATACGGAGAGTGGATCGCAGCCGGTACAGGTTGTGGTGAACCGGATCACCAGGAACGTTGTTCACGGATATGTCAGCGCGCCGAAGTACAACGCCTCGGAGCTGGCAGCAATGGGGCCTTCTTCTGGCAACCCCGTGGCCCCACCGCAAAATACGGGAGGTGAACCCACAAAGCCTGAGCCGAAGCAATAAGCAAACGCACCACAGATCATCCAGGAAGCTTAGCAGTTCTGAAAATCCAGAGTTTGACAAGGAGAAGATCTTTTATGCTTCGGAAAACATTGCTGCTGTTGGGGCTGTGCGCCCTTTCGTCGTTTTCGGTGCATGCACAGGATGACCATAAAGTGGAAGTTTTTGGCGGCTATTCTTATATGCGCTTCGAAAGTTCCAACTTGAACGGATTTGAGATCTCGGGACAGTATAAGCTTAATGATTGGCTAGGCGGAGTGGCGGATCTTGGTGCGCACTACGGATCAATCAGTGGGATCGGCACATCGAATTACACATATCTGTTCGGACCGCAAATCTCGGCGCCTTCCTCCCGAATATCGCCATTTGGTCACTTACTCATTGGCGGAGCACATAACAGCACGGGCGGAGTTGGGCGTACTTCCTTCTCACTCGCTCTCGGGGGCGGCGTCGATGCAGAGATCTTCCACGGGCTTCATTGGCGCGTGGTTCAAACGGACTACTTGATAACCCAGTTCGCAAGCAGGTCGCAGAATAACTTTAGGCTTTCTACCGGCATTGTCCTCCATTTCTAATCGAGAAGGTAAATGCGTGGACAAGTTCGTGCTAAACCGCGTGTAAACGGCAACCACTTACCCGGATGAGCACACAATTTCTGGACATGCTTGAGTAGCGCGCTTGACCCATGCCGTAACCTCGTGCTAAGCATAACGGCGTCCCCGCAATAAAAGTCCGTGGTGCAACAAGGTGTCCCGACGCAAGTTTAAGTTTTACTCGCAAGTTTCCCTTCAAGGAGGCGCGATGCGTAATTTTCTGGCCGTTTCTGCGGGGATTGGGCTGCTGTGTGTTCTGCCGCCGGCAGCCTCGGCCCAAAAAACAACCGTTCAAATCAACGCTCATTCGATTGCTCTGAATTGCGACGATGTCAGTTCCGGTCTGTGCACCGACACTTACCTGCACAAGAGCTATGACGGGAAATACGTGGGCCACGACGAGCCCTCGTTGTTGTTTTACTCGGACACGCCTGGTGCAGGGAACTCCAGCATTTATCGACTCACGCTACCCAAGGACTCGCCCGTCTTGCCGACACAGGACGGAAAGGGTGGAACGTGGAATTTCCAGCTGCATCCTGCATTCTGGCTGGGGATGGCAATCTGCGATTCCCAATCTTTCCCGGAATTCACGAAGAAGTGCGAGCCTAACACCGACGAGAACATATTTGATGATGCTGATCCAAATTCCCAGCGCTTTATCGGGAAGCACCCGGGTACGGCATTCCTGGAAATGCAGTTCTATCCGCCGGGTTGGATTGGTTCGCCTCAGCTGATCGACCCGCAGAACTACTTTGCTGCGATGGTCATTTGGAGCTTCAGCCAGTCCGGGGCGACCGGCTTGTTCAATAATAAGGCTTGCCTCGACGAGCTCGGCAGTGCGGAGACGCCGAACTTCGCGGTCATCACCAAGAATGGCGTACCGCTCCAGCCCGCGAATCCGGTAGGCTCTCCTTTCGGACAGAGCAATTTCGATCTGAACAACGTCCTGCCGATGGCTCCTGGCGATACGCTGCTCGTCCTCATCCACGACACCGAGGATGGCCTAGAGGTCAGCATCCGCGACCTTACCAGCGGCGATTCCGGGCACATGACGGCTACGCACAAAAACGGTTTCGGCCAGGTGCTATACCAGCCACACGCAAAGAGCTGCAATATCGCGCCTTACGATTTTCATCCGATGTACTCTACTTCCTCTGAGCACACCCGGGTACCATGGGCAGCCCATTCCTACAACATCGCCTTCTCCGATGAGATCGGTCACTTCGAGTATTGCAACAGCGCCGACCCGAATACTCTGAGTTGCACGGTCCCAGGAGTGAACGATCCTTCCGGGCTGGATTCGGACGACGTGGCTTGCTTCACCCCCGACCAGTCCTTCTTTCCCCCGTCTCCCTTCCAGCAGATCGGAGGGTGCCTTACATCAGAACTGGACTTTGACGGGGTCCCCTATGGTTTGAACTGGCCAGGCACATCGACGGACCCTCAGAAGGACGCATCGCTTCATGCGGATCCCATCCGCTTCAGCAGCCCGGTTTTTCAAGGTGACGAAGGGACGTTGCACAACTACGATCGAGTCGGGTTTGAAACGAACGTCAACGTATTCGAGGCGAACTGTGACTTCCTGGTGACTGGAAATGGCTGCGTGGTTCCTCCCCCCGGCGTACCGTTCTATCCTTTTTATACGATCGGCGGCGCGAATAATAGCAGCGGCTGCGAGTGGCAAGAAGGCGGCGCGCTCATACCCGGGACGACAAATACGTTCGGAGGAAGCGCAACGACCGAGTATGGCGCTCCGCTGTTTCTGCTATTCCAAACCGGCCGGCATTCCGCTGGCTTTTTCGTCAACGACAATCGCCAAATTCTCGACCACAACCCATGCACGCAAGACTTGCACGGCTCGTCTGGCGGAAGCGTGCCGGAACTGATGAATCGCGGCAACTAAAACCCTTTGCTTGGCTGGCCCGAATCCTGACAACGCGGGCCTGCCAGCCGCGGAGCCACCGCGTTTCCGATTCGACTGACGAGGCATAGCGCTAGACGAGCGTTCTTCTGCCTCCAGCCGGACGCCAGGAACGCGACATTTTCGCCGATCGACACTCCCGATCCGCCGGTTTCGAGGCTGAACTTCCAGCTCTAGAACTGTTTCCTGAAGCTCATCGGTTCGACGATCTCATTTTGCCTCTCGAGAATCTCTGCCTGAACTAGCCGCCATCAAGCTGGCAGCTGCCGATCCTGTCCGTTTCTGCACAGGTGAGTTGCGGTACTGAAACATAAACGAGTTTGTTCGCAAATTGCTGGCCGCACCTTTGTCCCTGAATTTCAAAGGGTTAGGGGAGATCGGAGTTTGGTGCGGCACGTGCTTCGATCAACCCGCAGGATCTTCGGATAGGAACAATGGTATGGCGAGCATTCCGAAGGATCTCCGCTACAGTTTCCGGATAGCCACAGGGGCCCCGGGGTTCACAGCAGTGGTCCTGCTATCCATCGCGCTCGGCGTTGCAGCCAACGCGACGGTATTCAGCGTTATTCAGGGGGTGTTGCTCGCTCCCTCGAGCTACAAAGACAGCGATCGGCTCGTCGTTCTCTGGGAATCAAACAATCTCAAAGGTATCCCGAGAACGGCCGTCGCTCCGGCGACTTTTAGGGACTGGCGCGAAGGGGCTCACGCTTTCGAGGACCTCGAACTAGTGGCCCCGGGATCTCCGGTAACGGTGACGGCTTGCGGATTGCCGGAGCGAGCCAATATTCAGTATGCAACTCCAAGGTTGTTCACTTTACTGGGCCTACGGCCTGCAGTTGGCCGGTTCTTCGTTGAGGAAGAACTCAAATCGGCAAAGCCGGTGCTGCTCAGCTATGGATTTTGGCAGCGCCGATTCGCAGGTGATTTGAATGCCACCGGGCGGCGAATCACGATCAACGGAGAACTGCACACCGTCGTTGGCGTGCTGCCCAAGGACTTTCACTTGTTTGACCGCGAAACCGATCTGTGGATGCCCATTGATCGTCCCGGCGCAGACGCCCAAGAGCGCAGCTTTCGGTCCTGGTTGATAGCCGTAGGTAAACTTCGGTCCGGACAGACCGTCAGTTCCGCTCAAGCGGAGATGAATTCTCTGGCGCGCCGCATTGCGGAAGAGCACCCTGATACGAACAAGAATTGGGGCGTGACCGTCGAACCGATCCAAGAGGCCCAGTTTGGATACTGGAAACCGATACTTTTTCTGCTGTTCGCTATCGTTGCGTTCGTTTTGCTGATTTCATGCGCCAACGTCGCCGGGTTGCTTCTCGGTCGGTTGACGACACGAAGGCGCGAACTCTGCGTCCGAGCTTCGCTAGGCGCTGCCCGCTCACGAATCGCCGGGCAGCTGCTTACGGAAGGTCTTTTTTTCGGCGCCTCGGGCGGTCTATTAGGTTGGCTTCTAGCTTTCTGGGGACTTGACCTCTTCCGGGCCGTCGCTCCGGATGGATTTCCTCTTGTGCAATCCATTCGGATCAATTTGCCGGTGCTGTTGTTTTGCCTCTCGATTGCCAGTCTGAGTGGTGCCGCCTTCTCTATAACTCCCATAATCTTCGCCTCGCGCATTGATCTCAATGAGGCGCTGAAAAGTACTAGCCGGACAACCGTAGGACCCGCGCACCGGCGTTCTCGGAGCCTGCTGGTCGTCTGCGAGGTCGCGCTGTCGCTGGTGCTGCTTTTTGCGGCAGGGCTGATGCTAAAGAGTTTGTCGCGCATCCTTCGAGTTGATCCAGGTTTTCGCTCCAAAGGCGTATTGACAATGCAGCTTTTCCTCGCCGGGCCGAAGTATTTTGAATTCCGTCCGGAAGGCGTTCAAATTCACGCCGAGGTAGGAAGCTTCTACGCGCGGCTCTTGGAGCGCACTAGCGCACTCCCAGGTGTCCAATCCGCCGGAATCGTGAGTTGGCTTCCTGAAATGGGATACAACACGGGGCGCCGAGAGCGTGGTTTTAAGATTATTGGGGAACGCAAGGAGGAAGGCCCTGACAACGCCGTCGCTGCTTTCAATGCAGCTAGCGCCGATTACTTCAAAACGCTGCAGATCCCGCTACTGAGAGGACGTTACTTCGAGACTCGGGACGACGAGCGTGCGCCGTGGGTGGCGATCGTCAACGAGGCGTTTGCGCAACACTACTGGCCCAATAATGATCCCGTCGGCAAGGAGTTGCTCCTGGTCGGAGATACGACTGAACGGCCACGTCAGATCGTCGGCGTCGTCGCGAACGTACATCAAGATTCCCTTGAAAGAGGAGCGGACCCTGAAATCTTCGTATCGTACCTTCAGCAAACGCCGGTTACTTCGGCGCATGGCTATCAAAATCGCGTGCACATGACGGTTGTTGTTCGAGCCGCGGGGGAACCTGCGGCCACAATTGGCGCGGTTCGGAGGATCGCGGCCGAGATGGACCAAACGCAGCCTGTTTTCGGAGTACGGAGTATGTCGGAAATCCTTTTGCAATCCACAAGTCTCCGCCGTCTTTACGCCAGACTTTTGGAGCTGATGGCGGGGATCGCGGTCTTCCTGTCTGCGATGGGAATGTACGCAGTCGTGTCCCATTCCGTTGTGCAAAGGAGAAATGAAATCGGACTTCGGATCGCCGTGGGGGCCACTTGGGTGGACATTCTTCGCCTTGTTTTTTCCGTTGGAGGCAAACTCGCAATCACAGGATTGGCGGTTGGTTCGCTACTTTCATTGATACTAAATCGCTTTCTTGCGTCCTATTTGTTCGGAATAACCCCGAGCGATCCCCCAACCCTCGTCACCTCTTGCGCACTGCTCGTTCTAATTGCCGCTGGGGCAATCTGGATTCCCGCATGGCGCGCAACGCGCGTGGACCCCGGAGTAGCCCTTCGGTACGACTGAATGACGTCTCGTGAAGCGGGAACCCAGCCGTGGCGCTGGCCAGCGGGCGCCCGGAGAATGTAGGCTATATCCTGCCAACGGGACTTCCGCCTCTGAGCATCGCAAGGAGCGAAATTAGCCATGAGACGCGTAATTCATTTTTCGACCCATCTCTTACCATTTATTGCTCTGCTTAGCTTTGCCGCGGCTGCGCAAGGGCAGGAGTGGAAAGCCCCAACGGCGATGAAGAAGCTGTCCAACGGATTGACCGTGGTGGTTTCCGAGGACCACTCCGCGCCGACCTTCGGCCTATGCATCAGCTATGCTATCGGCTTCCGGCTGGAACCACAGGGCCGCACCGGCTTCGCCCACCTCTTCGAACACATGATGTTTGAGGGCACGCCCGATGCGCCCAAGGGCGTTTTCGACCGCGTGATCGAGGGCGGCGGTGGCTTTAACAACGGCGATACGCGTTACGACTTCACGGAGTACATCGAGTCCGGCCCCATCTCGACGCTCGATCCCGTACTGTGGCTTGAAGCCGACCGCATGAAGACCCTGGATTTCTCCGTCAAGAACCTGGATAACCAGCGCAACGTGGTGGAAGAAGAGGTCCGCGTCAACGTCCTCAACCAGCCGTACGGATCTTTCTATTGGTTGGACCTGCCGCAGAAGGCCTTTGACACGTATCCGAACGCGCATAACTTTTACGGAGATTTCAAGGATCTGGACTCGGCAAATATCGCAGATGTCAAAAAGTTCTACCAGCAGTACTACACGCCGAACAACGCCGTGCTGACCATCGTGGGCGCTGTCGAAACCGCAGATATATTCGCGAAGGCTGAGAAATATTTTGCAAGCATTCCTTCCGGGCCAACGCTACCGCGGGTGGATGTCAACGAGCCGCCACAGAAAAGCGAGCGGCGTCTCACGGAGACCGACAAGCTGGCCAGGATTCCCGCCGTCGCGATCGGCTACCGCATGCCGGCGCGCAGCTCGCCCGACGCCATTGTCGGCGCGGTTACCGGAGAATTGCTGCACAACGGACAGGCTTCGATACTCTATCAGACGCTTGTGAAAGAGAAGCAGGTCGCAGTTTCGGTCGATGGTGGAATGAACTGGCCGCTGGGAAACGCGTTTGAATACAACGGGCCAACGCTCATGACTTCCTTCCTTGTGTATCCGTCAGACGTCAGCGAAGACCAGCTTCTGGCGGCTTACGACGGGGTCATCGCCGAGCTCGCCCGAAAGGGTCCCAGCCGGGAGCAAGTCGAGCGCATCGCGGCCAAGATGCGTTCGGACTGGTACGATCAGTTGGAGATTCCCGTTGACCGCGCTTCGGCGCTATCGCATGCGGTCCTGTTCGAGGGCCATTTCGACAGCGTTTATCAGATTCCCGACCGCATAGCCAAAGTCACGGCGGAAGAGGTCCGCAGCTTTGTGGGGAAGTATCTGGTACCGGCAAACCGCACCGTCATCAACCGGGTGCCGGCGCCGGGAGACAAAACGTCCGCCAGCAACGGAGGTGAGAAATGAGAAATGCGCTCACAGTGATTTTCGTGCTGCTGTTTGCGGCGGCCGCCCAGGCGCAAAAGGAGGCGCCACTGCCCAAGGACCTTCCTCCGTACGGTACGCAGCCTGCGTTTCAACCGCCGGAAGTAAAAGCCACGAAGCTCGACAACGGCTTGATGGTGTGGCTGGTGGCCCAGCCGGGTCTGCCGAAGGTTTCCTTTCGCGTGGTGGTGCTCGGCGGACTCGCGGCGGATGCAAGCGACCGGCCGGGATTGTCGGAGCTTCTGGCGAGGACACTGAGTCAAGGCACGAAGACCCGCAGTGCGAAGCAGATTGCCGAGGAGATTCAGTCGGCGGGAGGTGATCTGTCAGTTGGCGCGGACCGCGACAGCATCTCTGTCAGCACTTCTGTGCTTTCTTCAAAGACGGAGCTGGCGGCGGGCCTGCTTGCTGACATGCTTCGGAACGCGTCGTTTCCCGACGGCGAGGTGGCGCTTGCCAAGAGTAATTTGAGCAATTCGTTGCGCGAGCGCGAAGCGCAGCCCGGGTTTCAAGCGAACCGGGCGCTCGCCCGCGTCCTGTTCGGTTCCGGCCCATACAGTGTCATCGCACCGACTCAGGATTCTCTTGGCCGGATGGCGTCCGACGAGCTCCGCCAGGAATTCGCTCGGCGTTTCCGTCCCGACCAGGCCATCCTCGTCGCGGTAGGTGATTTCGATGCTGCAAAGATGACCGAGATGATCAGGGAGAAACTCGGTGGTTGGAGAGCGCCTACGGCGACGCCCGCGACAGTCAACGCCAAACCCGCACGGCCTGTACGACATGAGGTCACTTTTGTCGCGCGCCCGAATTCGGTGCAAACCACCCTGGTGCTCGCGGGCTTCGGTCCGCTGCGCGGCGATCCTGATTATGAGGCGGCGGAGGTGGCGGATGCCATCTATGGCGGAACTTTTACCTCGCGACTGGTAACTAACATCCGCGAGGACAAGGGTTACACCTACAGCCCGGGCTCCAATCTCGCTACCTTACGTCAGGCGGCGGTCTTCCGCACGCAGGCCGACGTGCGCAACGCCGTTACCGGGGCCAGCTTGAATGAAATCTTATACGAGATGAATCGCATGGCCACGACAAGCCCGACCGACGAGGAGCTCAGCCGGGCCAAACGCTACCTTCTCGGCATCGAAGCTATCCTTCTGCAATCGCGCAGCGCGGTGGCCGGCGAACTCGCAGATCTCTGGCTGAATGGGCTGGGGCCCGATGCCATCGCGAGCTACAACCGTAAGGTCAGCGCTACAACGGCAGAGGACGTCGACGCCGTTGCGCGCAAGTATTTTCCCGCCTCGCGCATGACCATTGTGGCGGTAGGCGAAGAAAAGGTAATTCGTGACGCGCTTGCGCCGTTCGCGCTGCCCATGGAAGGTGCAAAGTAACGGCCGAGATTCGAGCCTCGGGGGCCCCGCGGCAGTCGTTCACCATGCCTGATAACCGAGGCTGGCTAAGGGCTCAGTTGAACCAAAGCTCCTTCAGGTTTGTTCGCTATCGAACAATGCGAATTCTGCGATTTGCGTTATCACTCCTCACGGCACTCATTCTTTTGTTCCTCGGTTGTCAGCACGCCGCTATTGCATACCGATTGCGTCGCGACAGACTGGACCCTGTCCTCTTCCCACCGACGGCTGGCGATTACCGCTCGGAATTGGTTTCCATTGCCGTAAAACATGCCCGACAGCGAAATCCGAACACGGCCGACTGTGACATTGCAGGAGAATTGCTCTCTCTTCATTGGGAAAAATCTACCGCCGAGATTTCATTCCACTCCGGAGCATTTTTTGCCAGTGATATCCAATCGTTCAATCAAGTTGGTCGTGGAATTTACGTTGACCCGCTCCTCGCGGTAGAGAAATTTCGCGTGGATTTGACGGAGCGACAGTCGAAAGGATGCTTGAGCCCGACGGAAAGCGAGCGCCTCCGCCGCGCTATCGTTGAAAATCTGCCTCTGCCGCCAGCAATCGCCTATTTTCTTCAATTGGGCAGCTACGACGTGACCGGCTATATCGATCTCACTCCCGACTTCCGGATGCAAGTCACCAGCCCGATCTACCCTCCCGGTACCGAGGCTTCACCCGCCGCTCTGCTGGGATATGAGACTGGCAATTACATTTTCGTTCGTGAGGGACTAGAGACCCGAATGCGGCTCCGCCTGGCCTCAGCCAGAGAAGTTCTGATTAGCGGCGAAGTGTTCGAAAAGCAAACCCTGCATAATGAACTTCCTTTTTCCAAATCTCCGGGCTATTTTCGATTGCTGTTCATGGCCGAAGAAAGCGCCTCCAATCGCATCACGCGAGCTATTCTGCTATCGGCACTCGACCAGAACAAATTCCCTCAGGCTGTACCTCACCGCGGAATGTCTCCAGATGAGTTTTGCACTACAGTTTCCGTCACGAAGGTAAACTGCACAGTCTTTCCTAAGAACTTTGGAGTGAGTCCGGAACTCCGAATTCGCGTAAATCAGAAAGACGCGTTTCTTCGGGTCGGAGGCACGGTCCAAGAAGTACTCAATCTCGAAATGCCCGACGCTCGCCCACCAGCATCCCTAAAGATACTTCGGCCATTTCACGGTCGCCTAATCCCGATCAAATTTGATGGGTCTAGCGGAGACATCCTGGAATTGGTCCTGCTCCCTGGCGACCAAGTTACATTTTAAGACCCTCGGCCATTCATTGGCGCGAAGACTGCGCGCCAGAGATGTCCGGTTAACCGGCGCACTGTCACATCTGACAGTTGCTTGAGACCGCGGGCGTCGAAAATATGCACTTCATCCCTTCGACGGGGGCCTGTTGCTTGATAGTTAGTTCCGGCAGCCTTAGTCGAAACAGAGGCGAAAATTATGAAAATCGTAGTGATCGGCGGCAGTGGATTGATCGGGTCAAAGATCGTTACCAAGTTGCGCGAGCACCGGCACGAAGCAATTGCCGCATCTCCCAGTTCCGGCGTCAACACACTCACGGGCGAGGGGCTAGCTGAAGTTCTGAAAGGTGCGTCGGTCGTGGTTGACGTATCGAACTCTCCCTCTTTCGAAGATGCTGCAGTACTGAAGTTCTTTGAAACATCAACCCGCAACCTCCTCAAGCACGGAGCGGCCGCAGGCGTAAAGCACCTCGTCGCATTGTCGGTTGTCGGAACCGACCAGCTGTCAGAAAGCGGCTACTTCCGAGCCAAGATCGCTCAGGAGAAGATGATCAAAAGCTCCCCAATCCCTTACTCCATCGTCCACGCGACGCAGTTCTTTGAATTTCTCAAGGGCATTGCCGACATTTCCTTCGACGGCAACAAGGTACGTTTGCCATCGGTGCTTTTTCAGCCGATGGCTGCCGAGGATGTCGCGAGCGGCGTGGTCCGAGTCGCAGTAGGCGCGCCGGTAAATGGCACGGTCGAAATTGCGGGACCGGAACAATTTCGCTTGGATGAACTGGTACGGCGGCGCTTGGCCCAGCTCAATGATCCTCGGGAGATCATCGCCGACCCAAACGCGCGATACGCCGGCGCGCGGGTCGGTGAGCGGACGCTCGTCCCCGGCAAGGATGCCCGACTTGGCGAAACGCGCTTCGAGACTTGGCTCACTCAGTCCGCGCGGAAAGCGGTTGCGGGCACCCGGTAGGGAAGCCGCACGCCGGAGAACTGACGCAGCCATCGCGCGGGGAGCGAAATCGTCTTCTACTAAAGCTACTCGTGGCGGAGGGTGTTCATAGGGTCGACGTGGACGGCAAGCCTGGCGGGAATCCAGCAGGCAAACAGCGTGACAGCGAAGAGGCAAAGCGCCGCGGCTGCGAGGCTCCACAGATCTCCGGGTTGAATTCCATACCAATAGGCGCGCAGAACTCGTGCAAGCGCAAAGGAGACACCGCCTCCGACGGCTGCACCGACTAAGAGAACCCAGGCGGTGCTTGCGCCGATTCCGAGGGCAAGGCTAAGGACCGCAACGACGGTGAAGCCCGGGCTGCGGCGAAGAATGCGTAGTGCATAACGCACGTCGTGCCAGAGTGAATCCATAAGGGGCACCTCCACAGGGCTTGATGTATAGACGCCGGGCACGCGCTTCGGTCGCATGCTAGCGCCGGTTTCCGGAGCCTTCCTCGACGTTCCGATCCAGGGGGGAGCAATTTGTATAGAGAACCGGCTCGCGTGGAATGCCATTCGCGAACGGTGTCGCTAAGATCCCAGAGATAACGCCCGGGAACCAACCTGGGGCTTACTGCCATGTCCCCATCCGCAACAAAAGCCTCTCTGAGGTGTTTCTACCCTTGTACGATGGCAATGAGGGACCCACGCAGTAACCCACCCGGCTCGCCTGCGGCCCCAGCTACTTTCACGAATCAACGGAGGTAATCCCGCGGCACTTCAGGAACGCGGAGAGAGGCAGGAACATGAAACTCAACTACAAAACGTGGATAGGAATGCTGCTGTTCGCAGGCACACTTTTTGCCGGCGCACCCGCAGCGTTCAGCCAGGTCTCAGTAGGAATTCAGATCGGTGCACCGCCCCCAGCGCGCGTGATGGTTCGCCCTCCATGCCCTGATCCGGAAGATAACCAGTACGTGTGGATCGACGGCTACTGGTATCCGACGGACGGTCGTTATTACTGGCACCAAGGCTACTGGACGCGTCCGCCGTATGCTGGCGCGTTCTGGGTCGTTCCACACTATGACGAGGGCCGCTACTACGGTGGCTATTGGGGAGGTCCGCGCGGACGTTTCGAGCACGACCATCACTGGGACCATGACCGCGACCGAGACCGCGGTCGCTGGCACGAAGACAACGGCAAGCACAAGGGCTGGTACAAAAAACATCGTGACGACGACGATCGCCAATAGAAAACTGAGCTAATTTCGGCGGGGCACTTTCCTTGGGAAAGTGCCCCGCTTTCTGGTCGAATAACCATTGGCCCACCCGTTGACCGCAGCTTGGTACTCTCCCACGCGTACTGCCTAGCCTTCTTTCCTACCACGGGGTACATCTTAAGGGCGCCGAAATTCAAAATTGCAGAAATCCAAAACGAAAGCAGTCCATCTCGCACACGCCGGCTCTCCACGCCGGAACTCGACAGGTCTTTCACGGGAATCGTCGGTGAAGATGAAATCGACCGGCGCAACGCGCCCACCGGGTCTTAACACCCTGGCGATTTCGCGCAACAGGACGCGCTATTTCGCGCTTATTGGTTCGAAACTGCCACTTCGGAAGATGTTGACGATCTGAGGTGCATCCTGACCTGGGAGTTTCATCTCAGCCATTACGCTCTCGTATATGGTGGCGTACTCAATTTGCTTGGTGGCAACCGAGACCCAGGTCTGTCCCCAATAATCGCTGCGCCCTTTCATACTCATGCCGCCGACGGCAATCTCGAGAGGATTGAAAAACGCCTCGTAGGCAATCAAGGCGCAGTCCTCTCCATTTCTCTTAGATCGCCCGACCCACTCGAGCACAACGTCGCGGTTGTGAAACCTGCCTACGGCGGGAATATCGGTGTCCCGATTGGAGATCGCATGATAAGGCTCATTCAAGTTCAGCTGATCGAAATAATTCTGGCCGAACATTTCAATCATTGCGGTATCCCAAACCAGGTTGCGCTCCATGACCGCGGTGGGCGGAAACCTCTTAAAGAAATCAGGCCTAAATGCACTGTCCAGATCGTTGTGATAGCGGAAGCCTTCCATAAAATCGCGTTTCTGAGCGAAACTGAACGGCGCCGTAGCACTGCTAGCAGTCGCCTGCGTTACGTTGTTCCACACGACGTCCCCGCCCGACAACCCCCGAGTGTATTCCGCTATGAAGCGCTGGCGCTGAAAAATGTCACCTTTGCTATTTGCCGAGTTGTATTCCATGGTGAACCTGTACGTGCGCGGACCAGCATCCTTTACCGCGAGGCCGTGCGGCAGGCTCCATGTTGCCTCGGATGACGATTGCGTCCGCGAATGGCCCAGCAGGCCGAGCGCAGCGCTGAAGATGGTGGCCCCAACAATGATCAACGTTCTGGCTCGCATTCGAGGAATCCTCCTGTGGCTCAGTGTGAGGGGCCAGAATGCCGGGCGCATCCATTTGGCGATGAAAGGCAGGAATTCCCGACAGCCGGCCGTCCGGAGTGAATGAACGGGGACGAGTTAATCGCGAAGAGAACACGGCACTCCGGGCGGAGGACCGGCAATCCGGAACTTGAGAGTTGATATCCACTCTCCGATACGCCGGCCTACCAGGAGTTGACAACGAAGTGTGCGGGCCTACACTCGTATGTCTGATTTGAGGAGGTTTCTGTGCGCCGACTCTCCTTCTTATCGTGTTTTGTTGCGTTCGCCTGCCTGCTGCTTGCGGCATCTGCGCCGGCTCAGAAGGTGCAACACCCTCTCGATGCACTGGACGCCCAGGAATACTGGGCCGTCTATGATGTTATTACCGCCAGCGGGCATCTCGACGGCGACACGCAGTTTGAAAGCATACTTCTGCATGAACCACCCAAATCCTTGGTGCTCGGCTGGAAACCGGGAGATGCCATCCCTCGCGAAGCGGATGTGACGCTTGTGCGCAAGGGGCAAGTGATCGAGGCACGGGTAGACCTGGCGGCGCGAAAACTCGAGTCCTGGAAAGAGGTTCCGGGTGCCCAAGCCCCGGTCTTTGATAGTGAAATCACGGGCTTTACGGAGACCATTCTAGCGGATGACCGCGTGAAGAAAGCTCTTGCCCGACGGGGTATCACCGACACGAACATCGTGCAGTGCGAGGCAGTCCCTTTGGGATTCCGCGCGTTTCCAGAACAGAAAGATCATCGTATCGGATTGGCGGACTGCATGGTCGGACACCACTCCTTTCATACGTGGAGCCGCTATATCGGGGGACTAACGGTGGAAGTCGACTTTGCAGACAAGAAAGTGTTGAAGGTATTCGACGAGGAAATCGTCCCAATCCCGCCGCCTTCCGATTACGAAGAGGCTCCGGAAAGGACGCGTCCGGGGACGAGACCAGGAATTGTCTCTCAACCGCTTGGTCCTAGTTTCCAGATCACCGACGGGGAAGTGAGCTGGCAAAACTGGCATTTCCGGATTCGACTGGATTCGCGCGTCGGGCCGATTGTGAGCCTGGTGGCCATTGAGGACCATGGGCGACGCCGTTCCGTGCTGTATGAAGGAAACGTGTCGGAATTCTTCGTTCCTTACATGGATGCGACTCGTAATTGGTCAACGCGAGTATTTTTGGATGCAGGCGGATTTTATCCGGGCGGCATCTTGAAGAGCCTAAGCCAGGGGTTGGATTGTCCGTCGAACGCCGTCTATTTTGATGGGCTTTCGAGCGACGAGAAAGGAAATCCGGTGCTCCGGCCGCGCCAGGCTTGTCTGTTCGAGCGATTTGCGGGCGACCTGGCCTGGCGGCACGAAGACGAGAACTTGGTGTTTGGGCGACCGTCGCGGACGTTGGTGCTTCGTTCCGCTGCAGTCGTCAGCAATTACGATTATTTGCTGGATTGGCGATTCGAGCAGGACGGCAGTATCCGCGTCGCCGTGGGCGCGACGGGGGTTATCGATGCGCGGGCCGTTGCCGATGAATCGGTCGGCGGCGCCATGAATCACGGCCACGCCAATCCTTCAGCGGAAGAATACGGCCAATTAGTAGCCAAGAACGTCCTGGGCGTTAACCACGACCACTTCTTCTCTTTCCGGCTCGATATGGACGTAGACGGCCAGAACAACAGTTTTATGATCCACCGCCTGGTGGAAAAGGAACTCCCGGCAGGCAGTCCCAGAAAGAGCATTTGGGTAACGGAGCCCTCGATTGCAGGAAAAGAATGCGACGCGACGATGGACATTCACTTGGAAAAGCCCTCCATGTGGATTTTCGTGAATCCAAACGTGAAGGGACCGCTTGGACATCCGACAGGCTATGAAATTATGCCCGGAGTGACGGCGGCGTCCTTGCTCAGCCCTGATGACGGAGCTCAGAAAGTCGGTGCATTTTCCGCCCACCAATTGTGGGTTACACCGTACCGGGCCGAGGAACTTTATGCCGCTGGCTCTTATCCCAACTCAAGTACCGGTGAAGACGGCTTGGCCGCATGGACCAGGAAAAATCGCAGCATCGAAAACACGGATATCGTCGCCTGGTATACCTTGGGCTTCCACCATGTGCCGCGGGAAGAGGATTGGCCGGTCATGCCTGTGATGTGGCACGATTTCATCATCCGGCCATTCCACTTTTTTCCACAAAACCCGGTCCTGGATTTACCTAAAGAGCCCTGAGCCGAGGAAGTTGCTGTGAAGAGCGTGGATGTCGAAGGGCGCTTTCAACCGTTGCAGCGCGACTTGGAGCCGCAGACGAAACCGTCTGGGCAGTCGCCGAAGTTATAGAGTGCCCTCGGTCTCGTCGTGTGAGCTCTCACCCCGTCGGCAGGATCGATGGCCGTGCCGCTTTGCGTACGCTAAGCTGAAAAACTCGATGGACGCAGCCCTTGGAGTGGTACCGTGAGTCGATGGAAGACACGCTTCTGGCATATGCGCCTGGCATGCTGGCCTTGGGCTTAGCCCTGCTCCTCCGCCTGCGCAGGAGCAGGAGGGAGGCATCGGGACAAATCGCGGCGCTCGAGAGAAGGGGCGCTGTCCCCGAGCAACACACCGGAGCATTGGAACGAGCGCAGTGGCAAATCAAAGAAAGTGCAAGCGCTGCTGGCTTTTGCCACGGAGAGTCAGCCGAAACCAAAATGGAGCACGATCCAGCGACACTGGTGTCTCTTGCACACCACCGCGAGCTGGCTGCGGCTTCGTCTGAAATCCAAAAAGAGATTGACGAGGTGCTTTGTGGGCTGTGTGCGATGAACGCCCAGTTGCCTCGCGGAACCTCGGTCGGAGAGCAATACTTCGCAGCGTTCGACCGCCTTGTGGAGCGTCTGGAACGAGCAACCGGGTGTGACCTGAGCAGATGGCTTGGCATCTCGCCACACGAAGGACAACCCGGGCCGGCCTCTCCCGCCCAAAAATCCAGGGTTTTCCATGCGGGACTTCAATCCTGCGACAGCGGTTTGCTCCGGCTAAGAATCCTATCGCTTCAGGCTTTTTGTAACTATCAGACTTACAATTCTAAGGTGCGGAAACGCTTCGTTTCACGCCCGCCGGAAGCCACGCGTCTGATTCATTAGAACTTCTCGACCGGCGTGATTTTTTTCATGGTTTCGCTCCTTGAATGAAATTGTGGGCTGGTCACCTTCTTAGGTCTCCCGTATCCCCCACTGCGGCAAAGACTGGCCCTAATGGCTTGCACTCTCGCTACCAACCTGTGCTACGACGTCGCTTCGACTTAGAGACTTAGAGAGACTTATCGGTTGCGGTTACTCTCGACCGAGATGCCACCCCACAGCTGACGATATCGGCCGGGGCCGCCCGCGGTCGTTCTGGTTGCTCGTCGCGCATTGTCAGCATAAGGGCCCGGGCTTATCGCAGGCCGGTCTTCACGAGGCCCTCGTTGGCCGGTTTTGGATGACCGGGGAGGGAATTCATGCACCTTGGATAAAGCCTGCCTCGACGAGCCACACTCCATGCCTCCGATGGAGGCAATCAGGCGTGGGGGCCTGTGATTTCTGACAGTGGCAGACAATCCCCCGTTTTGCCTATCTTTTAGGAATTGGGGGCTTGTGCGTCAGGAGGTTGCTTTGATACGCATACTGCTTGTCTGCACATCCCTCACAACTGCTTTCCTAGCGACGCTCTTTATGCAGCCTCGGGCATCGAGTAGCGCCTCATACGCTCCGCCGCCGCGATCTATCCTGATATGTGGGTCTCAGGACTATGCCTGCGTCACTTACCTCATCTCCTATCAACCAGCTACGCATGCGCGCCGAGGGTTGCAGGGCAAGGGTGTGATCGACTATGAGCGAAAAACGATTTCGATAGTTTGGAGCACGGACCGCTTCAAGAACGTCGAAGCCCTTGAACGCGACGTCTTTCACGCCGCCTTGTGGGAACGGGGAGTTCGCGACACCGACAAGAGGGAAGTCGATGATTGGATTCACTTTTCCGAGGGGACGTTTGCTTTGCTATTTCGCGAAAATCCTGGGTTCGTCAGGTACCTGACCGACGGGTACTAGCCGCAAACAAAGTTAGCGAGGTAAATCCCTACGACGGCTTCACAACAGGGAACGCCCTGAACTTTCATCATGATCTCAGTCTCCTAGGAACAATAGCCCACATACTCAATTAACTGGTAACTTTCGAAGTTGGTTTGGGCGCGGGCCGCCCAATCCTTATCACGCGATCCCTCGCTGAAGCGCCGCCTCGATCCAAGAGATGGTATGGTCCTGGTGCATTTCTTGTCGCTCGTGCGAGTTCTGAATGCGGGCGCGAAGTTGACCGGACGCGCGGACTGCTACGCTGTAGATTTCATCACAAAGGATCGGTGTAGGTGGGCGGGTGGTAGATGAGCGTTTTAGACCTCCTTCGCAGTGAGCCAGTGAGGATCGGAACGAAAGCGGGGTTCTTGGGTGCCGTTGTATATGTTGCGTTGCGTTATTTCCTCGGGTGCTAAAAGGCTGTTGGTCACTCCAATTCCCAAGGCGAGTGCCTAGTAAGGCGGGGCTTATCGGAGAAGAGTGCGGCTCTCGGTACTGCTGATTCGTAGTAGGATGGTCGCGTGACATCGGCGAACTTCTCCGCAACGGGTACCTCATTTAGCATCCATGAGTGGCGCGGCAGCGGCCCGGCGATCCTTCACGTCCACCATTCCGATGACGAAGCGTGGCACGTCCTTGACGGCCAACTGACTTTTCGTTATGCCGATCGAACCGAAACTGTTGGCCCCGGAACGACAGTATTCGTGCCCGCGGGCATCGCCCACACTTACAGCGCCGGAGAGGGTGCCCGTTATCTGATCATCCTCACGCCGAGGTTGAGCGCTTTGATCGCAGCGCTTCACGCCGACCATGACCCTGCCCACCAGCACGAGATTTATCGTCGTTTCGATTCCGAAGTGCTGGAGTAGCAGCTGTGCCTTGAAATCGAGCCTCCCGGTAAAAGTCATTTACCAGGCGGCTTGATTATTAGCGAATGGTGCGTGATGAGGCCAGAACGACGCCTCGATTTTGCGAAACAGAGCGTCCCGAAGGCAAGGCAGGACGGTACCTCTTACTGGGTCTCTGGATCGATCGTCTGATCGAAATAAATCCAAAGTACACGCGAAAGGAATGTCAGCATCGGGGCAAAGGGCAAGAAAAACAGGACTGCCCAGATTGCGACCTTGTCCAAACGCCATCCGGTGAAGGCCCAAAGGACGGCTCCAAAAGCAAAGACGAACGCGAGGGCCAAACCGTAACTGATGTACATGGCGCCGAGAAAATATCCCGGCTCGCGGTTGAAGAGGAGACCGCAGGCGGGACAGCGATCATTCATCTTTGGGAAGCCCCAGTAAACGGTGGAGCGGAAGATTCTTCCGGACCGGCATCGCGGACAGAGCTGGCGGAGAATGCTGCGTAAAGGGGATGGCCGGGAACGAGGCGAGAACACCATGATAGTGGATTCGGCTCCAGGAAAATTGCCGCTCAGGAGCCACTCCTCCACATGGACGCAAGCCAACTTGCGAGAGGAATGAGACCTGCGAGCAAAAGGGCACAGACCAGAAAAATCGCAACTACCCGGCTGGCTAACATTCGACGCCATCATACCTCTATGTGACGGCAATTTGGCAAAGGTCCTGAAGGCACGGCTGGCGCTAGAATCCGCAGTTTGTGCGAAATACGTCCGCAGATGGTCCCGGTAAGAAGCCATACTGAAGATTGAACCAATAGTGACCGCACGGCTAAGGCCGTGGGCGGCCGCGGTTCCCGAACTCTGATCGAGCCGCGGAGGGGAGCGCAAACGCGATTCTCCACCACTTGGCGGTTCCGAGATACCTGTCGTATTGGCGAGCACGATCCGCGCTCGAATCAGCCAGAACGCTCGTTCGCCGCCAGCTTCAATATGGAGCGGACGAAATCCTCTTTTCCCGCGGTATAGGCGGGCCGATCATCGGGAAACTTCGCCGCAAGCGCCTGTTTTAGTGCTGCGTATTGCTTGGCAGCATCGGGGTAGCGTTCGAGGTAGTCGCGAAAGGCTAAGTGGCTCGTCCAGAACAAGCTGTTCATTTCGCAAAAGTTTAGATGATGGGTTCTCTTGGCCTCCCCGCCCTTGACGAAGTATCTACGTCCAGGAACGTCACCATTCCCTTTGTCCTGGTAGCCGACCCTGATGAGATCTTCTCTGAACGGTTCGACGTCAGACAAGGTTTTGACGGCAGCAAGAATATCTACAATCGGTTTTGCCGGCATTGCCGGTATGGAGGTGCTGCCAATATGACGAACGTCAAGCAGCTTGGGTCCCATGATCTGGAAAAGAATCTCTTTTTCCTGGCGGAAATGTTCGGTCCACTTCGCATGGTGGGCAACGACCTTTACCGTCCACCGGGGTAGCCCGATCTCATGGTCATCCATGAAGTTGATGTTATCAGAGGATAGAACTCAGAACCCTCCCGAGCTCGTGATAAGAAACCGTCCAAGGGTACTCGTAGCAAACGCATCATAAAGTGCGCGCCTTTTGAGTTGGTTTTGAACGGGGTAGCTCCACTAGGTCAAGTACTGGGCGGAACTCTTCCGATTTGGCGCCCTACTCGGGAGTGTCTGCCAGCTAGGTGGCCTTTTGCTCGTGGAACGCCGCACAACGGGTCTACGTCAAATCCGCTAAAGGCTATGCACGATGCCGACTAGTCAAGGCGAGATTGGAGGGGCGATGAAACCATGCCTTCCGTCGAATCGGCGCGCTAGCCTGCGCTCCGGTACCTGCCCGATTAAGGCTAACCGGCAAATCGCCCACGTAAAGTACTGGCGCAACGCCACGTTCCGCAGGCTTGAGGAGGATTCTATGAGGACTTGCGACCGGGCCCTTCTTGAGGCTGTTCTTCTTGCGTCATTCGTGGGAGCGCCGATGTCGATTACTGCTTCGACCCAGGAGGAGCCTCGAACGACACCGACCGAGCCGCGGGTCGGGGTGCTAAGGATAACTGGAATGGTTGGATTCGTCTCCTCAGTCGGCCCATCTCAAATGGAACTCTCTTTACTCGAACACGCCGCCCTCACGGTGCACATGGTTTCGTCGACGCAGGTCACTGAAGACGGGAAGCCCGCGAGCCTCAGCAGCATCCGAGTAGCAAGTGCGGTGCGAGTTCACGGCATGTTCGACCTGCAGGCGCATACCGTTGAAGCCGCGGCCATTGACCTCCTTCCGCCGAGAGCGTTGCGCCAGCTTCAGTTTCGTAGTGGGAATTTCCTGAAGACATGGACATCCGGGACCGTGACAGATGTGCAGCCGAACAGCGTTGTCTTACAGCGTTTGGACGGAGCGGTGCAGACTATTCAGCTTGGTGACGGCACTCTCTACATCCACAACGCCGAGCCGGTAAGTTTCGCCTGGTTACGGAAGGGCGAGCGCATCATAGTGGAGTTCTTGCCGACTCATCCTCCTCGGGCTCGAATCATTCGGATTCAGGGCATGGTCTCTCAAACGCTGAACGCCCAGGAACAGGAACCCACCAACCCACAAGTAGAAGCTGTGCAGCCTTCTAAGCCTTCTTGCCTGTATTGTCCTAATCCAGACTTTCCCGACGAAGCAAAAAGGGCCAACATTTCATCCGCCAGAGCTTTGCTTGAAATTGGCGTTTCAGAAAAAGGGAAAGTAGACCCGCATGATATCCGCGTTATCGACGACCCCGGCGACGGGTTTACGAAAGGAGCGGTGGCCATCGTAAAGAAGTGGCGGTTCAAACCAGCCACTGACATGAATGGCAAACCAGTTAAGACGACGACTCGGGTTGAGATTAGGTGGTGGCGGCATTCCAATTCCGGAGGCACACCATGAAATTGAATTTGATGTTTTTGGCCTCGCTTCTGCTGGTTATCAGTTTCGGCGTCGCCCTGGCTCGAAAGTCGCGACCGAGCGGCACTTCATGCGGTTTTACGGTGCAAGGCGAATCAGTAGAGCCGACGATTAAGGGGCCAGACGATCTTGTGCCGCTGGTCTACGTCGTTGAACAACCGGAATCCCCTATTGAAATGGTTTCCGTGGACCTAACTGGAATGTGGCTCTCGACTTCGCACGAGCAAAGTACTGCACACTTCTGCGGCAAGTATCATGTCCGGAATCGTAGCGACCAGACCATTCAGAAATTTCAAATCGCGCTTATGCTTTCCACCATCGGCGGTGCGGGAGGGCTCCGGAGCGCTCAGCTCTTCGGCGCTGCCTCCCGGGCAGGAGGTTGACCTTGCGTCCTGTGGCGGTCGTGGCAGTGGAAGCGCCAAAGACAACTACGTACGTCTGCTAGTTTACGTGGACACAGTTGATTTTGAAGATTGCCACTACAAACCATCCCTCAGAATTCCGCGTGACCTCAGGGTGCATACGGTGTGGTAGTGGGTCCCGGGGGCTTGCAGCTAGTGATCGCTCGCGAAATCAACCACGTCTCTCGCTGTGTCCTCGGAGCTCGCTGTGCAGCCCTCGCTCACGAACGTTTTCTCCCGAGCAGCCCGTGCCGGATAAACGGATAATCGATCCGTACTAGCGGGAACCTATCCTATGTGCAAGACCTACCGGACATATTCACTTTAGTCCGCTGCCCTGGGTGCTTCCTCGGCCAAGTGCCGCGCGATCATCGCCGCAGCGTGCGCCGCGACGCCGCTGCCGAGGCCTTTGCCCCGAACGTAGGCCAAGATGACATAACACGCCTGTTGCCTGTTGCTCGCGAGGCTGGCAAACCAGCCGTCACAGCGGTCCCCGCAGTCGCCCGGTCCGGTGCCGGTCTTGCCACCAATGCGCCAGCCGGTGCCGGCGAGCTCATCCTTGATCGAGGTCGCTGTCCCCCGACCGACGACGTCGTCCAGCGCGTTCCGCAGGCGCCGCGCGGTGTCGGCGGACATGACCGTCGCTCCATCCCGAGCGATGTCGCGGAGGAACGCTGAGACCTCCCGCGCGGTCACGGGGACATTGCGTTCGCCAAGGGTCAATACCGCCTCCCAACCGGCATCGCTCGCATCGGATCGAAGCGCCAGATGGCCGAGCCCAAATCGCTGGAGATCCCGGACCACAGTCTCAGCGCCGAGTTTTTGACGCAGGATGGTCGCCATCCGTGCGCCCGCCGAGTCGCAACCGGAGATCAACATCTCGTCCACACGCATGCGCCGCTGCGCGTGGCCGCCGCTCGGGGCGCACTCGACCACGACGTTTGCGAAGCCACGCTCGAGCCATTCGGCTGCGACAAAGAGTTTGATGACGGAGAGGGGCGGAACGAGCGTCTCAGGGGTAAGGCTCGGGTCGTCCTCCCCCGTAATCGTCAGGCCTACGTACGCAATCTGGCGGCCGCTGCTGACCTCGGTCACGTCGATGAATCCGGCCGCGTGAGCATCACGAAGGATTTGGCGCGCCAGATCGGCCGCCGTCGTGGCGGAAGGACCGGCGTTGTGACCGGGCGCGGTCTGGCTGCTGCGCAGGGTCGCGACATTCGATGAGCTACAGGCGCCCATCCCCGTCAATGCCAGAACAACGACCAGCCGGTGACGCACAGACAGATCGTACCGTAGCTAGCCCTTTGTGCCCAGCGCGACGGCAGCATGCGGGGATAGCTGGTAGACGGATAATCGGTAAGGTCAAGTACTGGGCGGAACTTTTTCGATTTCGCGACTCATCAAACACAACGCATCAATGTGAACATCAACTTGTGACTCAGGCTTCCATTCTGGCGTCTAGCCAATAACGTGACGGGATGCAGGACGCTGGCGACAGCCGTAGTGTTTTCCTATCTTTTCAAGGACCGAGGTCCCGGGAAACCGGTATAACTGAAACTCGGCTAATAACAGGAACTCGTCCGGTTTAACCACTTAATGACCTCTGGAATCGGCACGGGGGTCGTAACGACTATATGACTGGACAGCTCGCGCCTTCAGAGTTCACAATCTCAGCGAAAATCCGCCGCAAACCCGTATCGTCTGCAGCGTAGAAAGGATCGTCGCTATGACAAAACTCTTCAGAGCCCTGCTGTGCTTGATTTTTGCGGCCACCACACTGACCGCGCGCCCCAAATACAAGCAAGCCGCGGGCGGCCCGCCGCCGCTGATCGACCGCGAACTGATCTTCGGCAACCCGGAAATCTCCGGCGCCGAAATGTCGCCCAATGGACGGTACCTGGCATTTCAGAAGCCCTGGAAAAACACGCGCAACATTTACGTTAAGGGCGTGGGCGAGCCGTTTGCGGCTGCACGACTGGTCACCACGGAAGCCAGGCGTCCGATTGCGGGCTATTTCTGGACGCGGGACAGCAAATACATTCTTTACCGTCAAGGACAACGATGGCGACGAGAACTTCAATGTCTATGCCGTGGATCCGTCTGCTAGGCCGGCGCCTGGCGCCGATGCTCCGCCCTCGCGGGACCTGACGGGCTTGAAGGGCGTGCGGGTCGAGATTATCGATGTGCCCAAAAACGATCCTACCATCATCTACATTGGCCTGAACGACCGCGACAAAGCTTGGCACGACCTCTACAAATTGAAACTGTCCACAGGTGAGAAAACGCTCTTGCGCAAGAACACCGAGCGTATTGGCGGTTGGCAGTTCGACCTGCAGGGCAACCTCCGGCTGGCCAGTCGTTCTGCCGAAAATGGCGACACGGAAATCCTTCGCGTGGATGCCGACAAATTCACCAAGGTTTACTCGTGCACTGTGTTTGAACAGTGCGACGTTATCCGTTTCGAGAAAGACGGCAAACGCGCCTATATAGTGACCAACAAAGGCGACGGCATGGACTTGAGTGCCCTGGAATTGTTCGAGCCCGAAACCGGGAAGACAGAGCTTGTCGAATCCGATCCGTTGAAAAGAGTCGATTTTGGCACGGCGGTTTTCTCCGAAGCCACCGATGAACTCACGAACACCAACTACGAAGACGACCGTGTGAGACGCTATTTCCGCGATAAGCACGATGAGGCCGACTTCAAATGGCTCGAAGAAAGGCTAGGCGGCAAGGACGTGCGCCGCATCTCGGTCACCAGCGATGAACATCTATGGCTGATCGTTGCAAATAGCGACACCGAACCGGGTGAAACCTATCTGTTCGATCGCGCGAATCACAATCTGACGCTGCAATTCAAAGTCCGCGAAAATCTGCCGCGTGAGTCCTTGGCGCAAATGAAGCCGGTTAGTTACAAATCGTCGGACGGACTGGAGATTCCCGCGTACCTCACTCTGCCCAAAGGTGTTCCAGCCAAGAACCTTCCCGCGATCATCTTCCCTCATGGCGGTCCATGGGGCCGGGACGTGTGGGGTTACAACCCGTACGCTCAGTTTTTTGCTAACCGAGGCTACGCGGTCTTGAGCATGAACTTTCGAGGCTCTGCTGGATACGGCAAGAAATTTATCGACGCCGGCAATCTCGAGTGGGGACGCAAGATGCAGGATGACGTGACCTGGGGGGCAAAATACCTGGTTGCTGAGGGCATTGCTGATCCTAAGCGCGTGGGCATCTTCGGTGGTTCCTATGGTGGCTACGCAACTCTGGCCGGCGTGGCTTTCACTCCGGACCTCTACGCCGCCGCAGTAGATCTATTCGGCCCGTCGAATTTGATCACCCTCCTGAATTCGATCCCGCCTTATTGGGAGGCCGGGCGCCAGATGTTTTACCAGCGCATGGGCAATCCTACGTCGCCGGAAGGGAAGATCCTTTTGGTCGAACGCTCTCCCCTAACCTCAGCCGCCAAGATTAGAACGCCTCTGATGATTGCGCAGGGAGCCAACGATCCCAGGGTCAATCACGCCGAGTCGGAGCAGATCCTGGTTGCTCTGCGCGACCGCGGTTTCCCGGTCGAATATCTGCTCATTCCCGACGAGGGCCACGGCTTCGCTCGTCCCGTCAACAACATGGCTTCGCTCATGGCCACAGAAAGGTTCTTCGCCAAATACCTCGGCGGGCGCTGTCAGGAAGGCGGGACGCGGGAGGTGGTGGCTCGCTTAAAGGAAGTCACGGTCGACCCCAAGACTGTAGTTCTGGCCAAGCCGGCGGATAAAGACAAATAGGGTTGAAGCGATTTTCGACGACCAACAGCATCGGCTAGTCCCCGATAAACGGATTGCCGGAAAGGTTGGAACCAGCACCAAAGTTACCAGGCAAGCAGAATTACTTGCGGTTTGCCGGTTGTACGTCCAAGTGAACGGCGGCCATTTGCGACGCCGGGATGGGCTACAGTAGCCAGGTTCTTACTCGATTTTGTCGCCCGGAGTCAACTCCGGGATGATTACCAGCAGGTCATAACCGTCGATCATCCGTCTCATGTCGGCACTGACATTCTCTATCTTGTGAAAGCGCAGCTTGCGCAGGTCATAAAGCGTCCACCCGCTCGCAACTTGGTTCTCTACGACTGGGTTCATCCACGGATCGTCCTCGATCTGCGTGAACGGCTCGTGTTTTAGGGGACGGTTGTACCCGCCATAGCCCGCATGTACTCCCTTCGCGCCACGGACACAGACGTGCAATGACGTCGCGCCCGCGGCATCCGCTATCTCTGCGACGTAATTTCCCAGATCGCGCTGCTCGATCTCATTCACTCCTTTATAGACGTGCGAGTCGCCGAATTTGATCAGGAGCTTCTGCACACCTCCTACGGCTTGCAGCTTCTCCGACAGGCGACGCTTCAGCATCCGTGCCCTCTGCTCATTCGATTCCGGCGCATGGCCCGATAGGTTCTTGAGATAGATGTCGCGGCTCTCAATCAAACCCTCTAGCAGCGCGCGCGCAGTCGAACCGCCCTCGCGCTGCAGGACGCCGCGCGCCTTCTCCAGTTCCGCGCCGTCGGCGCTCACCAGCAACAGCTTAAGCGGATCTCCGGTCTGCTGCGCCAGCACCGCATCGCTCTCCTCCTTCTTTTTCAGTGCCGTGATGACCTTCGTCGCGTTCGGGCCGGGATGCGTTGCTAGGATCTGGTCGAGCAGCCATCCCGCCGATCCGAGAAACGGCTGGTCGAGCCCCCAGAGCTGGAACCCGCGGCGCTGTGTGCTCGCTGCGCAATCCTGGACCAGTTCGTATTCCTGCCGCATGTTCAGAAAGGCGACGCTATCGGGATATTGCCGCTGCAGCTCGGCCATGTGCCTCTCGCCATCCGGCTTGCCCAATGACGCCGCGACGAATGCCGCGACCTCCGGGCTCGCCTCCACGACCATCGTGAACGGCCCCGCGTCGCCCATCAGCCCGCAGACGCCGTCGGTGAACTGCGGGATCTCGCGTGTAAAGTGGTCCTCGCCGATGAGAACGTAGCGTGCGTCCGCGATCGCGCTCGCCAGCACTGGCGCGCCGTTGCCGCTGAACTTGCGGCCTTCTACGTGCAGCTCGTAGCGTACGTCGCCGAGCTTTTCCTCCAACGTCGGCGTCGGTTTCGGCGGCGCGCTCTGCGCCGCCAGCACACCTGTCGCGAGCCACACGAACGACGACGTCGCGATCACACGCAATTTCATCATGATTCTCTCCGGATCTTCTAGGCCTTCGGTTCTTCTGCGGATTCGAAGATCGCCTCGATTAGCCGACCTTGAACTCGGAGGGTTTCCAGTGTTGATTCGCTCGAGCATAAGCGAGACGGATGTCCCTAACAGGTGTGCCGCTACAGCTTCAGCGCGTCCATCCGGGGATTCTCATAAACGTCGTCCTCTCCGGGATAGCGAAGCTCTTTCTCAAATCTTCCTGTTTCCTTCGCAACTGCCCAGATTAAACTCTCACCTGCTGGCAAGATTTTAGGTTGCCTGTCGTACACAGAATCTTTGTAGGCATACTCCGCATCAATTGGCTTCCATCCCTTCCCGATAAACATCTCAATGAGGTCATCCACAAAGAGGGCATTAAGCGCACTGTGGTGCAGAAGGACTGTATGGCGGACCGAGCTCGAAAGAACACGTCGGGCCAGCGAGTCGTAAAATTGCGCACGCTCCCAAATGTGCTCCAGAAAAAAGTCTCGATATCCCGCGAGGTCGCCCTTTGGATTTCCTTCAGCCCGCTTTTCCAGCCGCTCGTTGATAGCCCAGTCGGAAGCATCAATCGTGGCTCGCCCAATGCGGTAGCCACGTTCTTTCAAGAATGAACGCATTCCATCCCGCTTCTCGACTGTATCGCCCTCCTTAAAGAACGGATAGCGAAATAGCCTTGTAA
>DATAIH010000148.1:0-25589 GCA_036262755.1 Candidatus Acidiferrum sp.
CTGTTCCGTCCCTGCGAAGCCGTTGTCCAAGAACTCGATGAGCCCGCCCTTGACGGTGACCTAGGGCGTGATGGCAGCAAAACCCGGCCGCAGGTAGTGGACGGTCTTCGCCGGAACTTCCGCCGCAGATGATTCCGAAGCCCCGCGTATGGACATGGGCGCTCTCCTTTGCAGGCTCGATTTGCGTTCGAGTTGGAGCAATGGGCATCCTGCGGGAATTTTCGGTGGTCAGAATCGGTTACAAGGACAAAGTGTTCGAGCTCGAAGAGTAGGTGTACATGAGCGATGAACTGCTCTTGGGCGGCCAATCCGCACTGGCCGAGGCCAAACTGCTGTAGCGGATCATTGGCCCAGAGAACACCGTCGAGAAACTCCGCGACCTGATTGTGGTGCCGCCGAAGATCGAGAAGGTGCTTCGGGCGTACATGAAGGAAAGCCCGGAAGACGCCTGGTGGATTGAGCAGAGCTTGGAATTTAGGCGGGACATCCTGAAGGAATTCAACCGCCTGGTGCGCGATGGTTCCTCGAATTCCTTAGAGGAACATGGCCCGATTTGCCGGAAGTCGAGGAACAACCGAGCCTAGAGCAGGGCTTGAAGGGAGACTTGGAAGGCGCCCGGGCATCGAAAGATCGAACGGTTCAGGTTAAGATCCTCGTTCTTCATTGAAAATCAATAAAGAACCTTGATTCACTTTTCACTCACCGGCGGTGGCGGTTAGCAGCGCTGCCTTCCTGACTTTGTCACCTAAGCGGTAATCGGCTCCGTAGGCAACCCCGAGGTACGAGTCTTCCATCTAATCGCGCAAGCCTAGCCACCCAGGTCCAGCCACCCAGGTCTCTTTGAAGGACAGTTTCAAAGTGCTATTCCTCGCCGGGAGGACGCCGCCAGTGTACTTTGCGGTGGCAGCAATTCTTGCCGCATCGGTGACCCTGCGAGTTGATTTGCGCCGCCGTCGCCTGGCCCTCATGCGGTCCACCGGATGGCATCTCTTGACCGCCCTCGATCTAGCATCCACTGCTCTGGCTGTTGCAATCGCCGCTGCACTTCTGGGGATGCTGATTGGAATCGCTATTTCCGAAGCTGTTGTCCCGCTGCGCTCCCCCTTTACGTTTGGTGCCCTGGTCACAAGTGCGTCATTTGTCTTTTTGTGGCGCGAGGGCTTGCGCCAAGTTCAGTTTCAGAGACCACGCGGTATTCTCGTCGCCGAGACGCTCGTCCTCGGCGGCGCATTTGTCCTTCTCGACTCCATGTTGTTTCGAAGCTTCCAGGGGGTGGTAATTGGTTCGCTTGGCGCCTTTCTTTCGATCTTAGCCGCTCTGCTCGGCTGCGTCGTACTGGTCTGGACCGTTCCGCCGTTTACAAAAAAAGGAACTGAATACCACCGCATTGTCAACCACGTCGAGGAGCACGGCGAATCGGTACAAAGGGAGTACACGCCGCGCACTCAGGAGTGTCCGAACCCACGCCTATGGCATATGGCGGACTCGCAATCGACGGAACTGGAGGTGCTTGATTTTCTGAAGGCTTTGGTAACGACCGTCAAGCCTCGATTGATCGTGGAAACCGGAACTTTCCTCGGTTATGGCGCCATCGCCATGGCGCAAGGTTTGAAGTCGAATGGCTTCGGTAGGGTCATCACAATCGAGCAAGACGCTCTCATCTGCGCCAAGGCCAAGGAACGTATTAAAGCCGCTGGCTTGACGGACTGGGTCCAGTCCCGCAACGAGTCGAGCACGGAAACCACGATTGACGGCAGAATTGACCTTCTATTCAGCGATAGCGCCATTGTAATCAGGGAGCGGGAAATCCGCCGCTTGCTTCCGCAGATCAGTCCTCAAGGCTTAATCGCAATTCACGATGCGAATTCGCATTTTAGGATCGTGCGTGACCTAGTGCTTCGGATGGAACAGGAGGGGCTTATTTCCGTCGTCATGCTTCCCACGCCGCGAGGCCTGGCCATCGCGCAGAAACGGGAAGATCGGAGCCGAATGCCTAGTCAGAACGTGAGTGCTATCCACACATTCCGGTAATCTGGACTTGGCCAAGACCGACGTATTGTTGCGTCTCCCTCGGTAGAGAGCCGTGAGAGCCCGAGACGTTTCTCCCGCGGCCTGCGTATCCGGCTGGACAGGGAATTCCTCGATTGCTGAGAGCCCCTCCGCGAGTGCTAGGCTTGCTCTCCCGCTCGGTTGGCGAAGCGGATGGTCGTCCACGGAGGCACGGACCCGAACGACAGCTACCGGCCACCCGCTCCGAGAGGCACGGGTAAGCGCTAGTGCGAGAGGAGGGTTTGCACAATTCGGTGGATACCCGGATCCAGGTACCCGTAAATACCTGAGGCACTCGCCACGGGAATCCCTTGAGGTCCCGGTCCTGGCCTCCTACCGCCAGAAGAGCCTTGCCGATTCGGTGCTTCCGTTTATTCAGAGATTTGAAAAATCGAGCAAACTTTTTTGCACGCTATTCCGTCTCTCAAAGTGCCAGCCAGAAATGCGTAGTGGTCCAAGGAACCCGCAGCACCGTCGGTAAAGGAGCGGGGCCGATTGCTTCGATAAGGTGGCCGCTCCGGTTCGTGATCGTACGCTGCGGGATTCGAGGCTCCGAGTGTCTCTCGACTCGAGTCCAGTTGGGGGAGGCGCGGAAGCTTTGGCTCGTATCTGCCCGCAAGGAGGACCACTATGGAATCGCATTTTCGAAGCTCAGCCTTCGTCCTCAGCCTGATTTTTGTTGTGGCTGGCTTGCTCACCGCCCTTCCTTGTGCCTCAGCACCGTCTCAGCAAACCGCGGTTTCCGCCTCCTCGGTCGCTGCGTTAGAATCCCGAGCGGAGGCCGGCGACGCAGTTGCCCAGTACGATCTGGCGGTAGAGCATTTGCGCAGCGATCCGGCCGCTCCAGATTACAACTCGGCCATCAAATGGCTCAGCGCCTCGGCCGCGCAAGGCAACGTCGATGCGGAATTCCTGCTGGGCTACCTCTACGAACACGGCGAGGGCACTGAGCGAAATTATGCCAAGGCGGCCGGGAACTACCAAGCTGCGGCGGGAAGGGGCCACGCTGCAGCGGCAAACAATCTCGCTTCCTTGTATCACCATGGCATGGGCGTTCCCAAGGACCTCCGCAAAGCCCTGGAATTGTATTTAGCCGCGGCACAGGCAGGCGATTCTGTCGGTCAATCGAATCTCGCGCTGATGTACTGCCGCGGTGAGGGAACGGCTCACAACTACGTCCTGGCCGCGAAGTGGTTTCGCGCCGCGGCGGAGCAGGGCGATGCCCACGCCCAGCACGGTCTCGGTTTCCTTTATTACGAGGGATTGGGCGTCCGCACGGACTACGCAGAATCCGCGCGGTGGGAACGGCTTGCTGCCGAGCATGGAGATCCCAGGGCGCAGGCCGATCTTGCTAATCTCTACGAATCCGGCAGGGGAGCTCCCCTCGATTACGTTGCGGCCTACACTTGGTATTCGCGCGCCATTTCCGGCGGGGATAAGACGGCCGTCGCGCGACGCAAAAGCCTCGCTAGCATCATGACCAAGAGGCAACTCGACGAGGCCAACGCGGTCCTCATGGCGGACTCCTCCAAGCCTCAACGGCGTTCCACACCCATCACGGCGGCCCTCGCGTTGCTCGAAAGCCATTGATCTGCCGGCTTACTCCGGCAGGATCACCGGTTTTGCGCGCGGCAGAGCGTCGAGCGTAGCCTTGTCGAGGTTTAGATGCGCAGCGACAAGTTCCGGAGGCGTGTGCGAGAGCCACTCCGAGAGCGCCAGGTCCTGGTAGTAACTGCTCTTGAACATTTCCAGGAATTTCAGGTCGCTGCTACCCTTGTTTTCCACGTAATGCGGCAGCGTCTTTTGTACGTAGCCCACGTCACCGGTTTCGAAGTCCATCGTCCGCGCGCGGCCCCCGGTGGCGAAAACGGTCATGCGCGCCTTGCCGCTGATGAAGAATAACCATTCGTCGGCATTGGGATGCCAGTGCAACTCGCGCAAACCACCGGGCTTCACGGTGACCACCGCCGCGGCGATATTCTGCGCGATTTTGAAATTGCTCGAGTCAATGATGCGCACCTCGCCTCCTTTGGTGCGCTTTGTAGCGGGCTGCTGCATGGTGCGAAAAGCAAAATCGATCGGCGAGGCTCCCAGTGCTCCGGCCGCCCGGTGTTGGTCCTCGGCGAGCGGTCCCGGTAGTGGCGCTTGAAAAATGAACAGCTCCTTCTTGGGCATAACCTCCACGGCCGCCTGGGGCACCACAAAATTCCTCGACACGATGTCGCGCGGCGTATGCGCCATCCAGTCGGATAGCAGAACCGTCTCGTATTCTGAGAAGTTGCCATCATCAAACACCAACAGGAATTCCGTGCCGTCGGGCGGGAGCCCTTGAATCGAGTGGGGTATCCCCGGCGGAAAATACCAGAGGTCGCCTTCCTTCACATCGGTGACGAAACTCTTTCCATCGGCATCGATACAAGTGATGCGCGCTGCTCCGTACAGCATATAAGCCCACTCCGCGGCCGTGTGCCAATGCAATTCGCGGACGCCGCCGGCGGTGAGCCGCATGTTCACGCCCGCGAGGGTCTTTGCAACCGCCAGCTCGCGCACGGTGACCTCGCGCGACCATCCCCCTTCGTGCAAGCGTTTGTGCGCAATGGAGAAGGGATACTTGAAAGTTTGCACGCCGCCCGCATCGGTTGGAGGCGGGCTAACCGAATCCACATTCTCCTCGTCCAGCGCCGCGTTTTTGGGGACCGGCTCGCTTCGGCTTCGGTCGTTCTTTGCTTTCGGTGCTGGATCCTGGCTTTGTCCGGCGGCGTTGTTCGCGGCGAGCATCCCCGCTGCCAGAGCTGCCGAGCTTGCTCCCAGGAATCCACGCCGCGTCCAACGCTCCTTTTCCGACTCGTCACTCATGTACTGCCTCCCACTGGTTTCATCCGGCTTCTTTGCCCGGTGCTCGATAACCTACCTTGATCGTTGCCGCGATACAACCCCAACATTAAAGAAGGCAAGCTCTTCCGACACTCCGACGCGCCTCCCTTTCTTGGGACGATTCGCGTTCCTACTCGATCTAGACGAGGCTGCCATGGCCGTGCCGCCAGACTCTCCCCAAGCAAAATCGGCGACCTGCGGAATTGCATTACATGAGTTTTCGGATTGTGTTTGGGAACCTTCGTTGGCACATGGGGCATTCAGGGAGACTGCGTCTCTCGCCTTGGCCATCGAGCCACAAGGGCAAAGCCCGCTTGACGGGAAGCGAGCCACGCGCTCGCGGTGAATTTTGGCGCGCCGGGGTTAGGCTATACTCCTGCGGGAGGCATGCCTTGCCGCTTCACACCTTTGTTCGTTTTGAGCCGGTGCCAGGTAAAGAGAATCTGCTTCGCAAAGAACTAAAGCTTGTTCTGGAGCCCACACGCGCCGAGCCCGGCTGCATTCGCATTCATCTCTACGAAGCGGTTCGTGAACCGCTGGTCTTTTACATTCACTCCGAGTGGGTGGACGAAGCCGCCTTCGATGCCCATCCCCAGCTGCCGCACATGACGCGGTTTCTCGGCCTCGTCGAAGAGCTTACCAGGTATCCGGTGAAGGGCATTCGCACCAAGCAAATTGGCTAGTGCGGTTGTGGAAAAACACTCGCCCAGGCTGCCACATGGCGTGCGGCGCCTCGCTTTTTCGTTTGGCGACTTCAGGCCGCCGATCCTCCGGCTTTCGCCGCGCGCATTTCCTTCACCACTTCCTGGAATTGCCGCGTCAGATGCGGCACGATACCCAGCTGCCGCTCGATGAGCATCAACTGCGCGCGATGATGCATTTCGTGCTCTTTCGCGGACAGCAGCCTTTCGAAGCGCGTCTTCCGGGTCTTCCCATCGGGTTCGGTCACGGTTTCGGCAAGGAATTCCGGAGTCAGCGTCTCTAACCACCTGGCAAACTGTTCGCCTTCGGCTCGCAGCAACTCCAGAATCTCCGCCTTGGTTCTTGGCTTGGCCTCCTCGACGTTGAACTTGTTCATCATTCCAAGGAAATCATAGCCCACAAGCGTGGTCAGGCCCTTCTTGTGCACCTCTTCCCAGATTCGCGTGGAAATCGCCACATGCGTCAGCATCCGCTCAACGCTCCGCGCTTCCGGGGCGGGCAGGAAATTGTATTTGTCCTCTGGAATGTCCTGTGCCACCTGGATGGTATTTTTGCGCACGGTGCGAAACGCGCTTGCCAACTCTTTTCCGCCGTAAACGCCCATGAAGTCACCTCGCTCTTGAAAGCTCTTGGGATACAGTGAAGCCGCCTACTTCGATGCCCGGCCCTGGCCCTAGGTCACGCCGTCCGAGGAGGGCTTTTCTGTTAGCTTTCCTCGCCGCTGTGGACCTGGTTGGACCGGCCGCCAACGATCTGATGATATGCCGCGCGGCGCGTCAGGCCGCGTTCTTTGGCCGCCAGCTTGAGGGCCTCTTTGCGATCCAGTTTGGCCTGGTGCATCAATTCTTCGACGCGTGCCGCAAGCGATTGTGCCGAGTTGCCTTGCGCTTGCCCTTCGGAGGCGTCGGACGGGCCCAGGATGAGGGTGATCTCGCCACGCGCCGGACGCTCGTCGAGGGCGGCGGCAATCTCAGAGAGCTTGCCGCGAACGAACTCTTCGTGAAGCTTGGTGACCTCGCGCGCCAGGCACGCCGGCCGATCACCCAAAATCCCGACCGCTTCTCGGACGCATTCTAGGACGCGGTGCGGCGCTTCGTAAAGGATGATGGTGCGCTCCTCGATGCGCAAGCGCTCGAGAGCGCGCCGGCGTTCTCCGCCCCGTGAAGGCAAAAATCCAACGAACAGAAACTCTTCGGTTGGCATCCCGGAAGCGGAAAGGGAGGCGAGCAGCGCCGACGGCCCCGGAATCGGCACCACGGGAATGTGGTGGCGAAGGCAGAGCATCACCAAGCGATGCCCCGGATCAGACACGAGCGGCATACCCGCGTCGCTGACCAACGCGATTTTCGCGCCTTGCTCCATGGCCACCACCAATTCCGGGGCGCGCGTCAGTTCGTTGTGTTCGTGGTAGCTGACCAAGGGCTTGTGAATGTCGTAGTGTGTGAGCAGCTTCTGCGTGTGCCGCGTGTCTTCGCACGCAATTTGATCGGCTTCTTTGAGGATGCGCAGAGCGCGCAGCGTGATGTCCTCCAGGTTGCCAATCGGCGTCGCCACGAGGTACAAACAGCCCGCGGCGGTCTGCGGCTCTGCGGCGGGATCGTTGGCGCTCATGGCGACCAGTCTAGCATGCGCCGAGTGGGAGTGCTCGGCGCCGGCAGCGAAGAAAATCGCTATACAAAAACGCCGCCCCGCCGCGGCGGGTTCGATAGCAATGCTATACTTCATTTTTTGCACTGCTTGAGGAGGAGCGTCTGTGCCCCTGTACGAGTACAAGTGCCTGAAGTGCGGCCGACGAACTGAGAAAATTGAAAATGTGGACGGCCCGCACTTGAGGAAATGCCCGCACTGCGGCGGCAAGGTGGAATCAATTATATCGGCGCCGGCGATTCAATTCAAAGGCGCGGGATGGTACGTGACCGACTACGCGAACAAAACAACCCGCGGCGATTCGGATAAGCCCGCCGAAGGAACCCCGGAAACCCCCAACAAAGGCGCCAACCCGAAAGAAGCGGGTTCCAAGGACTCAAAAGAAAAGAAATCCCCAAAGAAAAAGTAAATCGCGCGAGGAGCCGGAATGGCCGAGACAACGCAAGGAAAGAGCGCCGCGGGACGTAAAGTGCGCAAAGCGGTTTTGCCGGCTGCCGGGCTTGGCACGCGATTCTTGCCCGCGACCAAAGCACAGCCGAAGGAAATGCTTGCCGTCGTCGATAAGCCGCAGATTCAATACGTCGTTGAAGAATGCGTGGTTTCCGGCATCGAGCACATCATCATCGTTACGGGGAAAGGGAAAAATTCGATCGAGGATCACTTCGACCATTCACCGACGCTCGAGCACTTTCTCGAAGAAAGAGGGAAAAAAGAGCAGGCGGCGATGGTGCGGAAGATCAGCGAGATGGTGCAGGTGAGTTACACGCGCCAGAAAGAACCGCTTGGCTTGGGACACGCTGTCCTGGTAGCAAGAGACCTTGTGGGTGACGAGCCCTTCGCGGTTTTGTTAGGTGACGTGCTGATCCCCGGTCCCAATCCGGCCACCAAGCAGCTCATTGATGTGTATACCGCGACGGGTGTCGGGGCCATCGCGGTCGAAGAGGTGCCTAAGGAGAGAACGCATCTCTATGGCGTTATCGATGGCCAGCCGGCGCCGCAGCCGCCCTTCGGAGCGCGGCTGTTGCGAATTCGTGACGTAGTGGAGAAGCCCCAGCCAGAGAAAGCTCCCTCCAATCTGGCGATCACCGGACGCTACGTTTTGCCGCCGCAGATTTTTGATTGTTTGGCGCGCACCAAGCCCGGCGCAGGTAACGAGATCCAGTTGACCGACGCGCTCCGCATCTTGGCTCAGGAAGACGGTTTGTGGGCGTACATTTATGAGGGTGCGTCATATGATGCCGGCGACAAATTGGGATTCTTGAAAGCGACAGTGGAAATCGCACTGCAGAACAGGGAGTTTGGCGGGGATTTTCGCGAGTATCTGAAGGGTCTAAAATTGTAGTTGTGGGAACGAACACGCGCATTTTGGGCATCGAGTCTTCCTGTGACGAGACCGCGGCGGCAGTGGTCGTCGACGGGCGTGACATCCTGTCCAGCATCGTGGCCTCGCAGGTCGACGTGCACCGCAAATATGGCGGCGTCGTGCCGGAACTCGCTTCCCGCGAGCATTTGCGGCAAATCGTGCCGGTGGTTCGCGAAGCGCTCGCCGAAGGCGGCGTGAAGCTGGAAGAGGTGGACGCGATCGGCGTGACGCAGGGGCCGGGCCTGGTCGGCGCGTTGCTTGTGGGAATTACCTACGGGAAGACGCTGGCACAGTCCCTGGGAAAGCCGCTCGTCCCGGTCAATCATCTGGAGGGCCACGTCCACGCCGTTTTTCTTGAAGCGCACAAAGCGGGGCGCATACCCGCCTTGCCGGCCGCTTGCCTGATTGTTTCCGGTGGCCATACGGTTTTGTACGAAGTGAGCGCCCAAGACTCCGGTGCTCCGGTTGCGAGCGCGCCTTTTCGCTACCGCAAGCTCGGACAAACGCGCGATGACGCAGCGGGCGAAGCGTATGACAAAGTCGCGAAGTTGCTGGCGCTTGGCTACCCCGGGGGGCCAATTCTTGACCGGCTGGCCGCTGCCGCGGGCCTAGCCCCCGCGCCGGTGAAGTTCGGCCCGACGAAGACCCGCGGCAACCCGCTCGACTTCAGCTTCAGTGGCTTGAAAACCGCAGTGCTTTATCATTTGCGCGAACATGCGGAATATTCGGGCGAGATTCTCGAGCGAGAAGAGGCTCTTGCGCGCGGCGAACGGAAATTCGATCAATTGCTGCCGCTCTGCAGCAAAACCACCCTGGGTCTTGTGCGGGAATTTCAAAACGCGGTAATTCGCGATCTCGTAGACCGCACCATGGCCGCCGCCGATGAACTCGGGGCTGAGAGTATTTTGGTGTCTGGCGGCGTAGCCGCGAACAGCCAGTTGCGTACGACATTCGAGGAACGCGCGAAGTCCGCAGCTATCGAAGTGTTCTTTCCCAGCCGCGCGCTCTCTACGGATAACGCTGCGATGATCGCGGCCGCCGCGTATCCGCGGCTCCTAGCCGGCCGTCTCGGCGATCTTACGTTGAACGCCGACCCCAGCCTGTCGCTCGCTTAAGAATTTGAACGCCAGGGAGAGTCACTTATGAGAATCGCGAAGCCCCTTCTTTTCGTCACAATTCTATTGTGTGCTGTTTCTTTGACAAGCGCGGCGGCGAGCCGGACGACGCGATGGACTGAACAAAAGGCGAACGAATGGTATGCAAAGCAGCCGTGGCTTATTGGGAGCAATTACATTCCGCGCTCGGCGATCAACCAGTTGGAAATGTGGCAGGAGGCGACTTTTAATCCTGAACAAATCGACCAGGAATTCGGCTGGGCGGAATCTCTCGGCATGAACACGATGCGTGTGTTCCTGCATGACTTGCCCTGGCAACAGGATGCAGATGGCTTCAAGAAGCGCATCGACCAGTTTTTGACCATTGCTGCGAAGCATCACATCCGACCGATCTTTGTGCTTTTCGACTCCTGCTGGGATCCTCTGCCGCATCTGGGGCCGCAGCGTCCTCCGATTCCGGGGGTTCACAATTCCGGCTGGATGCAGAGCCCGGGCGCCGTGGCGCTGGGTGATCCGGAGCAGTACCCGCGGCTCAAAGCCTATGTGCAGGGGGTTGTAGGAGCATTTGCGAAGGACGATCGCATTCTGGCCTGGGACATTTGGAACGAACCCGGTAACGGCAACATGGGCAGCTATGCGAAAAAGGAATTGAAGGATAAAACGTCGCGGGTGCTGGCGCTTCTGCCACAGGCGTTTGAATGGGCACGCGAAGGGAGTCCCGCGCAGCCACTGACCAGTGGGGTCTGCTGCGTGGATCAGGCGCCGGATGGATCCCAACTTGGCGAGATCGAGCAGATTCAATTACGCGAATCGGACATCGTGACCTTTCACAATTACAGTTGGCCCGAATACTTCAAGAGGGAAGTGGGCTGGCTGAAGAAATATAATCGGCCCGTCATCTGCACGGAGTTTATGGCGCGCTCTGTGGGCAGCACCTTCGACACGATTTTGCCGATCGCCAAAGAGGAAAAAGTAGGAGCGATCAACTGGGGATTCGTCGTCGGCAAGACGCAAACGAACTTACCTTGGGAATCGTGGCAGCATCCGTACATCCTCTCGCCGCCACCCGTGTGGTTTCATGAAGTGCTGCATCCTGACGGAACGCCGTATCGCGAGGCGGAAGCGGCTCTGATCCGCGAGCTCACCGGGAGAAAGTGATCATCCTCCGCGGTCGATTGGAGTTAAGCGCATGGAATCGGGCTCAGTTCGTCTCGAAAAAACCGAAGAGATGAAAATCCATTGAAGCGGAAGTTGACCCCTTGCTCTCGTGGCGTGGGCAGGGCATCGGCACTCGGGACCGTTTCGGTTGCCTCGAACCCGGACTCCCGTCCTGTTTCTTGACCCACACTTCGCTGGTCATGCAATGGTGCGCCCGATGCCCTTCGACGAAACTCCCCGGGCGAATCACTCGGCCAGTCGTCGGGCTCGTGGAAGAAATGATTGTCGGGCTATGCCCGTGCGCCGCTCGCAGGCTCTTGAGATCCTCGAAGTTTGACAAGCTTGACTTGCCCCAGGGTGGGACCGGATGACTCTTGACGGCTGGTCAGCGGTATACTTTCGCGGACATGCCCACGAACAAGAGCGTCACCGCGCGATTCGCACGGGCAAGCGATCAATCGCTGCTCATCTATTTCGGTGAACAAATCACGCTCGAAGCCAACGAGCGCGTCAGAAGGCTTGTGCATCTGCTGGAGCAGGAACCGGTTGCCGGTGTGCGCAACCTGCATCCCGCGTACTGCTCGCTGCTTGTAAAGTTTGAGGCGTTCGAGTGGCGGCACGAGCAGCTCGAGAGACAGCTGCGCAAGTATATTGGCAGGCTCAGCAAAGTGAAGATGCCCGAACCGAGGCTCATGGAAATTCCCGTGTGCTATGGTGGGGAGTTTGGACCAGACCTTGACGAGGTGGCGGCTATGCATGGCCTTACTCCGGAGCGCGTCATTGAGCTACACACCTCGGCGACTTATCTTGTCTATTTCCTGGGATTTGTGCCGGGTTTCGCCTATCTCGGCGAATTGGCACGAGAATTAGTGACCCCGCGGTTGCCGTCACCGCGCAGGAAAGTGCCGGCCGGAAGCGTAGGTATTGCCGGCAACCAGACGGGAGTGTATCCGTTCGAAACTCCGGGCGGGTGGAGATTGCTGGGGCGCTCTCCGCTCGAGATGTTCCGGATCGACAGAGACGGTCTGAGCCTTCTCTCGATCGGCGATCGCGTAAGGTTTGTGCCCGTTTCGCGGGAACGGTTCACGGAGTTGCAACGGACATGAGGGTGATCGAGGTCCTGGCGCCCGGGTTGCTCACAACGGTGCAGGACTTGGGACGAGAAGGGTTCGGCCCCCTGGGCGTCTCGCCTTCGGGTGCGGCAGACCCCATCGCACTGCGAATCGGTAACCGGCTCGTGGGCAACGCCGAAAGTGCCGCCGCACTCGAGATGACGCTACTTGGCGGAACGTTTCTATTCCCCGAAGGGGCTTTGGCAGCCCTAACGGGTTCGGATTTCGGCGCGGCACTCGATGGCGCGGAGCTTCCGCAGTGGACTTCGTTCGAAGTGCAACCTGGCCAAACGCTGCGGCTCGGGCCAACGCGGTCGGGCGCTCGCTGCTATTTGTGCACGCAAGGCGGAATCGTCGTGAAGCCGTTTCTCGGAAGCGCCTCCACACATCTTCTCAGTGGGCTCGGCGGCTACGAGGGCAGAGCCCTGCGCAAAGGTGACGTGCTGAAGATGGGCCCAGGCATTCCTGCTTGTTCTCCTTATTCGAACCGCGGTTTTAGTACGAATCGCTCCCAAAAAGTGACGCCAAAGATCCAAGAGCGTCTTCTGCCCCGCAAAGTCTTGCGCGTTACGACTGGCCCACAGAGCGCCTGGTTCTCCCAAGCGGCGGAGAAAGTCCTTTACGGCGGCACCTATCACGTTTCCGAAGAGGCAAATCGAATGGGTCTGCGGCTCCACGGTCCGCCCCTTCCCGAAGGCGCTCACGGCGGAATGATTAGCGAAGGCGTGTCGTTGGGTGCCGTGCAAATCGCCTCGGGCGGGATGCCCATTATCTTGTTTGTGGAGCAGCAAACTACCGGCGGATATGCGAAGATGGCCAACGTCATTTCTGCGGACTTGAGCTCCGTCGGCCAGCTACGCCCGCGCGATGTAATTCGCTTCGAACGCGTAACCTTTGAAACCGCGCGCAAGCTGTGGATGGAGCAGGAGAAGTTGCTGGCCTCGAAGGACCTGATCGTGGAAACAACCGGAGATGTCGTACGGTCTTAGCATAATACGCGGTTAGGAAGCGCATTCTGAAATGACGCGTATCGACCTCAATTGTGACATGGGCGAGCTGCCCGAGGCCATTGCCGACGGCACGCAGGAGGCCCTGCTGCGCTCGATCACCTCCGCAAACGTGGCCTGCGGCGGCCACGCGGGAGACGAGCGCACCATGCGAACCACCGTCGAGCAAGCCCTGCGAGCCGGCGCGGCGGTTGGGGCGCATCCGGGCTATCCGGATCGCGAGAACTTTGGTCGGCTCGAATTGAAGATGCCTTTGGACGCGGTTACTGACTCCGTTTGCGAGCAGGTTCGCACTCTGGCCAGAGTTGCTGCCGCGTGCGGCGCGAAGCTCGTTCACGTAAAGCCACACGGCGCGCTATACAATCAGGCGGTCGGGAATCGCCAACTGGCGGAAGCCATCGCGAAGGGTGTGAGCAAAGCCGTTGGCGCCCAAACTGACAGCTTGGGCAAGGACCTCGTCCTGGTCGGACTCGCCGGCTCGCCAATGCTCAATGTTTTTCGCCAAGCAGGCTTCACCGTCGCCGCCGAAGCCTTTGCCGACCGCCGCTACGAACCCGATGGAACCCTGCGCTCGCGCAAGTTCGAAAACGCACTGATCCGAGACCCCGCGGAAGCCGCCAAGCAGGCTCTCGGCATCGCCGAGCACGGCATCGTAACGGCCCACAACGGCGCCGCGGTCAAGCTCAGCGCGCAAACCATTTGCATCCACGGCGACACCCCCGGCGCCTCCCAAATCGCCGCCACCGTGGCCCGCACCCTGAGAGATGCCGGCGTAAGTCTAACTCCGCTGGTGGTAGCAGCGAATTAAAACGGGGAAGTTGGCACCCACGAGATGACCTTTATTTTTTCTTGTCGGAATCCGGCGACTCGACATAGACAAGCTGGAAGATGCTGCCCGCGCCGCTCGGCTGGATTCCCACGATACGCTGTTTTTCCTTCGTTCCCGCCTTGAAGGTCATTTCGCCCGGGCTGGGTTTGTCATTTTCGCAGCTGATCTGGTGCGAGGGTTTGTTCTCGTTCTTGTCCTCGGCTTCGGAAGAGGCGGTGCTGCAATCCAGTACCGTCCCATACTTTGCCAAAGCCTTCTTGTAGAATGTCGCGATTTTTTGCGGCGAATCGTTGGACTCCAGCTTCACGACGGCCAGCTTGAACGCGAACGAGCTTCCCCAAAGCCCGAACTTCGCCGAGGATTGATTGTCGTCCTTGTCTCGATAAGGACGTGCTCCCGGATAGACCGGCAATCCAATATCTTTGGCGCCGGCCTCGGCGTTAAAGTAGATGCCCGCGCCCCGCGAACCCTTGCCGCTCCCCGCTTCCTTGTCCGGCCGGTCCTGAGCCGCCAGAGACAAGGCACCGCCGAGCATCCCGCAGGCCACGGCAAACGCTATCGCTGCTGGGAGGACATGAACGCATTTGCCGGAGGCAGGCACTTCTTCAGCACGCAATGTTCCTGTGTTCATAGAATTCCTCCGTCCATGGTACGCGCATGTTTTCCGGAAAGTTCCGTCGCTACCGAAGAAACAAAAGCGGGCAAGATCAACTTGCCCGCTTGGAAAACAGAGCTGCGTAAAGCCGTACAACTATTCAAATTTCTCCGTCATGATGGGGAACTGCAGCTTGGCCTTGGCGAGAGACTTTACAACCAAGCCCTCCGCCAGTTCGGCAGTGGTGTTCTTGGCAGTGGCCATTTCGCTGACGAGCAGGTACTTGGCGCGCTCGAGCATTTTCTTTTCACGGAAGGAGAGGGGCTTGCTGCGGCTGAGGGAAACCAGGCTCTTCAGAACGGCGGCCACTTCAATGAGCGACCCCGTGCGCATGCGCTCGGAGTTCTCCTTGAAGCGGTGCTTCCAATCCGGATGCGAGTTGAGTTTGCCCTTTTCGAGGAAGCCGAGGACTTTGGTGGACTCATTTGAGCGAATGACTGACCGCAGGCCCACCGTGCCGGCGTTGGACTGCGGCACCATCACGCGCAAGCCGCTGGAAACAATACGAATCATATAGTAACGCTCGGTTCTGCCATTCAACACGCCATAATTGATCTGCTCCACAATGCCTACACCATGATTCGGGTAAACGACTTTGTCGCCGATCTTATAGTCCATGATTTTGGATGCCCCCCAGCGAAGCTAACGGGAGTATAGGAACTTGTGTTGCAAGAGTCAAGGTATATCCCGTGGAATGAAGAGGTTAGAGAAAAATTGATCCAAATTTGGCAGCCGAATTGCTCAGGCAGCGGCCCTTTGAGGTTTGCTGCTGCGACGATTCCCTGCGAAAAACGTGCCGTTCGGGGCCCGAAGTCGCATGAAGCCCTGATGAAACGGTTGTTTCTTTTCCCGCTTTGATCTTGAGTAGGTCTGGTTGTGTCTGGGGTTAGGGTAGAATGCGCATGTGATTGTCCTGTCGATAGATACGTGCGATTGGCGGGGGAGCGTCGCGGTCCTCGAAGAGGAGGCGGTTGTAGGCGTATTGGCTCACGAAACGAAGGAGGAGTACTCGTCCTGGCTGCTTCCCGCTGTCGGTCGGGTGCTTGGAGAGGCCGGACTTCGAATGGCGGAGGTAGGGGGCTATGCGGTGGCGGCTGGCCCCGGATCGTTTACCGGGGTGCGAGTGGGGTTGACGAGCGTCAAGGCTTGGGCCGAAGTGTACGGCAAACCGGTGGCAAGTGTGTCGCGGCTGGAGGCTTTTGCCAGCGAGGCCAGTCGCACGTCAAAGTACGTGGCAGCGTTTGTGGACGCGCAACGCGGACAAGTCTTCGGAGCGGTTTATCGGCAAGACGGTTCCGGGTTGGCTAAAATCAGCGAAGAGATGGTGATTGCTCCGGCAAGATTTGTCGGGACGGCAGTCGAGCTGGCCAATGCCGAGAAAATCACTTGGGCCTCGCCCGACGCCCACCTCCTTACGAGCGAGGACGCCTGGAGGGAGCGGGAGAAGTGCGGAGAATCCATCGAACGGATATCAGCGACGCTGGCGGGAACCCTCGGGCGCATCGGCCTGAGACTGCTGAAGGAGGGAAAGACGACTGACGCAGTTGCACTCGACGCGAACTACGTGCGGCGGTCCGACGCCGAGATTTTTTGGAAAGGCGGCCCGGCGCATGGCCGCTGAATTACGCCAAGAGCGGGCGAGGCCTGCCATTCGAATGCTGCGCACCGGAGACGCGGGGGCGGTCGCAGAGATTCTGCGGCAATCGCCGCAAGCGGTGTTTTGGCCGGAAGCGAGCGTCCAAGAGGTCCTGGAATGGAAGGGAAGCATGGGAATGGTCATCGAGACCGCGGGAAAAGTCGTGGGTTTCCTGATCGGGCGCCAAACAATCGAAGAGGCGGAAGTCTTGAATCTGGCGGTGGCGCCTGGCAACCGGCGGAAAGGATCAGGCGGCGCGCTGCTCGAAGCGGCGGTCGAGGAGTTCCAAGCCCGGGGTGTAAACCGCGTGTATTTGGAGGTTCGCGAATCCAACCGAGCGGGAATCGCGTTCTACGAAAAGCACGGGTTTTTGCAGGGAGGCCGCCGCGAAGGATACTATCGCGACCCCATCGAAGCGGCCGTCATCATGCAGAAGAGATTCGCGGATTGACGCAAAAGCTAGCCTCGCATCACCCGCTAGTGCCGCAGGGGCTCGCCCCAGCCTTGCCAAGCCACGCGGCAAGGCCTTGAATCTGGTGATCACTCCGTCGCCTAAAAGACGACGGCTTCTCGGGGCACGCATGAGACTACATCCCCTACGTTATGCCGCGAACGCCCGATCCGGGCGCGTTCGAGTATGACTTGCGCACTGACCACGTTACGAGGCGCCGACAACCCGCATACCGAACATTCATGCCAGCGCTCCGCAAGAGTCTTGGGCACGGCCGCTCCGCATACGCACGTTTGGCTGGTTCCACACGGATCGACCTTCACCCAGCTCTCGCCCGGCGCTCGCAGCCTTGTACCAGAGCTTGGCAAAGAAAGAGTTCCATCCGGCGTCGTGGACCAGGCCGGCCAACATTCCGCGCGAACGTCCTTTGATGTTGAGGTCTTCTACCGCGATCAACCCGAAGCGCTCTACCAGCCAGCGGCTGAGATCATGATGAAAGGCGGCACGCTGGTTTCTGATTTTACGGTGCGCCTTACCCACTAGCGTGACGGCCTTGCGGCGGCGGTGGCTGGTGCGCTTGCGACGGGATTGCCTGCGCTGAGCGCGGCGCAGGTGTGCCAACCCGCGCTTGAAGTGTCGGGGCTTGTCGATCTCCATGCCATTCGAAAGAGCGGCAAAGCTATCCAGTCCGACATCTATGCCGACATCCTTGGACGACTCCGGAAACGGGACCGTGTCCCGCTCGACGGAAAAACACACGTACCCGTGGTTCACGTCTCGCTTGATCGTAACAGTCTTGATCTGACCCTCGACAGGCCGGTGCAGCTTGACCTTGAGGAGACCAGCGCCCTGGATACGCAACTTGCCGTCATCGAGCAAGCGGCAGCCATCGCCGTAGGACGGAAAGGTGATACTGTCGTACCGCCGGAACGAACGGAAGCGCGGGAAGCCGGGCTTCTCGCCGCGTCTTACGCGAGCGAAGAATGCCTGGAAGGTCTTATCCAGCCGGCGGAGCACATCTTGGCAGCAGGAGAAGTTTGCCAGTCCGAGCAATCCTTCGGCCCGTATCTGCTTCAACTGGTTGACCTGGTCGTAGTAGCTGATGTGCTTGCGGCAAACTTTCCAAGCGTCGCGCCGTTCCTGTAGGGCGGCGTTATAGAGCTCGCAAGCTTCGTGGAGCTGGTTCTCGAAAAACTCAACCTGGGCTTTGCTGGGGTAAAGGCGGTATTTGTAAGCGAAGCGCATCTACGTTCTTTTCTGGCCCTCGATGTATCTCCGCACCGCGGCTGCGCTCGCCGAGCCGACCCTGTCAGCGTAATAGCTGCAACTCCAAAGGGCGAGCAAGCGCGAGCGCGAAGAGACGAACTTGGTTCGCAAGAGGTGCGAGGCCGAGCCCTTCAGGCGATCGACCATTCCTGCCACCACCGCGTTGGGTCAGCTTTTTACAAACCGGTGTACGTGATCTGGCATAATCTGCAAGCTGTGAATCGTTATCTCCAGATCTTTGGTCTTTGACCCATAAAGAGTGTACAAACAGCAGAGCCGTTAGGCAAACAAAAAGCGAATACGAGAAAACCACGAGTATGCAAAAAGAAAGGTCGCATTCCCCTGTCGCCTAAAAGACGACAGTCCCCTGCGAATAGAATCTATGGGAGGAGAAATGGTTCACAACGGATGGACATCAACAGCAGCACGTCGTGCGGCGAGAGGACCGCACGGGCTTCTGTCAGCGTCTCTGACGGCCGCCTGCCTAGTGGCGGCAATCGCCGCACCTCCCTGGGCTTATGGCCAACTGAGGGAATCCGCCGCGAAACGAATCGCGCAAATCATGGGCAATCCGGAATTTCGGCCGAAATCCTTTCGCGGCGGCACTTGGTTGGGGAACGGCGATTTCTATCTCGACTTAGAACCCTCCGCGTCGGGGACCGGCAGCGACATCGTGAAGTACGCGACGGCGACGGGCGACCGAGAAATCCTGGTTGCTGCTGAACGTTTGATTCCCGCGGGCGAGAAAACGCCGCTGCCGGTAGAGGATTACAGTCTCTCCCCGGACGGACACCACGTTCTGGTTTTCACCAACTCAAAGACCGTGTGGCGCCAGAACACGAGAGGTAACTATTGGGTCCTTGACCTTACCGGCGGCACGCTGCGCAAGCTCGGAGGAGACGCTCCGGCGTCGAGCCTGATGTTTGCCAAGTTTTCCCCGGACAACAGCAGCGTCGCTTACGTACGGGCAAACAATATCTATGTGGAAGAACTGGCAAGCGGAAAGATTAAACAATTGACGCACGATGGCTCCGATACCATCATCAATGGAACAGCGGACTGGGTGAACGAAGAGGAGTTCGATATTCGCGATGGCTTTGCCTGGAGCCCCGACAGCCGCGCGATTGCGTTCTGGCAGTTCAACATTACCGGCGTCGGAAAGTACACCCTGATTTACAACCTTGGCCCGCCCAGAGGCCAAATCGTCACCGAAATTCCCTATCCGAGCCTTGGGCCGTATCCCGAGACCCTGGAATACCCATATCCCCTGGCGGGAACGCAGAATTCCGCGGTTCGCGTTGGCGTCGTACGCGCCGCAGGCGGGCCGGTCGCTTGGATGCAAACGGCGGGAGACCCTCACAATAATTACATTCCGGATATGGGCTGGGCAGATTCCGGGCATGTGCTCGTCCAACACATGAACCGGTTGCAGAATCGGAATGAGTTTCTGCTGGCGGATGCCGCCACCGGCGCCTCGCGCACGCTGTTTGTGGATGAAGATCGCGCTTGGGTGGAGGTGAACCGCGACATTTCCTGGATTCATCAAGGGCGCGAATTGCTCGTGCTCACCGAGCGCGACGGCTGGCGGCATTTGTATCGGGTGGCGCGCGATTCCGGCAAAGCCCAGGCGGTTACAAGCGGAGACTTTGACATCGTCAGTGTGGACCGCATCACCCCCGACGAAAAGTGGGTTTACTTCATCGCTTCGCCAGACAATGCGACGCAGCGTTATCTGTACCGCGCGCCGCTGGATGGCACAGCTCGAGGGGAACGCCTGACGCCCAATCAACCGGGCACACATTCGTATACCATTTCGCCGAATGGCGAGTGGGCTTTCCACACCTACTCTTCCTTCGATGTGCCGCCCGCCTTTGACGTGGTGCACCTGCCCGATCATCGGGTGATGAGAAAGACCGTAGATAACGACGCAATTGCCGAGCGCGTGAAGCCTCTATCGGGTGGGCCGGCGGAATTTGTGAAAGTGGATGCGGGTAACGGCCTGGCGGTGGATGCGTGGCTGCTGAAGCCGCCGGATTTCGACGCAACGAAAAGATATCCGTTGATCGTGTATGTATATTCCGAGCCGGCCGCACAGACCGCCGCCGATCGCTGGCCATCGATGTTCAATCGGGCCTTAACCAGTGCCGGATATCTGGTGGCCAGCTTTGATAACCAGGGCACGCCTGCTCCGCGAGGCCGCGAGTGGCGAAAAATTGTCTACGGAAATGTTGGGCCGCTCTCCTCGCAGGAGCAATCGAAGGCCCTCCAATCGCTGGAAAAAACTCGTTCGTTCATCGATCCGAAACGCGTCGGAGTGTGGGGGTGGAGCGGTGGCGGGACCGCGACGCTCAATCTGATGTTCCGCTACCCTGACGTTTACAGCGTGGGGGTATCCGTGGCTTCCGTGCCGGACCAACGGTTGTACGACACGATCTACCAAGAGCGATACATGGGCTTGCCTCAGGACAGTCCAAGCGCCTACCAGCAAAGCTCGGCAATCAATTTTGCTTCCGGCCTACGCGGCGATTTGCTGGTGATGCACGGCTCCGGAGATGACAACGTGCATATCCAGGGGTTTGAACTGCTGGTGAACAGGTTGCTTTCGTTGGGCAAGCAGTTTGATATGCGCGTGTATCCGGGCCGGACGCACTCCATCTCCGAAGGCAAAGGTACAATCTTGGACGTCTACACAAATATTCTGGGCTACTTCGAAGAGCACTTGCCGCCGACAACGTCGAACGCGGCACCTCGCTGAAAATGGTGCCACACGCGAGCCGGAATGGTTTGTTCCCGCGGCCCCGGTCCGCCGAGGAATGCGAGCTCGAGCCGAGGTCGTTTCTAAAATAGCACACGGCCGAAATACCAGCAGTTGCCTCTTGACGTGGCTCGGCCAAGTGATTATCGTTCGCTCATGTAGTATTCACAATCCATTCATGAAGTCGTCAGGAGGAACGCATGGCAAGCGCGCAGCGGGCACCTCGGGACGTGCTTCTCCAGGCAGACGCTGAGTATCGGCGTCTGGCAGAGCAGCACCGGCAGTACGATCTAGAACTTCAACGCATCTCCAAGTCTCCCTACCTGAATGCAGAAGACCTCCTGGAAGAAATCAAACTGAAAAAGATGAAGCTCCACTGCAAGGATGAAATGGAGCGGGTTGCTGCGCGCATCCTGCGAGAGCAGCGGGACCCAGGCAATACCAGCTTTGCGGCATAGGAAACTGTCGTAGAATGGCCATGCTTGCTCGCCGCGGCTAAAACGCGAGCGAAAAGGCGGAGGTCTACCCCAGTCTGCATGGTCAAAGAGGGCTACTACTTTGGGCTGCCCCCGCTCGTACTCGGTGGCGCAGCTTTTCTGCTCCATTGGTATGTTTCAGCCGCCGTTTTGGTGTTGCTTGCTCTGTTTGTGTTCTCTTTCTTTCGTGATCCGGATCGCGTGATTCCAGCAGAACCTGGCGCCATCGTGTCGCCCGCCGACGGCCGAGTTGTAGTTGTAACGGAAGAGAAAAACGCCGGACTCGCCGGCCAGCGGCTGAGCATTTTCCTGGCGATCTGGAATGTGCACGTCAACCGCGCCCCTGCGTCCGGAACGATAACGAACATGGATTACCGGCCGGGGAAGTTTTTCGCCGCTATGCGCGAACGGGCCTCGCTCGAAAATGAACAGAACGTGTTTACGCTTTCGACCGAAGCGGGCGAAATAGTATTCAAGCAGATTGCCGGACTCATCGCGCGGCGAGTAGTCTCTTGGAAGAGGCAAGGCGAACGCGTCCGGCGGGGAGAGCGCATCGGGCTCGTGCGATTCGGGTCCCGCGTGGATGTTTGGCTGCCAAGGGGGGCGGAGATTCTGGTGAAGGTAGGAGAGAATGTGAAGGGCGGCTCCAGCCTGATTGCCAGGTGGCCAACCAAGCGTACGTCGGATCCCTCGGAGGGGAAGGGCTCGGCAGAAACGGAAGCAAATCTGGCGGCGACGGGGACGCAGTCGTGACCAGGCTCGCCACAAATCCGCTGCCGGCCTTGCGGACGGAATCATCGCCCCCGGTGCCGGCACTTAGGAGCGAGCCATGATTCCCACCGCAGAGCCCGGCCAACACGAGATCCCCTTCACCGAGCGGAAGTTTCGCCGCCAAAGGTTTCGCCGCCGCGGCATATTTCTCCTGCCTAGCTTATTCACGGTTGGAAATCTTGTTTGCGGCTGGTATGCGTCTGCGGTCACGCTGACGGGCAATGGGGACGATCTGGACCGCGCAGCGAAAGCCATTGGCTTGGCGATGTTGTTCGATACGCTGGACGGGCGGCTGGCCCGCCTACTCAAGGCCAATACCGATTTCGGCATTCAGTTCGACTCGCTCGCCGATGTCGTCAGCTTTGGGATTGCGCCAGCCTTGCTTTCCTACGCCTGGGGCGTCCGGCATCTGCCGGGATTTGGAACTTCTGCTTTCATTCAACAGATCGGACATTTTGGGTGGTGGTTTTGTTTCGCGTTTGTTGTCTGTTGCGCCTGGCGGCTCGCGCGCTTCAACGTGCAGGGCATGGCTCCGGGAGGCTCGAAGTATTTCATCGGAATGCCCACCCCCGCCGCTGCGGGAGTTATTGCAGCAACGGTCCACGCCTTTCCCGCGCCCTTGCAGGATGAAAGGTGGTCTATTGCGTGGATCTGTATCACGCTGGCTTTGGCCGCGCTCATGACCAGCACGATTCGGTTTTACAGCTTTAAAGACATCCCCTGGACGCGGAAGCAGCCGTCTCTTGCCGTGGTCCTCCTGGCTCTGCTCTGCGCCGCAATCTGGAGGTGGTCGGAATCGGTTTTGTTTCTGATCGCCTCGTCCTATGCGATTGTTGGGGTTACGTTGCATGTCATCCGCTTCGTACGGCACCGGGTGGCTTCGCGGGCTGTGTGATTCATGCCTTCGATCGAAAGGGAATCTCATCGCATTGTGATTGCGGGTGCGTCTTCGCTGCTCGGCGCGGAGTTGAAGACCCTGCTTGAAGAAAGCACGTTTGCCGGTTGGGATCTGCGGCTATTGGATGAAGAAGACGCGGCGGGAACACTGACCGAAGCCGGCGGAGAACCCGTTGTGATCCAGCCCGTCGACGAGGGCAGCTTCGAACGCGCGCGCTTCGTGTTTTTCACCGGGTCTCCTGAATTTGCGCAGCGCAACTTCGCTGCCGCTCTTGCGGCTGGGGCCGTTGCGATCGATTTTAAGGGCAAGGTCTCGGCGAAGGACCAAACCGCTAGCCCTTGGTTTCCGAAGCTTGATGAGTTTTGGAGCACGCGATTTACTTCAAATGGCACGCAGTTCTGGATTCCTTCGGCCGCTGCAGTTGCCGCCACCTCACTCTCGTTCGGGCTGAGGCCCGCGGGATTGAGGAGACTGAGCGTTACCTTCTTTCGGCCGGTCTCAGAAGCGGGAAGGGCCGGTATCGAAGAACTCGAGAGCCAGACCGGGCAGTTGCTTTCGTTTCAAGCGGTCGGAAAGCCGGTTTTCGACACCCAGGTAGCCTTCAACCTATTGGAGCGATATGGGTCTGCGAGCCGGCAGAACCTCGCCCGCGTGCGGAAGGCCGTTCGGGAAGAGGTCAGCGCATGCGTCGCGAACCACAGTGCGGTGCTGCCGACTCTGCAGGTGCTTCATGCGCCGACGTTTTACGGCATGATGTTTTCTGCCTGTGCGGAATTGGATCCTCGGGTAGCGGATAGCGAATCGGTCAGCAACGCGTGCAGGGAAGCTGGATTTTCCGTGGCTAAAGATGAGGACGGCACCCCGAGCAACGTGAGTGCCGCGGGAGAACATACCATTCAGCTTGGCGTTCCGCAGTCGGACCCGGCTGTCTCGGGGACGTGGTGGTTTTGGGGAGCGGCGGATAATGTTCGACTACCCGCATGGAATGCGGTGAAGCTGGCGGAGAAGCTCCTGTGAGAATCGCATGCGTCGGTTTTGGGGTTGTGGTAGCAAGCGCTGTCCTTTCGAGCTGCGGCTACCACGTCGCGGGGCGAAGTGAGGGGCTACCGAAGAACATTCACGTGATTGCCGTGCCGGCGCTGGAAAATAAGACCACGAGCTACCGGATCGAGCAGAGATTGACAGCGGCGACGGTTCACGAGTTTTTGGCGAAGACCCAGTATCGCGTGGTGTCCGACCCGGCCAATGGCGATGCTGTCCTGCGGGGGAAAGTGCTGAGCCTCGAAGCCGTGCCGCTACTGTTTGATACCGCGACAGGCCGGGCCACGACGATGCTCGTGACGGTGAAGTGTGAGGTCACCTTTGAAGACCGTGAAACAGGAAAAGTGCTCTATCACACGGACAACTTTCTGTTTCGCAACGAATACGAGATCTCGACCGATGTGAAAAGCTTTTTCGAAGAGCAGGATCCGGCGCTGGATCGGCTGGCGCAGGATTTTGCGGCGCGGCTGGTGGCGGCGGTGACGGAGAACTACTAGCAAGGGCCAAGAAAGCTAGTTCCCGCGCTTCGGAATGATTCCCCTTACCAGGGAAGGTAGGGAAGCAGAGAAGAATAGGGAAGCGGCGAGTTCATCTGCGGTTGGACTTGATCGGCGAGGGAAGACGAAATGACACGGATTTCGGCCAATGCGTTGCCGTCGCGGCTCGGGAAGGGGAAACCCATCCCGGCAATTTTGCTGCTGGGAGAAGAGCCTTATTTGCGGGACAGCTGCCGCACGTTGCTGCTGGAGAGATACGTGCCGGCTGCCGCGCGGCCGTGGGCCGTGTCGCGATATTCGGCGGACCGCGGAGAGACGCAAGCGGCGCTCGAACAGGCGCAAACCATGGCGATGCTTTCGCCGGTACAAGTGGTTTACCTCGAGGACGCCGAGGCCATCGAAAACCTCGGAGAGAAAAGCCGCGATGACGCCGTCGAGCTTCTTGCCGCCTACCTGAAAGATCCAGCGCCGTTCACCGTGCTGGTCATCGAAGCCGTGCAATTGGATCAGCGCATGAGGTGGGGCAAGCTGCTGACCGAGAAAGCGCTGGTGGTGGAGTGCGGGCTGGGCGAAAACCTCGACGAGCGCCAGGCCGCCGCAGTGGCGCTGGCTCGCGCGATGGCTAAAGAGCAGGGCATCGAATTCGAACCCGGAGCGGCCGAAGACCTGGCGGAGTTCGTGGCAGCGGATTTGATGCGGCTGAAGACGGAAATCGACAAACTCGCAACGTTTGCGGCGGGGAGAAAACAGGTTCGACGGGAAGACCTCCGCGCGCTGGTAGTTTCCGAGAAGACGACCACGGTCTGGGAGCTGGCAGACATGCTGGCCTCCCGCCAAGGGAAGCAGGCTCTGGGGTTTCTGGACCGCCTGTTGCGCGAAGGCGAACAGCCGCTCCAGATGCTGGGCGCGATTACCTGGATGTACCGGAAGCTGATCGAGGCCAGCGAACTCGGCGGCGTCACGAACGGCTGGCAGGCGGCGCGGACACTAGGGATGCGGCCGGAGCAGGCGGTGTTGGCGCTCGAGAGCGCAAGGAGAATTCCGAAAGCGCACCTGCTTGCGGGATTAGGCGCTTTGCGGCGGGCCGATGACCGGCTGAAGAGTGGCAGGGAAGACGCCCGCGCCGTGATGGAGTTTTTGGTCACGGAGCTAACTGGTCGAGAAGCCTTGGCGGCAAGTGGTTAAACCCTCGTGCACGAAGACAGCTTTTTCCTGAGCGGCAGAGTTTAGGCGTGGTCGAAAACCGCAATTTGCGAGTGGCGGACGCGGCGGTCGAAGCTCGTGAGC
>DATAIH010000149.1:0-3386 GCA_036262755.1 Candidatus Acidiferrum sp.
CGTTACCGAGTTTGACGGACCGCTCGGAGTCCGCTATAGTAAACGTGCGGGGTGGAGCAGCCTGGTAGCTCGTCGGGCTCATAACCCGAAGGTCGTCAGTTCAAATCTGACCCCCGCAACCATTTCTTAGTTGACGACAAACGGCTTAGGAGGCTCCACTCCCAAGCCGTTTCCCTTTTTGGGCGCATTTGGGTTGCTAGTTCTCCTTCGGTGAGCCTGGTGATGTTCTATGGGGCGGGCGAGCGGAGACTTCGGCTTGGGGCGGAAGCTGGAGCAGTGCCAAGGCTGCGACGGTGTTGATCTTGGCGCCGAGCGGGATGGCCGCCAGATCGACGAAGAAATTAGGGTTGTGATTGGCAAACGGAAAGGCTCGTCCGGCAGCCCGCGCGGAGGCAAACATCTCGGGCGGCGCCACACCATTGAGCAGGAAAATATACGGCACATCCTTTCCGGCGAAGGCCTCCTGGAAATCTTCGGAGCCCATCACTGCAGGAAACTGCGGCAGCACGTGCTCCTCTCCCAGCAGCGCTTTCAGCGAGGGGTTGACGCGCGCGACTAGAGCGCTGTCATTCACCAGGGGCCCGACCGTCCCCTTCATCACGCGCGTCGGCTTTTTTTCAGGCGGCATGCCGGCCCCGCTGGAGATGCCGGAGCTGATCTCGTCAATGCGGGCGATCATGCGATCGCGCACGGCCGGATCAAACCAGCGCAGGCTCAACAAGAGCGTGGCGCGGTCAGGAATGACGTTGTTGGCGTTACCGGATTCAATGGCGCCAACGGTGAGTACGGCGGCGGCCTGCGGGTCAACCGTCCGGCTGACGATGGTCTGGTAGGCCAGGGTGGCTTGGGCGGCCATGATGACCGGGTCAATCGCGAGTTCGGGAGCGGAACCATGTCCGCCGACGCCGTAAAAGGTGACGTCGATCTGGTCGGAACCGGCCATGCGCGTGCCGGGCGCGCTGGCGACGCTGCCGACGGGCCCGGGTATGGCGTGCGAGGCCAGCGCGAAGTCGGGCTTGGGAAAGCCGCGCTTCCAGAGGCCATCGTCGACCATGGCCTGGGCTCCCTGGATCATCTCCTCGGCCGGTTGCGCATAAACGACGAGGGTGCCGGACCAGTCGGCTTTGAGGGACTTCATGGTCTTGGCCAGGGCCAGCAGCCAGACGATATGGGCGTCATGGCCGCAGGCATGCATGACGGGCACCTGGGAGCCATTGAGCAGTTGGGTGCGGGTGGAGGCCCAGGGTAAGCCGGTCGTTTCCTTGATGGGGATGGCATCCATGTCGGCGCGCACCCACAAGGTAGGTCCCGGTCCGTTGCGCAATACGCCGACGACACCGGTTTTGCCGATGCCGGTCGTAACTTCGTAGCCAAGCGCTTGCAATTCCCGCGTGACGATTTCGGCGGTGCGGGTCTCGGTGAAGGCGAGCTCGGGATTGCGGTGCAGGTCTTTGAAGATTTCAAGCAGACGCGGGGTGTCGGCATCGATCACGGACTGCACACGGGCAATCAGGGGCGCCGGGACGGTGGAGGCGGCCGCGGGCGAAGGCGGTTGGGTTGCCGGTTGGGCAAGAAGCGTCGAAACCGCAAAACAAGCAAAGACGGCCAGGCGGGCGAGACCGCGGCAGACAAGGATCTTCATCGTAGCTCCGGTTGCAGGCACGCAGGAGTCGCAGACCGCACGGCCGGGCAGCAGGCTCCCTGTCGAGTTGCAATCGATATAGGTGATTCTTGTTTAATGCCATCACGAGGAATTTCGTGAAACTGTCAAAAATATCAGGGCGCCGGCCTCATGATTTCGTATGCTACGAAGCCGCGAAAACGTGAAAACGACAAATGCCCTTCAAACCATCAAATCGCATTGAACAAGAGTTCCGCCGCCAAATCGATAAACTGCCGAAGCGCGTGTTGGATGTGCCGCCCGGGTCCACGGTCGGCGAAATCCTCGAGCTCATCAATAAAGTCATCCGCAAGGAAACCCTCTTCGAGGAACGGGGCATCCTGTTCTCGCACAACGACATCGGTTGGGTGATTATACATACGTCGAGCGCAATGGCGGCGCGGCGATTTGGATGGTGCTCACGTCAGCCCGGTTCAGAATGTCTTGGACGAGCCAATAGCAGTACCCGTCCACGACCAGATACTGGTAGCGATGCGGCTTGCCGCTCGGATCGTGCCATATCCCAGGAACGCTGCCACGCTCCACGAGGTCGGCTAATTGATCCCATTCCGGTATCGTGATCCCCTCCGGCGCCCACTGCCTCACGTAGGAATGCGGACACTTTTCATACCGCTTGGAAGTGGTTGTCTTCCACTTGACCTTGGCAATGATGGCCCTGGCCGTTGCTAGTTCTCCTTCGGTGAGCCTGGTGATTGGCCGCTCGACTGAATCCTGCATGGAAAACCTCCACTTAGAGCCAGGGGTCGGTGAATGTCTTTGATTGCCGCTTGGAGCTGCGGCGCCTGTCAGTGATCCGCGAATCTGGTTAATAGAAGGCACGGACTGAGCACACGCTAAAGCCCACGAACCGTGATAGAGACGCGATTCGGAAGCTCGGCAACGCGCTATAGAATCAGGGCCTCAGGCTGGGCAGTTTTGTGAGCGGCTCGATACGGCGCAGTTCATGACGGCGAGAGAGTCTATCGTGACGATGGAGGCGGTCCAACCCCGTCTTCCCTTCAATGTCTCACGGTCCTCTCGTTCTCAGAACTTGGCCACATCGAGGCCGACAGCGAATATGGCCAAAGGATGGGACTGGACGCCTTAGCGAAAGGGGCGAGATAGACCTTTGGTTCATTGCTTAGGCGGCGGAGGAGAAACTCGCAATGATTATTAGAATGGGAATCCTGGTTGCTCTGATATTGGGAACTGCGTCCGAATCACAGCCACCTGCAGGTAGATACCTTTATCTTCAGCCGCCACCTACGATCGTTGAATTCCAGAATGATGAGATACTCCTTACACCGGTCAGGATTCAGCACGACAGTCCAAGTCAAGGGATCGAAATTAAACCGGGGATTGTGATTCCATTTGGTAGTGCCGAAGTTTTGAGCCGGAACAAGAAAGAATTCAACGTCTTGCCACGCATAAGAGTAAAAAAGGGAACTCTCGTGTTCGATGGTGTGAAAATAGATTTCGGTTCTCTGCGGATCTACAAAGTTCGTGCAGCTTGTCGCTGGGGCGAGTGGGTAGTGTGTGACGGATATTCTAGTGCTTCGGCCGATGTTTTGAAAATCCCATCTGAAAAAAGAGAGAGGTCTTTGCCATCCGAAGTCTCATATTTCAACCCAAAGAACGAATTGGTAGAACAAAACTGCGTATTCCGGAGCATCGTGATCAGTGATTCCGATCGATCGTGATCACGATTCCGGGATGATCGTAATCA
>DATAIH010000150.1:0-13770 GCA_036262755.1 Candidatus Acidiferrum sp.
ATTCCGCCTCGCCCAGAGGGGAGCAAGTGATCGAACTGAGGTGTGAGAGGAACGTGCTGCCGGAGCACTTCCCTCGACCTGGGCAAACTCGTGCTCGTCAGCCGATGTGACCGTTCGAGATTCGATCCCTTCGCATTCTGCCTCCTTCTTCAAGACCGTGGCAGCTATCTAGACTTACACGAAGACTCTACCCAGAACTTCAGTGAAGGTTGGTGGATCTCATTGCACAGTTAGGATGACCGTTGTCGTTCGCGAAACAGAGCCACCTGTGGCTGTGACGGTGATGGTCGATGTGCCTGCCGGCGTTCCGCCGCTCGGCGTCATGTTTTGGGCGCATCCCTGAAACGCTGCGCATGCGAGTAAGGCCACGCCTAAGGCGCAAACGCGAACCAATTTCTTCTCCTTCATCCAGCTCCCCTTCAAGAACAAGAACGCACTTCCCACTGTCAGGCACCAGAGAGCATAAAACAACAAAGGACGCTGAACCGGCGAGCGGAACGGCCTCGACGAAGGCCAACCGTGCGACCTGCTCATCGTAGTGACCGTCATGACAGTGCTGGACGCAGACGTTCCCGACGGGATGGACTGCGCGCTAAAATTCACGCTTGTATCTGCCGGATTACCCGAGGCGGAAAACGAGGTCACCGTTTGCGTAGGCCCGCCGGTGGTGGTCAGGTCGATCGTGAAGGTGGCGCTGGTACCTGCCGCGACGGTCACGGTTGTCGGCGGCGCCGCGACCACGTTGAAGTCTACTCCCAGACCGCTCAGCGCGGTGGCCTGAGGCGACGCGGACGCATTATCCGCCACGCTAACACTTGCGCTGCGCGGGCCCGTTCCCGTGGGTTTGAATTGCACGCCGAGAAAACACGAATTGCCAGGGCTAATGCTATTTGCTCCCTGGGCGCACGCCGGTGAGCCGCTGGTCGGCGCTACTAGCAAGAATTGGGTGGGATCGGTCCCGGTTAGCGTGATCGACGTGATGTTCAGCGGCGCGGTGCCTGAGTTGGTCAGCTGTATATTACTCGTTGCCGATGCGAGTCCTAGGTTTACGTCGCCAAAAGCCAACGTGGTTTGAGATATCGTGATTGCTGGTCCGAGGCCGGACAGGGCAACGGTTTGTGGACTGCCCGGCGCGTTATCCGTCACGCTTACGCTGGCCGTCTTCGCGCCTGTAGATGTCGGCGAGAACTGCACGCCCATAAAGCAGGAATTGCCCGCGTTAATGGTGCTGCCCCCGAAGGAACATGCTGGGGAGCTGCCGCCAGCTGGCGCTACCAGCGCAAACTGAGACGAATCGGTCCCGGCGAGTGTGATCGAAGTGATGCTCAGCGGAGTTGTACCCGTGTTGGAGAGCTGGATGTTCATTGTCGCGCTCGATCCCACCGGCTGGCTGAACGTCAGGCTCGGGGGACTCAGCGTCGCCTCCGGATTGATGCCGGTGCCGGACAGACTAACCATCTGCGGGCTGCCTGACGCGTCATCGGATACAGACACATTCGCGCTCTTGGTCCCTATCGTAGTGGGCGCGAATCGAACTCCCAGGAAACAGGAATTGCCGGCACTGAGGGTGCTGGCTGTCTGGGGACATATCGGTGAGCCGCTCGTGGGCGTCACCAGCGCGAATTGGGCCGAGTCAGTTCCCGTCAGGGAGATAGCGGTAATGTTCAACGTCGCTGTACCGGAGTTGGTGAGCTGCAGGTTGGTTGTAGCGCTCTGGGTTCCTATCAACTGGTTACTGAAAGGTGTGCTGCCCGGGTTCAGCGTCACCGCCGGAGCAGGCTGAACGCCGACACCGGTCAGGGCGACCGTCTGGGGACTGCCAGATGCGTCGTCGGTCACGCTCACACTTGCACTCTTTGATGCTCCCGAGGTGGGCGTGAACTGCACGCCCATAAAGCAGGAATTGCCCGCGTTGAGGCTGCTGGTTCCCTGGGGACACGTCGGGGTACCGCTGGTTGGCGCGACCAGCGCGAATTGAGAAGAATCGGTCCCAGTCAGAGCAATCGAGCTGATGTTCAGCGTCGCCGAGCCTGTATTGGTGAGCTGCACATTGCTGGTTGTGCTTGTCGTTCCCACTAGCTGGCTGTTGAACGCGATGCTGGATGGGGTCAGCGCTGCTGCCGGAGCGTTGGTGCACGAAGGAAAGCTGAACGAGCCGATTCGTGTCTGCCAGTTTCCTGCACCGCCATTAGCCTGACTGCTGTAGTACTCGTTGACGTACCAGAAGGTGCAGTCATCGGAGGGGTCGACACTCATTCCAGTATAATCTCCCCAACGATCAATTCCTGTTTGCGAGCCCGCGCCGGCGACGAGCTGCACCTCCGTTTGCGGTAACGCGTTGAGCGGATCGGTTGCCAGTCGGCCGGAGTAAGCGATGCTCGGAAAATTCGGAGATGTTCCGTTCGAAGTGCTGTAGCCTAGCGCAACATTTCCTTGCTTGTCGGCGGCGATGCTGCCCATCCAGCGGTTAAGCGTCGTATCCGGCGCGTAAATCTGTTGCTGGACTGGCGTAGTGGCGATCGTACCGCCAGTGACGTCAAGCTGCGCCCATTGGGGCTGCACAGGGCCGCCCGAAACGCCTATCACGTTGTGCACCACCCAGAGCGATTCGGTGTTGCCGACGCGCCGGTATTGCACCTTTTGCATCAAACGATCATCGATTGCGTCGAGTAACTGGTTCGTGCCGGGTTGCGGGACGATACCGTTCATGCTCCCCGGCGAGGACGCATAGCTTGCTTGGCTCACATTTGTCGCGCCACTCAGCGTGCCCCCGCCACCGCAGTTAGGCCCGGCGGTAAACTTTCTCACCTCAAACGCGAAAGTATTCAGCATTTGGGATTCGGAGACAAAGTAATTGGGCGTGCCCGCAGGAGGAGGCGTGCCGCGCAAATTGCTGGGGATCATCGTGAAAGGGTCCGAGCCATTGTTTGTATACCCGAGCGACCAGGTAAGGGCTGCTCCGCTTTCCAAATCACTTCGACTGACTGAAACATACATAGCGCCCGTGAAGGTTCCCGAGCTATCGAACCCGTTGGCGGACATATAGAGACAGTCAGTCCAAATTCCAAACTTGGGATAGTCGTTGAACGTTCCATTCGGGGGGACAGGGGGCGTGCTTGTACCGCCAGGGTCCATGCGCAGTGGATAGAACCACCATCCGCCTCCCACTGGGTCGCCGGTCTTGGAGACCGCAATGCATTCGTAGAAGGGTGGAGTCGGGTTGTTGTTGCTGGAGAAGGCAGAGCCAATGTGAGCGAGAATCCAGCGGTCGCCTAGGGGATCGTAGACCACGATGGGATCACCCGCAGCATTACCGTTGCCGCATGGAGTCGTAGTCGATCCGGAAGCACTCCACAGCGAATCCTCTGTGAAGGACGCCAGCAGTGCGCCTGTCTTGCTGTAAATGGCATAGGCAGAGTTGACTGCTTCGATGTAATGGTTTGGGCCCACATCGCCGTTCGGGTCCGGTGGTATCGCACCTCCTCCACATGAGCCGCCGGAGCAGGAGTCACTCGAACTCATTCCGGCAAAATTTTGAGTTGGGCTTGGCGCTGGTGTCTGCGGCAGGACAATATTGGCGGGCGGCTGTGCCTGCTGTCCCTCTAGTGCTGAAGGCGTGCCGAAGGTCTTGTTCGAAGGCGGAGCGTGACGCACGGGAAGAGCTGGGCGTGTCCGGGCTCCGCCGGCGGCGGGAAGCTGCGGCAAGTTGCGCAGGTCGCCGCGAAATTCGTATGGCACAACCGGCTCCATCTGCACCGTTACGCCGTCTATGGAATCCGGGCCGGCGGCCGATGTCGGAGATTGTTGGGGAGCCGCCTCAATGGGCGAAACCCACATCACAACGCAGAACAAGACAATGGGAAGAACGTGAAGGACCTGCCCAGGCAACCACAGTGTTGAAGATACCTCGAGGAATGCAGACTCAGCGGACGACGACACCGGTCTTAACGATGGCATTCCGCACCCCGCGCCGACACGCAATCGCCATTGACCAGCCGGGGTGGCAATGGAAGCGGAGACATCTTACCTGTCGAGAGGCCAAGAATCCATAGCTGTTACTGAGAGACTACATGTTACCGGGTAATTTCGTTTTGATCGTTTTTCCGGCAAATTGTCCACATCAAGGCCCACGGCTGTTTCCGGGGCCGGTCAGGTGCCCCTCGAATCGTCACCCACCGTGACCTCGCCGGCACGATGTGAATGCAAACCAGGTTTTCTATTGGCGGAAGTTGTATCGCGAAGGACGGTTGGGCATCAGCATTGCCACGCCGCTTCTGCCAGTGAAGGTTAAGAAGGAGCAACCCATGAAAGCGTGGAAGGATGACGGCACGGGGTCGTCCTCAGGAACGATGGAAATAGAGCTTCTGCGAGGAACGCTGCGTATTGCAGGTTCGGTAGACGTGACAGCGCTGCGTGCCGTGCTGGAGTGCTTAGCGAGATGATCGGGCTGCCGGCAGGAACGCGCATCTGGATCGCCGCCGGAGTCACCGATCTGCGGCGTGGTTTTACCGGGCTGAGCGGGATGGTGCAAAACGCTCTTCAGGAGAATCCGTTCTCAGGCCACGTCTTCGTTTTCCGTGGGCGGCGTGGGGATCTGATCAAACTCCTGTGGTGGTCGGGCGATGGGCTGTGTTTATTTGCGAAACGACTCGAGCGAGGGAAATTTTTCTGGCCACAAGCGACGAGCGGAACCGTGGCGCTGACGCAAGCACAGTTATCGATGTTGCTTGAGGGGATCGACTGGCGCCGGCCGGTGCGAAGTTACCAGCCACAGCTGGCGGTGTAAAAGAAATTAGCAACAATTGATTTGCCAAGAATTTTGTTTCTGACATACTGCGCTTACGATGACTGAGCGCGTGGCCCTGCCTGATCTGAATCAACTGAATCCCGAAGAACTGAAAACACTGATCGTCGCACAGCACCAACAACTTCTTTCGAAAGACGAACAGCTTGCTTCGCGCGATAGCGAAATCGAACAACTGAAGCTGCTGATCGTTAAGCTGCAGCGCATGCAGTTCGGGCGCAAGTCGGAGAAGCTGGACCGGCAGATCGAGCAGCTGGAGCTGCGGCTGGGAGAACTCGAAGCGAGTCGCGCCAGGGACCTCGCGCCTGTGGAATCTGCCGCCGCTTCACCGGTAGCCCGTCCGGCGCGACGACCGCTGCCGGCACATCTTCCGCGCGAAGTACGAACCTATACACCACAGCAGAAGGACTGTCCGGACTGTGGGCGAGAGATGAAGCATCTGGGCGAGGATGTCTCCGAAATGCTGGAGTACGTGCCAGAACACTTCAAGGTGATCCGGCATGTACGCTCGAAGCGGGTCTGCCTGCGTTGTGATCGCATCGTGCAGGCGATGGCACCGAGCCGGCCGATCGAGCGTGGAATCGCTGGTCCGGGGCTGTTAGCCCACGTGTTGGTCTCAAAATATTGCGATCATCTTCCTCTGTATCGACAGGCGGAGATCTATGCGCGGGCGGGAGTGCCGCTGGAGCGGTCGACGCTGGCGGAATGGGTGGGTGGCTGCAGCCGGTTAGTCAAGCCGCTAGTGGAAGCGTTGCGACGGCACGTCATGAGCGGGACGAAGCTGCATGGGGATGACATCCCGGTTCCGGTGTTAGCCCCTGGGTTGGGGAAGACCAAGACCGGGCGGTTATGGACGTACGTGCGCGACGATCGGCCGGCGGGAGACCAGCAGCCGCCGGCGGTGTGGTTCTGCTATACGCCGGATCGCAAAGGGGAACATCCGCGGGCGCATCTGAGCGTGTTCCAAGGGACGCTGCAAGCCGACGGCTACGCGGGGTTCGAGCAGATCTACGCCGCTGGTAAGATCCAAGAGGCCGCTTGTTGGGCGCATGTACGCAGGAAGTTCTACGACCTGCAGGAGGCGCACCGCTCGCCGGTGGCAAGCGAGGCGTTAGAACGAATCGCGGGGCTGTATGCAGTGGAGAATGACATCCGTGGACGCTCGCCCGAAGAACGCCGCCAGGTTCGCGACGAACGGAGCCGCCCGCAACTGGAATCTCTAAAGCAATGGCTCGAAGAGACCTTGAACAAACTTTCCAGAAAATCCGATACGGCGCTGGCCATTCGTTACGCGTTGGGACGATGGGAAGCTTTGCTGCGCTACTGCGATGACGGTCGACTGGAGGTAGACAACAACACCGCGGAACGAGCATTACGTGTGGTGGCGCTGGGCAGAAAAAACTTCCTTTTCGCCGGATCCGATGGCGGCGGAGAAAGTGCAGCGGCGATGTACAGTCTGATCGGAAGCGCAAAACTGAACGGTATCGACCCAGAAGGCTATCTGCGAAACGTCTTGTCGCGCATCGCGGAACATCCGGTCAACCAGATCGACCAGCTCTTGCCCTGGAACATCGCTCCCGAGATCACCGCGGACTCCCGCAACGCCGCTTAGTCCAAAATCGTTACACCGTTGTCAACATGGCCTTCGGCTGACGCTTACCAAAATCGCACGTTGCGAAGCATGTCAGTAGGGGCAGGCTTGCTGCCGGACCAAACTCTATCGCAAGCAAGTGCTGCGCTAGGTGTGGTAGCCCACCGCATGGCCCAACAGTTTCCCGCTGCCGAGAAGGATTCGCGGTTGATGGCATTTCCTGAACTACAGGCGCGTCCGAATCCTGATCCCAGCAAGACAATGTTGGTGATCTGCAGTATGTTGCTCAGTTTGGTTATCATCATACTTTTACTTGCCTGCCTAAATGTGGCCAATATTTCGCTCGTGCGGGCGACCGTCCGTGAAGGAGAAATGGCCATTCGCGCCGCGCTTGGTGCAAGCCGCGGGCGGCTGGTTAGACAACTGCTGACAGAAGGCCTCCTGCTGTCCGTGCTCGGCGCAGTCGTGGGTGTCGTTTTGGGCCGCTGGGTGAGCTACCTGCTTAGCACTCTGGACCTGCACAGCGAGTTGCCGGTGCACCTCGATTTCGGCCTTGATTGGCGGGTCTTTATTGACGCGATGCTGGTGACCATGGCAACGGGTGTCGCTGTTGGGCTTTTACCCGCCTTCGGTGCCTCAAGAGCGGATGTAAATAGTCTGCTGCACCAAGTAGCCCGTAGCTTGCTTGGCGGAAAACATGCGCTGCGCAGCACTCTTGTCGTGGTGCAGGTTGCCGGCTCGTTCACGCTGCTTATTATCGCGGGACTGTTTGTTCGTAGCCTGAAGGTCGCGGAACGGAGCGATCTTGGTTTCGACGCAAACCACGTGGCCGATATCAGCATGGACCCAGGCGAAATCGGCTACGACGAAGCCCAAGGCCTGGCTTTCTACAAGAGCCTGCTTGACCGCGTAAGATCTCTGCCCGGTGTGGAGAGTGCCGGCCTTACGAGCTCCATTCCACTCAGCTACTACAACGACGCGGACTCACTCACCATTGAAGGACAGCATTCTGAGCCTGGCCGCCGGGCTCCAGGCGCAATGTTCAGCGTGATAACTCCAGGGTATCTCGAAACAATTAAGATCCCACTTATCAAGGGACGTATTTTCACTGAAGCCGACGATGCAAAGTCGCCTTTCGTTGCCATCATCAATCAGGCCATGGCACAGCGCTATTGGCCTAACCAGGATCCGCTCGGCCGCCACTTTACCATCGGGCGGGACTCCAAGCACGCCATGGAGGTAGTCGGTGTGGCTAAGAACTGGCGCGTCGCTGGCGTCACCGGCAACATCGTGCCAAGTTTCCTTGTTCCGCTGCAACAGCACTATTCCAGCGGTCTAACCTCCTTGCAGACACTCGTTGTTCGCGTGAACGGCGACGCAGCAGCCAAGGTCTTGGAATTGCAACGATTGGTGCTAAGTCTTGAGCCAACTTTGCCAGTATTCGACGCGCAGCCGATGGCGCGTGCCATTGACACACTCAACGGACTGCTAATCTTTCAACTCGGTGCCGTGCTGGTCGGGACTCTCGGTGGTCTCGGGCTTGTGCTATCCGTGATTGGCGTTTACGGCGTTCTGTCTTATTCCGTCCGCAAACGCAGACCGGAGATTGCCATACGCATTGCCCTGGGGGCAGTGCCCCGGTCGATAATAGTCATGGTCTTGCGCCAGGGAGCAGTGCTCGTCAGTATCGGCCTCGCGATTGGAATCGGTGCGGCACTTGCGATGTCAAAGGCGATTAGTAATCTTTTGACGGTCGGTCCCAATGATCTGCTGACATATTTAACGGTGACGTCAGCTCTAATCCTGGTTGCCCTTGCAGCCTGCTATCTCCCTGCACGACGAACAATGCGCTCGGACCCCATACAGGCGTTGCGGCACGAATAGGGGTGCCCTCCTCGGCCCGCTCCGTCTTGAGCCCACGTGCGCTGTGATGACGATCGCCCCTTTTACAAGGCCACAACTTCGCGCAATACCCCGGCGTTAAGGGATCCCCTGATGGAAGGCGAAGGACGGGAAAGTCTCGGCTGGTGGAGCCGATGGGATTGTTTCGGACTCTTTGAAGAAAACCCAAGAAAAACCGCTAAGTCTCTGAGTTTATTGCCACTTCCTGATTCTTGCATGGTGCCTCGCTGACCCTCAAGGGCCCTTTGGACACCCACATAATGCCTCTAGGTGGCAACCCGAGTCTGTCCTTGCTCGCTCCTTGTTGCCAGCCGCCTCCCAATGCTTCATACAACTGAACCAGCACCATAACAGAGTTGTTCGCAACGCGCACGTGCAGCTTCGAGGGGTATCAGGAGATTTGCGATCCCGTCGGAACGATGTTTCCTTTGCGCAGATAACGAGGCCGGCCGCACGACGGGTCGAGTAGACTGTTCCGGGGTTCACCCTAACAGCGCTCGGAGCGAAGGAGGCCGAGATGAGCACGGGCCACCCACGTTTGGCACCCCTTGACAATCTACAATCACTATTGTAGATAACCATAGTATGGCTAAGCCCAACGATCTCGTGCAAGGAACACTCGACCTTTTAATTCTCAAGACTCTTTCGCTCGAAGCCAAGCACGGGTGGGCGATCGCGAAACGCATTCAACAAATCTCAGGCGAGGTGTTGCAAGTCCAGCAAGGCTCGCTGTACCCGGCTTTGCATCGTCTGGAACAAAAAGCCTGGATCAAAGCCAAATGGAAAGAAACCGAAACGGGCCGCGAGGCCAAGTTTTATTCGTTGACCGCAGCCGGGGGCGCCCAGCTCGAAAAGGAAGCCGCCAACTGGAGCCGCCTCTCCGCGGCAATCAATCTGGTCGTAGAGACAACTTAGGGTGGTGATGTCATGTTGTGGATTCGGCGATTCTGGCTCCGCATTCAAACTCTCTTCCGCCGCCATCGAAGCACGCAGCGATTGAACGACGAACTCCAGTTTCATCTCGATCAGCAGATCGCTGAAAACCTCGCCGCCGGCATGCGCCCCGAAGAAGCCCGCCACGCCGCCATGCGCACCTTCGGCAATCCCACGTACCTCAAGGAAGAAACCCGAGACACCTGGGGCTGCGTGTGGCTCGAACAAACCACGCAGGACCTGCGCTATGCCGCACGCACTCTGCGGAAGTCCGCCGGTTTCACCGTCGTTGCCGTCACCACGCTCGCGCTCGGCATCGGCGCCAACAGCGCCATCTTCTCGCTGACCAACCAAATCTTGCTGAGCGATTTGCCCGCGCCGCATCCGGAGCAGCTTGTCATCTTGCGCTCGCCAGGGCCAAATCATGGGCATACCTGGGGCGATATCGACCAAGGGGCACAGTCGTTTTCCTACCCGACGTACAGAGATCTGCGCGAACGGGCGACGGTGTTTTCCGGCCTTCTGGGGTGCCGCCGGATTACGGTGAACGTTTCCGGTCACGGTGAGACGCAGGCCGCGCACGCAGACCTGGTCAGCGGCAATTTCTTCCAGACGCTCGAAGTGCAGCCAGCGCTGGGCCGCCTGTTCACCTCGAGCGATGAGTCCGCTCCCGGCGGGAATACGGTCGCGGTTCTGAGCTACTCCTACTGGTCGCGGCAATTCGGGAACGACCCATCCATCTTGGACGAGCCGCTCACCGTGAACGGCGTTCCGCTGACGGTTGTCGGCGTGGCTCGCAAAGGATTCTTCGGCGTCCAAATCGGTTTAACGCCGGACCTTTTCATACCTGTCACTATGAAAGCGCAAATGGCGCCGAACCCGAATCAAACGCTCGAGGATCGCACCGATCGCTGGCTGCCGGTCATGGGCCGGCTCAAGGCGGGAATAACGCTTGCTCGCGCCCAGGCAGAGCTGCAGCCGATTTATCAGCCGCTTCTGGAATCCGACGCCAAGCTGCTCAAGCTCTCCGGGGACGATTGGAAGCGGTACCTCTCGAAGCCGCTGTTGCTCGCAGGCGGCGCGCATGGCCGCTTGGTCTTGCAGCAAGGCGCGGAAGAGCCACTGCTCGTCTTGATGAGCATGGTCGGGCTGGTCTTGCTGATTGCCTGCGCGAACCTCGCCGGGTTGCTGGTGGCGCGCGGCGAAGCGCGGCAGCGGGAAATTGGCGTGCGTCTGGCCATGGGCGCGAAACGCGCGCGGCTGATTCGCCAACTCCTCACTGAAAGCCTGCTTGTCGCAACTGCTGGAGGTGTGGCGGGTATCGCGCTGGCTTGGTGGTGCTTGAACGCCATCGCGGCCGCCATTCCTCAGGGTAACGGAATGGGTGTTTTGGCGAACATTCTCGATTTTCGCGTGCTGTGGTTCGCCATTGGCTTGACGTTAGCAACCACCATCCTGTTCGGCTTGGCTCCAGCGATGCGCGCCACTCGCCTCGACCTGCAAAGCACTCTGAAAGATCAGGGGTCGAACGTTTCCGTCGGTGGCTCGAACCTTCCCCTCCGCAAAGTTCTGATCGTTTCGCAGGTGGCGCTCACCGCAGTGCTGCTGGCGGGTGCGGGGCTTTTCGCGCGAACGCTGATGAATCTGGAACACGCGAATCTCGGCGTGAACATCAGCCACGTGCTGCAATTTTCCGTGGCGCCGGATTTGAATGGCAGCACACCCGCACAGACGCTTGCGTTCGCCGATCGCGCGCGAAATGAAATTGCCGCGCTTCCCGGTGTGCGCTCCATGAGCATTTCCACCGCTCCTATTTTCGCGAACGACGATTACGTCTCCAACTTCACGCCCGAAGGCTATGTGCCGCAGCCTGGACATGTTCCGCAGCCTGGAGACGATACCGACGCAATGTACGACTACATTGGCCCAAACTACTTTTCGACGATGGGCATTCCGCTCATCGCCGGTCGGGAATTCTCCGACTCTGATGCAGCCGAGAGCCCACAGGTCTGCATCATCAACGAAAAACTCGCGCAGCGATCCTTCGCGGGACGCAACCCCATTGGCCTGCACATCACGCACGGAGCGGGCACACTTTCTAGGGACTTGCCGATGGAAATCGTCGGCGTCGTTGGCGACAGTAAATGGGATGACGCCCGCAGCGATATCGCCCCGTTCCTGTATATGCCTTATTCGCAAGACAAGAACCTTGGCCATCTGGCGTTTTACATCCGAACCGAACGCGATCCGTCGCCTATGGCCGCAGCGCTTCGCTCGCTCGTTCAACGGCTCGATCCAAACTTGCCCGTCAACAATCTGCGGACGCTGACGGAGCAGCTCAGTCATTCGATGTCAAACGACCGGCTGGTCACCGTGCTTTCTGTTTCGCTGGCGCTTTTGGCGGCGCTACTCGCGGCGCTGGGACTTTATGGCGTGCTCGCTTATGTGGTTGCGCGGCGCGCCCGTGAAATTGGCATTCGCATCGCGCTTGGCGGGGAGCGCGCGGACATCTTGAGGCTCGTTCTGGGACAAGGCGGGCGGCTCACAGTCGTGGGCGCCGCGATCGGAATCGTTGTAGCGCTGGTAGCGATGCGATGGGTGGGGAGTTTGCTTTATGGAGTAACTGCGCATGATCCCCTGACGTTTGTCGGTGTCGTCGTGCTGCTCGCGCTTGTCTCGGGCGCAGCCTGTTACATCCCAGCGCGACGGGCTACTCGCGTCGATCCCCTGGTCGCCTTGCGGTACGAATGACTGGCGAAAAAAAAACGGTGGTGCCGAAACCTCGATAAACATGCCAGGTGCTGGAGAACCAAATCCCGATCGCCGACACGGCCTCGCAATATCGTCATAACTTCGCAAGTTACTGCGAGCCGCCGGAGGGCTTTGGTCGACGACCTCGACATTGCACGCGAAGTTCAGCAGCAACTGCTGCCGAGGGAGACGCATGCCGCTTTTTTGCAGCGCGTCGCTCTCAGACCGAAATTTGATAGGAAGGCGTCGTCTACACGCTGCGGTTCCTTTTTTTGGGGCAGGCTCCTGAGGGGCCTAATCAGCCGCGATAGCGCAAGGAGTTACGGGCGCAGTAAAAGCCGGTTTTTTCTTGGGCAAGCGCCAATCACCTTCTAAGGGCATCTGGACATAGCGGTAAGGTATGCTGACTTACCTTGTTACGGCTTGCAAAAACCAGGCTTCTGAAGTGTTACGTGCCGTTTCTGGTGCTCTTCGCAGCGAGCAGCACCTACGGGCAACAAACCGTTTTTGATGTACCGAGCGCCGACGTTCTGGACAAAGGCAAGGTGTACGTCGAACTGGACGGCACGGCACGCCCCGTGGATTTCCTGGCTACCTTCACGCCGCGTGTAGTTGTGGGATTAGGACACCAGATCGAGGTCGGCGTCAACTTCAATGGGCTGAGTGCGCCCACCATTGGCCAACTGGAAATCTCGCCGACTGTAAAGTGGCGAATCTGGGACCAGCAGTCTTCCGGATGGCTGTTTTACATCGGCGACGACGTATTTTTCCCTGTCCACGAGCGGACCTACAATGCGGGCAACTATTTTTACTCATGTTTCGGTAAGGAATGGAAGCATGGGACCCGTATCGGCTTTGGAGGATACGACTTTACCCGAAACGTTGTCGCGATGGCCAACCGGGCGGGAGGACAGTTTACACTCGAGCAGCGAGTAAGTGATCGTTTGACGTTGGCGGCCGAGTGGTACACGGGGAACCACGCTGCTGGGTACGTGAACCCTGGCGCCATCTTCAAGCTCACTCCCAAGCTTACGTTGTACGCGGCGTATCAGATCGGGAATGCTGGCGTAACAACGGGAAATCACCAATTCCTTTGGGAGATTGGCTACAACTTCAACTAGTCACTTTTTACGGGCGCACCTCTAGCGAGAGGAGGCGGCTGCCTCTAGCGGGGACTCGCTTTTTTTGACGCTTGTGACATGTACCTACATTTTCTCCTCATCAACCTTTTGCTCCGTCCCGATCCTGACTCTTGAGGATTTTGCCGCAGAATCGAGTTGCACCAAACCACCTCAAGCGCCGAAGCGGTGCGCACAACATTGCGCCGGTAAAGACCTGGACACACCTAGATTCGTTCCAACCAGTTGGCTGAATTGTCGGCTAGTAATCGAAGTGGCTTCGGCGGTCAGCGGGTTTAGTGCCTCCCTGATTGCCCCGAAGCGTTCCATGAAAGCTCTCAGGAAGAAGGGCTTAGCGAAAAGAGCCTGTCGGGCGCGAGTCCATCGGCTCTATCACTTCAGAGGTAGTTCCGAGGAAAGGGCAGGTGGCGGAGGTGTAGCAGGCACACTGACATTCGCTTGTATTGCCCTCGTCGCGCGCTGACTGGACGCTATTCACGAGTGAACGCCAGATTGTCGAAGCGAAGACCCTGCCCATTTTCGAAATGAAAAATCACCCGGGAACTCGGGTCGCGCCAGCCTGTGCGCAAGCGGCGCAACTCGCCTGGCTGCACCTTGAAGCGTAATTCGCGAATCTCCGCCGATTGTATGGTCAGAGTGGCTTCACCCGG
>DATAIH010000151.1:0-1737 GCA_036262755.1 Candidatus Acidiferrum sp.
CTGCTTCGGGTTTCCGGCCTCGTTGCCGACGATCCTGGCGCACTCGGGCGTCAAAGGATTCTCGACACAAAAATTGACGTGGGGCTCTTCGGCCGATGCCGGAGGGGCGGAATCAAGCGAGAGGACTCCCGAAGGAACGCCCTTTAACGTGGGAGTGTGGGTTGGCCCTGACGGCGAGAGCGTTCTGGCGGGGCTGAACCCTGGCAGTTACGGCGCCGGAGTTTATACCGATCTCAGCAAGCCGTTGCGCGAGCCGCCCCCCAACTCCACGCTGAAAGAAATCGAGACGAAGCTTCAGGCCCTACGCGAGAAATATGGGCGGCGAGGCGGACAAACACCTGATCAGAAAGACATCGAAGAGTTCCTGAGCTTGCGCGATCAGCGAGACGGTCTGGTTAAGGTAGAGCAAGACCGCAACCAAGAATGGTATCAGGGCGACTGGGCTGGCCGAGTCGAGCATAACGGCAAAGTCAGCGACGTCTTCACGGATTACCACTATTTCGGGACCGGAGACGTCGGCGGATCACCGGACGAGGATTCGGTGAAGCGGCTCGAGGCCATCGTCACTAAAGGCACGGCAAGCTTCCCGCCGGAGGGAGAGGCCTCCTTTTTCAGGAGGCAGTCCCATCCCCAGTGGCCTGTGGTCAAAGTAGGAGACGGACCGGTCCACGTGATTTCTTCCACGGCTGAGCAAATGTTCCTGGATATCACTCCTTCGGAAGCCAGGCGGTTGCCGAGATACGCCGGTGAAATGGAACTGACCAACCATTCCGCGGGATCACTCACGTCGCAGGCATACCAAAAGCGCTGGCTGCGCAAGGAGGAATTGCTCGCCGACGCTGCGGAGAAAGCCTCCGTTGCTGCGGAATGGCTAGGGGCACGAACGTATCCGCGTGAGCGACTGAATAGCGCGTGGACGCTGGTCATGGGCGGGCACTTTCACGACATCGCTGCGGGCACAGCCACGCCGAAGAGCTACGAGTTCGCATGGAACGACGACGTCATCGCCATGAATCAGTTTGCGGGAGTACTAACCAACGCAACCGAAGGGGTTGCGGCGGCCCTGAATACGGAAGTCAAAGGCCTCCCAGTGGTGGTCTTCAATCCGCTCAACATCGCGCGAGAAGACGTGGTAGAAGCCAGCGTGGAATTTCCCGGCGGAATGCCTAAAGCCGTTCACGTCATCGCTCCTGGCGGCGAGGAAGCTCCAGCGCAGGTCTCGGGCCGAAACATTCTCTTTCTGGCGAATGTCCCGCCGACCGGCTACACCGTTTACGATGTGCAGCCGGGTGAGGCTCGAGGCACATCGACGCTCAAAGTATCCAACGATTCCCTCGAAAACCAGTATTACCGCGTACGACTGAACGCCGATGGGGACGTCGCAAGCATCTTGGACAAAACGATAGGCAAGGAACTACTTGCCGGGCCGGCGAGGCTGGCTATCTCCTACGACAACCCGCAGCAGTGGCCAGCGTGGAACATGGACTGGGACCAGGAGCAGACGTCGCCAAAGGCTTACGTGGGCGGGCCTCCCAAGATTCGCGTTGCGGAGAATGGGCCGGTGCGCGTGGCGCTAGAAGTTTCACGGGAAACCGCCGGCTCCGCGTTTGTGCAGACGATCCGGCTGTCCGCGGGCGACGCCGGCGGGCGAGTCGAATTCGGGAACGTGATCGACTGGAATACGAAGGAGTCCAATCTGAAGGCGGCGTTTCCATTGACCGCTTCGAACCCCAAGGC
>DATAIH010000152.1:0-61110 GCA_036262755.1 Candidatus Acidiferrum sp.
TGTCTCGAGACTTGTCCGTCAGCCAGGAGGCCAATTGTTCCACGTGGAACACTCGTGGAACAATCGGCGCGTGAGACGAGCGTTGTTGAGCCGAGACCCTTGGCTCGCACGGTTGCCGTTGAAGGTGCGAGAATCGGCAAGGGGAAGTGGACCCGCCCGGAGGCAGCCCCTCAAGCGTCCAAGCTGGAAACCGATCGAGGCGAATCGCTCCTCGGCATTTCTACGCCCTCCCTCGATTTGTTCCACGTGAAACATCTTGCAACTCGAATAGTCGTTTGCTAGATTCTCGTTAACGGGGGCCCCGTGGCGCGACGAATCGCGATTGCCAACCAAAAGGGTGGGGTAGGAAAAACAACCACGGCCGTCAACCTCTCCGCGTGCCTCGCCAGTGCTCACCAGCCCACACTTCTCGTCGATTGCGACTCCCAGGGCAACACAACCTCGTCGATCGGCTTTGCGAAAGATCCCTCCCGTCGCACGCTCTACCACTCTCTCGTTTTGAACGAGCCCTTCGACAAAATCATCCAGAAGTGTCAGGTTGAGGGACTCGATCTGATCCCTGCGGACAAGAACCTCGCCGGAGCTGCGGTCGAGCTGGTGTCCGAGGAACAACGGGAATACCGGCTGCGTTCGGCGCTCAAGGTTCTGGAGGACAGATACAACTTCATTATCATGGATTGTCCGCCAGCCCTGGACTTGCTTACGTTGAACGCCCTGGTCGCCGCTGGCTCGGTTCTTGTTCCCATTCAGTGCGAGTATCTGGCCCTGGAAGGCGTATCAGAACTACTGGACACCCTGATGCGTATACGGCGGACGTTGAACCCCAGCCTCGAGATCGAAGGCATCTTGCTGACCATGTATGATGAGCGCACGAGCTTGTCCCGCCAAGTAGCTAGTGACTTGCGCACGTTCTTCGGGACGCAAATCTTCAAAAGCATTATTCCGCGTAATATTCGTTTGGCGGAAGCGCCCAGTTTCGGCAAACCCATCATTCTCTACGACCCCAATAGCAAAGGGGCTGAAGGCTATACGCATCTTGCGAAAGAGGTGATCTCCAATGGCCAGAAACGCACTGGGACGGGGGCTCGGAGCGCTAATACGGGAGCTTGAGGGCAAAAGGTCCGAGCCGGCACCATCGATTCAACCTCAAGCTACCACGACTAGCGGTTCGGCCGCCGCGGCTATGCCCGCCCGCCAGCCCACGGAAGGCGGTCCGCAGGAAATCGATATTGATCTGATTGAGCCTAGCCCGTACCAGCCACGCACGAGATTCCACGAACAAGCCCTTGACGAGCTGGCGCGCTCGATCAAGACCAGCGGAATCATTCAACCTTTGGTGGTGCGGCCGATCGGATCACGATTTCAGCTGATCGCTGGCGAGCGTCGTTGGCGGGCAGCGCAGCGCGCTGGATTGGGCAAAGTCTCAGCCATCGTAAGGCAGGTGCCCGACGAGCTCGCGCTTGAAATGACGCTGGTCGAGAACATCCAGCGCGAGGATCTGAATCCCATAGAGGCCGCGAGGGCATTCGAGCGATTGATGGAGGAGTTTCACTTGACGCAGGACGCCGTCGCGGAAAGGACGGGGAAAGACCGCGCGACGGTTGCGAACGCCGTTCGGCTGCTCAAACTTGATAAGCAAATCCAGGAGTGGGTCGAAGAAGGGAAACTCACTGCCGGACATGGCCGTGCGCTGCTCGCGGTTCCCGAGCAGCAGTTGCGCATGCGCTACGCGCACCGGGCGTCTCGCGGGGCTTTGACGGTCCGCCAAATCGAAAAGCTGGCGGCGCGACGCGCGCAGGGAAAGCAGCCGAATCCCCCAGCCCCGGCGCACCTGGACGCTAACACCCGGAAGGCGCTCGAAGAGCTGCAGCGGCACCTCGGGACCAGAATTCTTTTGCGGCAGAAGACCAAGGTGCGACCCGGCCAGTTGGTGCTCGAGTTTTACGACGACAAGCAGCTGATGGGGCTTTACGATCGCCTGATGAAATAGCAGGGGCGGCGAGGGCTGCGCCTCATCTGCCGCGAGGAAGTTAGTCAGACGGAAATCTGCTCGAGAGATTGCCTGCGCAAGACTGCCCGTTCGTGCAGTTTGATCGTTCGACAAACCTGGCCTTCTGTCACGTTGACTTGTTTCCTGCGCCGATTAAGAGTAGAAGTGTGAGAGATTTGGGAGAAATCGATATGCCTTGGAAGTGGGCCGCGGCCGACAAAAATGGTGCGACAAACAGTACAGACAGTGAAGAGTGGACGGGGTTCATCGCGCAAGGCGTGACCCTGGAAGGCACGCTGACGGTCAGCGGCACGTTCCGGATCGATGGCCGCGTGAAGGGCAACATCATCTCGGAGCAGACCGTGGTGCTCGGCGACGACGCGAGAGTGGAAGGACAGATCGAAGGCAACCACGTAGTCATTTCCGGCCGCTTCGATGGCGTGATCTTCTCGAAGGGGCGCGTCGAAATCCAGGCCAAAGGTGTGGTAACCGGAGAGGTGCATTCGCCCTGCATGGTCATCGACCCGGGCGGGATTTTCGATGGCCGCTGCCACATGCTGGCCTCCTCGGACGCAGCCTCCGCTTCTGTAACCATTCCGATTCGCGCCGCGAGCCACGTTCTTCCGGCGCTGCGCCAATAAGCCACCAACGTGGACGAAAGCCCGGGCCGCAGGTAGGCCTCCGTTGCCAGCCTTGTCTGTTTCCATCCCCGGTAATCCGGCGAATTCCCGCGTGCCCTGTTCCGGTTGACACCCAATGTTAGAAGCGTCTAACGTGAGTGGCCCAGAGGGGACTCGGCATGAACATTCTCGTGATTGGCGGGGGAGGACGCGAGCACGCGCTGGTGTGGAAACTGAAACAGAGCCGGCGCGTGAAAAAAATCTGGTGTGCCCCGGGCAACGGCGGCATCGCCGCGGATGCGGAGTGCGTGGGCATCGACGCGGGTGACGTGGCGGCGTTGGTTATGTTTGCGAAAAAGAACGTTCCGGACCTGACCGTAGTCGGGCCCGAGTTACCGCTGGTGAACGGCATCGGTGACGCGTTCCGTGAGCGCGGTTGGGGCATTGTGGGTCCGTCGAAGCTGGCCGCCGAGCTCGAGGGGAGCAAGATTTTCGCGAAGGAATTTCTGCATCGGCACAACATTCCCACCGCAAAAATGTACGGCTCGTTTGCCGCCGCAAAGGATGCGTCGACGGCGCTCGGCGAGGTTAGCTTCCCCGTGGTGATCAAGGCGGACGGTTTGTGCGGCGGCAAGGGCGTCTTCCTCGCACAGAATTTCGCCGAAGCGAGCGATTTCATTGAGCGCGTGATGGAGAGGAACGAGCTTGGCGTCGGGGGAAGGCGCGTTCTCTTGGAGGAGCGACTCGAGGGTGACGAGCTGTCGTTCATCATCGCGACCGATGGGAAGAGCTACGCGCCGCTTGCTCCCACGCGCGACCACAAGCGTGTTTTTGACGGTAACCAGGGCGCCAACACCGGAGGAATGGGCGCCTACTCAAGCGACGCGCTTCTGCCGGACGGGCTTCGTGAGACCATCGTCTCGACCATTGTGGAGCCGACCTTGGCAGGTCTCGCGGCCGACGGAATTCCCTACCAGGGATTCCTTTACATCGGCTTGATGCTGGCTCCCTCCGGGCCCAAGGTTCTGGAGTTCAATTGCCGATTGGGCGATCCAGAAACGCAGGCGATTGTGGCCCGCATGGATTTCGATTTGGCTGAGGTTCTCGAAGACGTAGCTGCGGGGAACTTGATTGCATCCAAGTTGCGCTGGAACCCCGGCGCGAGCGCTTGCGTGGTGCTGGCATCGGGAGGCTATCCCGGGAAATTCGAAACGGGGAAGCCTATCGACGGACTAGCGAGTGCGGAGCAGATTACGGATGTGAAGGTCCTACACGCCGGAACGAAGCGTGTCGGCGATGAAGTCGTCACGAGTGGCGGACGCGTGCTGGGAGTGACTTCATGGGGGCCAACACTCGGCGCAGCTTTGGGTTCAGCTTATGTCGCCGCCGAAGGAATTCGCTTCGACCGGATGCACTACCGCAAAGACATCGGGCAGTCGGGACACTCCGTGACCGCGAGTGGAAACTGAACGACGTGATCACACGATCGGAGATGATGCTTGAGGCCGCTGGGGGCCCTGTGATTTTGGGCAGGCTCACCCGCAGGCAGGACTGCCGGCGCAAATCGTCGGCAAACAAAAAGCGAACCCGCAAGGAAGAAGAATCTACCACGGGCGCTGTTTTTGGCGCACTCGCCGAAGCCAGCTGCGGGGAGGACGGCATCCCGCAATTTTGGCGCGGCAAGCTAGCGACGAAGGAATTGATCGAATCGTTTGCGGGCGAGCTCTTCGCTCTCTCGGCACGGGCAGCCGGAAGTTAGTTAGGCTTCGCATGTCCTGTGGAGAGAAAGCGGCAGAGCAGAAAATCTCAGGGCTTGATCGGGCCGCGCAGGGTGGGGGCGCCCGGCGGACGGTTCTTGTCCTCTTCCGCCTTCTCGACAGGCTCGGAGGGCGGGACGACCCAATTCAGGCCATGCTGGTCGTCCATGGTTCCGATTAAGAAAGAAGAATTCCCCGCAATCAGCGGCAACACCGCGCGCATGAAATCCACCGATTCCACAGGCGGCGCCTTCTGTGCGGAACCTCCGCGCAGATTTTCCAGCACCTTTGCGAAGCGTCCGTTTTGGAGCACGGAAGCGATGCGCGGGTCATTGCTTTTGATCATTTCCTCAAGCGTAGGTCCCTTCGAGCCCGGGGGATAGCGGCTCTCGACCAAGAGACGCGGCGCGTGCTTTTCCGGGGGGTAAAGCTGCGTGAAGTGCGGCCGCAGGATGCGCGTCTGCCAGTATTCCTCGCCGTGCGTGGCCACCTCTTCCTGTTCCATGTGATATTCCACGACCCAGACTTCCGGGCCATAGTCGCCCGGGGCAAAGCCAATGAGGACAATTTGCAAGACGGGCTCGTCAGAAGGAAAGTCGACCCGGTGGTGCAACTGGCCGACCAGCGGACGAAGTTTCTCGAGGAAGCCGGTGCCAACCATCTCGAGGTCTGGTTCGGCTTGCTCCGTCCCGCCGTAGTCGCGAGGTCCCGTTGCGCCGACGCGCTGAAAATTTCGGTCTAACCGGATGGGCTTGGGGTCGGCAGGACTGCGCCACTCGGAAGCGCCGAACAACACGCCAATATGCCCGGAGTCGATTCCCACCACGCGCGGCGGGATCCCGTGCGGCTCAACGGGCTGATCGATCGCAGCAAAAATGACGGCGTCGCGAGCGACATGCACAATGACACGGCCGCCGGCGAGGTTCGCGACGATTTCCTCTTCTCTATCTTGCGCCCAGACGGGGAGGGCCATCACGAAGAAGAGACAAAGGACAAGACAGAGGAGCGGGAACAAAGCGTTCCCTCTGCCTGCCCGCGTTAAAAACCTGCTCGACATCGATACTCAAATCTTACGAGCCTTCCGCGAGATTTTCACGAGGAATCGAACTGCGGGTACGAGACCCCTATCCGGTAAAGACCCTACCGTGGCTGCGCACGCAGACCGAAGCTTTGCTTTGTCGCTCCTGGCGCGAAGCCCGCCGTCCCGGTGGAGTTAGCATCCTATTGTCAACCGCAGGACCGAGGAGAGGAGCGCTTCCGGGCTGTCCTAGGCAAGCAGAAACGCATCAGCGAGAACCATGATTCCTTTTCCCTTCGGAAAAGCTGTTGGGCGAGGGAGAAGGTGGAAAGAACGAGGATGACGAATACTTCGATGTCCTTCCGAACATCTGAAGGCTTCTCGAAAGACTCCCGGCGCCTAAACCCGGTAAATGGAAACGCAAGCTCGTTACACGATGACGGTAGGAGTCTGCCTTCTCGGACTCTTTGCTCGAGATAGAGCTTGCTCTCTTGAGCACAGCATCCCTCGTTGATTGGCACGGTTGTGCCACTTGCGTGGCAAGATTTCTTGTGAGGAAATCCCTCCCCCTAGAAGGAGAAGAACATGTCACTCGGTCCGGGTGGTTCAGCTCCAGGAGGATTTGCTCAACCGGCGGGGCAGGATCCTCGCGTCCCGATCATCCTGAGAATGCGGCGCGGGGCGGGATGGTTCCTGACGATCGCCATTCTTTCCGGCGCCAATTCTCTTCTGCAAATCTTTGACGCGAAAATCCGGTTCATCTTTGGTCTGGGCATCACGCAGGTCGTGGACACCATCACCCGCGGCGCTGGGCAGAACGGCATGTTCGTAACCCTCGTCGTCGACGGCCTCTTCATCGTGATGCTCATTCTGTGTTCCAAGTGGGCGAAAGCTGGATCGCAAGGAGCATTCGTTGGAGGAATCGTCGCGTACGCGCTTGACGGAGTGCTGCTCGTTCTCTTCAGCATGTGGCTCGATGCTGCGGTGCATGCCTATGCGCTCTACATGATGTGGCAGGGCTACGTCGCCGCGCGCGAACTCGCACAAATCGAGCAAGCTGCCCAGCCCGGGCTCTCGCAGCCCACGCTGCCATAAGAAGGAGGGGATGATGGCGGTCAAGATTCGCGGCATCGAGGGAATGAGAGCCGGAGAGGTAGATTTCGAGATCCAGCGCGGAGCACGGTTCGTCTTCTTCCAATATTGCATTTCGATCGTCGTCCTGACGTTTCGCAGGGCTTCGGACATTTACTTCCTCAGGCAGGGCCAGAGCGCCGTAACCAAAGGATTGCCTTTCACGCTGCTTTCGCTCGTGGCGGGTTGGTGGGGGATTCCGTGGGGACCGATTTACACGATCCAGTCTGTGTATAACAATTCGCGGGGAGGCAAAGACGTGACCGCGTCGGTGCTCAACTCGGTGCGCGCCGAGACCGCCGCCCCTGCTGCGCCGAACGCCTGAGCCTCCGGCATTCGAATCCGTGCGCCTTTCTCCCCCGGGCTCATCGTGCCGCGTCGAGGCCAGGTTTCCCCTCACCTTGCTCCTTGGTAATGACTGTTCTACCCTTCCTTCGGACAAGCCCTGGGAGTACCGCGAGCCAGGCAGTTCCAGTAAAATTGAGGGGTGGGAAGGTGATATAAAGCCTTCGAAACGGGAATTGGTTTATGGGACTGAAGAAAGCAAAAAGCATCAGGCACAACGGCAAAAAGTTCACCGAGATTTTGCAGGCGCACGAACTGTTTTTCCAGGGAAAAGACGGCGGTGCGCGTGCGGATCTGACCGGTGCGGATCTGTCGCACGCCGATTTGTCCGGCTTAAATTTCAGCGGAGCGATTTTGCGCAACGCGAATCTGGAAGGAAGCGACTTGCGGGGGGCGCGACTCCCGGGAGCGGACCTTTCCGGAGCCAGCTTGCGAGCCGCCGATCTGCGCAACACGGACATGACGGAAGCGATTCTCCCGGGCGCGGATTTAACCGGGGCGCAGGCCAGCGGCGTGGAATTTTTCCGGTGCGACCTTTCCAATGTCCGGTTCGAACGGGCGCGGCTACGCAACGTAAATCTGCGAGGAGCCAACGTGACGGGTGCCCGCTTTTCGGGCGCGGATATGGGCGTGGCGATTTTGCGGGAAACCGATTTGGCCGGAGCAGACCTTTCGGGCGTGGACCTTTCGACGGCGCTGCTCCCCAAAGGATTTTCGGCCGAGCAAGCCGCAAAGAAACTCGCCTAGCGGAGTTCGGGTATGTCATGACGGGCGAAGGGACGCGCCAGAGCGCGTCCGCATACGCGGCACGGAAAGCGCTCGAGTGAGCATTCCGCAACCCACGGTGCCTACTAGGTGTCTATCAGGTCTACCAGTCAAGTCTACCAGGTAGCATTCCGCGCTTTTGCGTGCTAGCCTTCGCCAGGTAAATCAGGTTTCTTGTGCAAACCGTGGCTACCCCAGCGACACAACTCGATACTTCGGCGGTGCGCGAGCGTGTGTTCGAGGTGATCCGCACACTGCTCGGCGAGCTCGGCAGCCAGGGCGCGCTGCCGATGCTGCATCTTTCCTCGCAACTCGACCGCGAGCTAGGGCTTGGCAGCTTGGAGCGCGTGGAATTGCTGACGCGCCTGGAGAACGCGTTTGGCCTGCGGCTGCCGGACTCCGTCGCCTCAGAGGCGAACACCCTGGAAGACTTGGTGCGCGCCCTTCTTGCGGTGCCGGGGACGAGCGAAGCGTTGGCGGAGCCGGAATCCGTGCTGCGGGCTGTGGCGGCAACCCAGAAGCTGCACCGCGGCGCGATCGGCGCGGGCGTGTTTGCCGCCGAGACGCTTGTCGAGGTGCTTCGCTACCGCGCTACGCACAACGCGGACGAAACGCATCTGCTGGTTGGCGAAGATGGTCAGGACGGAGAGAAAAACGTCTCACTGACTTTCGGCGAGTTGTATGCCGCGGCGCAGCGGTTTGCGGAGGAACTGGCGCGGCGAGGAGTGCCCGCGGGAGGCCGCGTGGCGCTGATGTTGCCGACCTCAAGGGCCTTCTTCGTTTCGTTCGCGGGAATACTTCAGGCCGGAGCGGTGCCGGTGCCGATCTATCCGCCCTTTCGCGCGGACCGCATCGAGGAATACGCGGCGCGGCAATCGGCGATTCTCAACAACGCGGAAGTTTGCATGTTGCTTACGTTCCGGCGCGGCGAAGCGGTGGCAAAGTTGCTGCGGCCGCGCGTGAGGTCGCTCAACGAAGTCGCGGATGCCGAGAAGGTGATCGAAGCAGCCGACAACGCTCCTCCGCCGGCACCTGGAGTGTTCTCTCCGCACCTTATGGGCAAGCGCGTGCGCAAGGGCACCGACCTGGCGATGCTGCAATACACTTCGGGTTCCACCGGAGATCCGAAGGGCGTGATGCTGACGCACGCGAATCTGCTGGCGAATATCCGCGCAATTGGCCGGGCCGTCGGGCTCGGGCCCGGCGATGTGGCGGTGAGCTGGCTTCCGCTGTATCACGACATGGGCCTCATCGGCGCATGGCTCACCCCGCTGCACTTTGCCCTTCCCGTCGCGGTGATGTCTCCGCTCGCGTTCCTGACACGGCCGGAGAAATGGCTGCACGCGTTCCACAAACATCGCGGAACGATTACCGCCGCGCCTAACTTTGCTTACGAGCTTTGTGTACGGAAGATTGCCGACAAGGACATCGAAGGCGTGGACCTCAGCTCGTGGCGCGCAGCGCTCAATGGCGCGGAGCCGGTGAATCCGGAAACGCTGGAGCGTTTCGCCGAGCGATTTGGGAAGTACGGATTCCGCCGCGAAGCGCACCTTCCTGTTTACGGACTGGCGGAGGCCACCCTGGGAGTCACCGTGCCGCCGCTCGGTCGCCGGCCGCGGATTGATCGCGTCGAACGCGAAACGTTTACGTTCGAAGGGCGGGCCGTGCCAGCGGCGGCGGAGGAGGAAACGGCGATTTCGTTTGTTTCTTCGGGCAGGTCACTGCCCGGCCACGAAGTGCGGATTGTCGACGGGAACGGCAACCCCGTGCCGGAGCGCACGGAAGGATTCCTGTGGTTTCGCGGTCCTTCCGCGACCCGCGGCTATTATCGCAATCCAAAGGCAACCGCGGCGCTTCTGCCGCAGGGAGCCACGGCCAGCGATGGAGGGTTTCCGTGGGTGAACTCCGGCGACCGCGCCTATCGCGCCGAAGAAGAGATTTATGTTACCGGGCGCGTCAAGGACATCATTATCAAGGGCGGGCGCAATTTGTATCCGCACGAAGTCGAGGATCTGGCGACGCGAGCCACGGGGATTCGCAAAGGCTGTGTCGTGGCGTTTGGGTTGAGGGACGAAGGCAGCGGCACCGAAAAACTGGTGGTGGCGGCGGAAACACGAGAACGCGACGCCGCTAGCCGCGCGGCCATAGCGGCAAAGGTCACCGAACTTGTGTTGCAAGGTCTGGGCCTGCCGCCGGATCGCGTGGAGTTGATTCCGCCAGGGAGCATTCCAAAAACATCGAGCGGCAAGTTGCGACGGGAAGAGACCAAGCAGCTTTATGTTGCGGGCAGGCTTTCCGCAGGACGCGCTCCGGCATGGTTGCAGATCGTGCGGCTTGGCACGAAGAGCGGGCTCGACAACCTTCGCCGAGAACTCCTCGCGGGATTAAAGCGCGGTTTGGAGAGTCTCTACGGACTCTACACTCTCGTCGTGTTTGCGCTGTGGGTGGTGCCGGCGTGGACGGTTCTACACCTGATCCGAGAGCCTCGCACCGCGGGACGCTACACCTCGTGGGCGCTGAAAATTCTGGTCGCGCTGTCCGGCTGCAGAGTGCGCGTCATTGGCAAAGAAAACATGGAGGTCTCGGGTGCGAGAGTCTTTGCCGCCAATCACACGAGCTATATCGACGTCCTGCTGCTCGTGTCCCGGCTGGACGCGCCCTACCGCTTCATCGCAAAAAGGGAAGTCCGCGATATGCCCTTCGTCGGCGCCTTTCTTGAGCGCCTGGGTCACCTGAAATTTGACCGCTCAGATCCCGAGGCGCGTTTGCGGGAGGTTCAGGAAGTGGAAGAACTGCTTCGCCGCGGCGAGTCGGTTTTCTTTTTCCCGGAAGGCACATTTACCGCGGAACCCGGCGTGCGGCCGTTCCAGCTTGGCGCTTTCAAAGCCGCGGTGGCCACCGGCGCGCCCATCGTTCCGGTTTCGCTCGAGGGCACGCGGAAGATTCTGCGAGACGGCACATACTTACCGCGGCCCGGGAGCGTGAAGATTACCGTACACCCACCGATCTATCCAAGGGCGGGTGGAAACCAAAGAAGCGCGGGCGACGGGTCGGGTTGGCGAGAATTGATTCGTTTGCGCGACGCTACGCGCGAGGTCATTGCGCGCGATTCGGGGGAGCCGCTGCTCTAGAACGAGGTTCCTAGAGAGGCTTGGTGTGTGTTGGTTCTGCGAGGTAAAGTTTTCTTTCTTGAATCAGAGGCGGAAAAATTTCTACCGCTCGTTTGCGAATGTAGCTAAAGCATTTCGCGACTCCCGTCGTTCCAGCTCGGCCTTCCAATTCCTGTAGATTTGTGACGATTGTTGTCACGCACTTCCCAAGGAAACTTTCGAGAAACTTACAACGAACCGGCGATTACTTGCATCTCTTATGGACAAAACAAATCGAGGGAAGCGGAGCGCTGCCCTCCCTGCCTGAGGCAGCCCGCGAAAAGCGCGGCCGCGCATACGGCGTGTGAGCCTGCGCAAAAAATTAAATTCAAATGGAGGCATTATGAGGTTGAAGCTATGGGTGTCTTTGCTCGCGGTACTCGCGCTGTCCGGCGTTTCGGCTTACGCGCAAGAGAGTGTGCCGAAAGTGGATGTTTTTGCGGGGTATTCTTATGTGCAAGCAAACCCGGGAGTGACCGGCGTGGACAGCTTCCATCTGCACGGTGGAAGCGCTTCGGTGGCCTACAACATCAGAAACTGGCTGGGGGGAGTTGCCGATTTCGGCGGCTACACCAATGGGAACATTCTAAGCACGCACACAAGCGGCACGTTTTCGAGCTACCTCTTTGGACCGCGTGTATCGTACCGCCATTATTCGAAGATCACGCCGTTCGGACAGGTGCTCTTCGGCGTGGCGCACGCCAATGCTGCGGTTTTCAGTACCGCCAACACGCAAAACGGCTTCGCCATGACCGCAGGCGGCGGCGTGGATTACAAGCTGTTTGACCACTTCTCGATCCGTGCGTTTCAAGCGGAGTATTTGAGGACGCGATTCGGGGAAGGCACGCTCGGCACGCGGACACAAAACAACCTCCGCGTATCGACCGGGTTGCTTTTCCGCTTTTAGCGGGAAGGGAGAAAGCTTCCCTCCCCCCAGTCGCAGATTCCACTGCAACTTCTGCGCCTCAGGGCTAAGGCCCGGTCAAAAAGGCAGCCTTAATCTCGGAGCTAAAAGCTCCGACCTCTTCGGGAACGCAACGAAGAGCTGGCTGCCAGAAGCTTCGAAGAATCGGTTGCCGGGTGTTAGGCAGAGGGGCCGCGAAGTCAGGCAGAAGCGGCCCCTTGCACCCTTTCGCGCGCATGAGCAAGTGTGGCAGAGATCCTCAACGCCTGCGGCACGCAGAATACGCAATGAGGTTTGCAAAGCGATTTTTTCCGGAAACGCTAATGCGGCATGGTGTAAATGACCGTGATGTGCGTGTCGATTTCTACGGGCTGACCATTGAGAATTGTGGGCCGGTAGCGCCATTGGCGCACCGCTTCGAGCGCCGATTGGAAGAACATGGGATCGCCATCGACAACCTCGAGAGACTGAATCGAGCCATCCGTCGCAATCCTGGCGTGCAATTCGACACGCCCTTCCTTGTGAATCTGTTTCGGCAGAGCAGGGTAAATCGGGTCAACGCGGTAAATCAGCATCGCTGGGTCGAGATGCGTCCTCTGCACGACCGTTGGCCGCGCGACGTGGTGCTCGACCGGTGGCGGTGGCACAGGGCTCCGTGCATCTGGAATCGGGATCAATCCTGCGGGAGCCCCTGGAATGCCTAGACCCAGCCCTTGGGGTGCGTCATTAGCCCGCTCGTCAGATGTTGCGGTGTCGTGCGTCACGATGATGTGCGGAATGTCGGGTCGTATACAAAAGTGACAATCACTACGTTGCTGTCGGTGAGGATGCGAAACGCCGCGATCCGGCGTTGAGTCTGTATAAGGAGAATACGGCGGAATAGGAGTCGGTATCGCGAGTGCGAGGTGCTCAGTTTTCCCAAACAGCGAGAGCGAGATGAGCGAGGCAAGCACGGCGGTCTGGATAACGATCGAAAGAGCGAGAGCGCGGCGGCGCAGACGGCGTTCGCCGCGGCGTTGTTCAGGGTTGCCTTCGACGAGACATCCGCCCAAAGACCCCAGACTTCCTTCACGGATTTTTTCAAAGACTTTTCGAGAATCGAGCGGCATCACGCACCTCCAAAGTTTGTTCTGCGAGGGTTTTGCAATCCCCAGCGGGCGCTCGGCAAGAATCGTCCGGTAGCTTCAGGGGCTAGGGCCTGGCCTCCTGGAATGTCCGAGTCTTTGGAGCACCCTTTTTGCAGGGCACAAACAAGGGGATCGAAGATCTTGCGGCGCCAGCCTCCCAGGGGTTGCTCTAGTCCTCCGGGAGACCGGCGCCGCGCTCGCAGGGATGTGAGGGTTCCGCGGTCCTCGCTAGCGTTGGACACCGCGGGGCAAGACAAGTTCCCGCGGAAAAGGATTCTGGGTCGTACTGAACCGAACTCGGAGACGTGTAAGGAGCTAGAACGGGTTACCGCCCGCGAATGCGGAGGGGCGGCACACAAGGCGAGATCCCGAACCACACGCCGGTTCGAGGCCGAAGTAGGAAAAAGCGGGCTGCAATCCGCGAATTCCGCCTAACTCCTTTAGGGCTAAAGCGATACGAGAAACTGTATCCACAAGTTACTTTCGTGCATCTTAAGCATTGAGGACGTGGATCTTAAGGAGATTGGCTCTCATGGACCGGCTTAACGCAGAAACGATTGGCGTACGCCGCACCGGGTGGGCTGCCATGGACCGCGATCCGCAGCAAGACAAGGTGGAATTCATCTGTCCGCACTGCGGTGCGCGGGACCAAAAGAATGCCCGGCGCGAGCGTACGTTGTACCATTTCACGGACGGCTTTTTGCAGGACTTGCAAGGGGAAGTGACCGTTTGCCACTCCTGCAAGAGGTCGCTGCGGGTGGTTCCCATTGTGATGGTGTACGATCAAGAAGAAGCGCGAAGGTTCGCGGCGGTTTTTTCCGAAGAGCACCTGGTCACGACGAACTGAACGTTTTGCAATCGAGAGGGATGCGGGGCGTAACCAGCGGCGCCCCGCTTCTTTTTTGGTTTGAAGGAAAACGGCGCTCTCACCGAGGAGCGCCGTCGAGACCGTTAGCGGTTAGTGGCGGTCGTGATCGTGATCGTCCCAGTCGCGGTCATTATGCCAGCGATGGCCGTCTTCATCCCACCAACGGTGGTTCGAGGTCCAACAGCGTTCTCGCGCTTCACGCAGTTCATGGCGGGCATGATCCGCTTGGCGACTGTCCCAGCCATGATGCTCGATGGCTTCGTGGAGTCGATGATCCGCCTTGCTGATTCGCCGTTGACAATGGTCGTCATCGGCGTAAGCTCGCGGCGTCGCCGCGAATGCCAACAGGCCAACCAGCGCTCCCGCGGCGAGTACCGCGCGTCCCAGAAACTTCTTCTCTCCCGTATGCTTGAACATGATCCTCCATCCTCTTATAGTTCCCCGACTGGGAAGGGGGATTTGGTCCCTGGTTATTAAACACCGTCGAAGCAAGAATGTAGCGGAGCCTTGACCGGCGTAGAAAACGGTGCTTCGATCCGTTCGATCTTATTGACCTATTGACCTGCGAATGGTGTGGGCGGGGATTCATCGCGCGAAAACCGCGCGATAAGGCAGAGATCCTCGCTTCGCGCGGAATAAGGGACGTGGGAGTTTTCGGTCGGAATCAATAGGCTTGCAAGAACGCGTCGACGTTCATGTGGTATTTTTCAAGGCCCTCGCGCACGCGGTCGAAAGCTTCGTCCACGGTGTCTGCAAATTGCAGCATCTCGTATTCGGTTTCATTGATGGTGCCCCAACGCACCATGGCCTTCCAATTCAGCACTTCGTCCCAATATCTGCGGCCATAAATGAGGATCAAATTGCGCTTTGGCAATTTGCCGGTCTGCAGCAGTGTGAGCATTTCCCAGAGCTCATCCATGGTGCCGAATCCGCCGGGAAAAACAATCAGCGCCTTCGCGATTTGCGCGAACCAGAGTTTGCGCATGAAGAAGTATTTAAAATTGAAGCTCAGCTCCGGGCTGATAAAAGGATTGGCGAACTGCTCGTCCGGCAACTCGATGGAGAGTCCGATGGACTTGCCTCCCGCTTCATAGGCGCCGCGATTGGCCGCTTCCATGATGCCCGGGCCGCCGCCGGAGCAAACCACGAAGCGGCGCGGCTTGGCACCGAGCGTTAGCGCCCAGCTGGTCAGCTTGTGGGAGAGCTGGCGCGCCTCTTCGTAGTAGCGGGACATTTCGAGCGAGCTTTTGGCGCTTCGCAGAGCGAGGCGGTGATGCTGCAACGCTTCCGCCGACATCTTGGTGGTTTTCACGCCCTTCAGCCGCGTGTAGCGTTCGTGCGCGGTTTCGTGCGACTCGATGCGCGCCGAGCCGAACATCACGATGGTGTCGCCAATGCCCTCGCGCTTGAGCTGCACGAGAGGATGGAGATACTCGGCGATGATCCGTATCGGGCGCGCCGGCACGCTTTCGATGAACTCCCGGTCCTCATAGCTGACCTTGGGCGCGTGCTGGGGCTTCAGTTTTTTGCCTTCGGGCATGTCTCTATTCTCCAGGAAAGACGACCTTTGATTGTAGGAATTTCAGGCGGTCCGCGGCAACGTCTTCCCCCGGGGCTGCGTCGAATTGAGTACAGTCGATTAGGGAATGACCTGACGTCGCAGGATGGACGGTATGAATACGAGAAGACACCAGGGATGCCGGGCGATATGGCTCCTTTCCACGGCGCTGACCGCGGCGGGCACCCTACTGGCGCAAGCTCCGACGGGTCCGCTTCCGCCGAGGCCGGGTGCTCCGGTGCAGCAGCCGCCCAAGAACGAGATTAAGGTTCAAGTGGCGCTGGTGACCACTCCGGTGACCGTGCAGGATTCTCGCGGTCGCATGGTGCACGACCTGGAAGCAAAGCATTTTCAAGTGACCGACAACGGAATCCCGCAAAAGATTTCGCATTTCGATCTGGGCGGCGACCCCATCTCCCTCGTGATTCTTGTTCAAACGAGTTCGCGCATCGAGCCGCTTATGCCCCAGATGCGCAAGACCGGGATTATTTTCACCCAGACGGTCATGGGGCCGACGGGCGAAGCCGCGGTGGTGGGCTTCAACGATTCGGTGGACAAACTGCTGGATTTCACGAGCAACGCGGACAAAATCGAAAACACGATTGCGAATTTGAGTGTCGGAACGTCAGGCTCGAAGCTGTACGACGCCATGGCCGCAGGGGTGGAGATGCTTTCGGACCGGCCGCAAGCGACTCGGGATAACCCCGGACGGCGGCGTGTGCTCCTGGTTTTTTCCGAAGCGGTGGATGACGGAAGCCAGAAGACCTTGGGAGAAGTCCTGCGGCAGGCGCAACTGGCGAACGTGGCGATTTACGGTGTGGGGCTTTCTACGACCCGCGCGCAGTTGCAGGCGAACCCCACACCTCCGCGGGGAACCGGTCTGCCGGTCGGCGCGCTGCCACCGCCGCCGGGGGTTCCGAATACCCCGACGCTCCAAGACAACCGCCTGGGCGTAGCGGGCGGGGGCGGCCCCATCGACTTGATGGCCGCGGCCGTATGGATCGTGCAGCACATTCAGGGCCAGGTAAGGGGCAACTCGCTCGAACTGGCGGCTGCGGCCACCGGGGGAGCGAGCCTGTCCACGTTCAAAGACCGCTCCATTGAAAAGGCCATTGATGAAATTGGCGGGGAACTCCACTCGCAGTACACGCTGAGCTACACTCCGACCCACGCAAGTGCGACCGGCTACCATGAAATCAAAGTGTCGGTAACTCGGAAGGATGCCAAGAATCTGAAAATCCGCGCGCGGCCGGGCTACTACCTTGCGCCACCTGAAGGATAAGATCGGCAGCGGCCGCCGTGTTGTCAGGTTCCCGCCGAGGGCCGGCGATCCCGGGATTGTCGTGGGACGATTGGGAGACCAGCGAGAAGAGCGTCGCTCGAGGCGGACCATCGACGTCATCGTGGTGCCGCTCGTGAAACTGCAAAGGGCCTAGGCGATTTGCTTCCAGAACGCGCCGTCGCGAGAAGTGAGGAGCGCGTCTTTGCGGGCATCCCAACGCAAGAAATGCGAGGTGTGCGTGTGCTCGGCGTGCGCGTCACGACTGGCCCAGACCTCGTGAAGCAGATAGCTGCCCGGCTGTTCCACGGAACCGTGCAGGTCGAAAGTGAGGCAGCCCTCTTCTTTTCGTGAAGGACCGATCAGTGCGCGCAGTTCCGCCTCAAGCAGTAGTTCCTGGCCTTCGCGGGCGCGCAAAACAACCATTCGAGTAAGTGCGTCTTTTGGTAGTTTGCCGCTGGACGACGACTTTTTGCCTGCTTTTGGTCGGACTGGCCTCCGGGCCTTGCTTTTGCGCTTCGGCATAGTGCCCGGGATTGTAGCGCAAATTACTCGCCGTGCAAGGCTCTTCCTGGCAGCTAAGAAGGCCTTAACAGATACGCTCCTGGCACGGACGAAAGAGCGTGCCCGGCGACAGGGATGCCCTACTGAGCGGCGTCTTTGCGCCCGGCGTCGAGGTTGTCGAAGTTCAGGATGGTGTTTAGCACCATCGCATAGGTTCCCCAGGTTTCGCCGCGATAGACCGGGTTGATGGAGAACAACACGACGTGGCCTTTGCCGGAGGGCGCGTCCACCACGGCGGGGTGCTGGGCGATCTCGTCGCCGCCCTCGACCAAGCCGGAAACCAGCAAGTCCTTGCTGTCGGCGTAGCGGAAAATCACGCGCGGCCGAAGGGAGGAAGGAATCACCCGGAAACCATTGCGTTTCTGTTCGGCCGACACCGGCGGCGATTCCCAGATTTCGGACTTGAGCTCTTCGGGGGCTTCCACTTCACGGCGGCCGACGGCGAAGTCGGGATCGTCCAAGCTGCCGCGGCCGGTGGGGCGGGCGCGCATTTCCGCGCCGAGCCGGCGACGGCCGCGTTGCCCGGCGATGCTGCTGAGCGAAAAGATCGGCCCGTTGTCGCAATAAGCCGCGCCTTTTTCGTCGTAGCCATAGGCGATGGGGCTCGCCTCATCCACCAGGCGCGTTCCCACGACGGAGCCGACAATCTTCATCTTGTTTGCGTTTTGTGTGCTGATGCCGTCGACGAGTCCCAGCGAAAGCGCGAGCGACGAGGTGTCCGTCGCGGTCAAGAGCACGCCACCGCGCTCGACGAATTCCTGCAAATGAGCGACGCCCTCCCAGCCAAGACCGGGGCGCAGATCGTCGGTCGAGTCGTTCTTGCCGACCAGATTTGGCGTCTCGGGCGTATTTTTCCACGGCAGGGGATTGCCCCACGCGGTTGGAATGCCGTTGACGACGGCGTTCACGCCGGCGTTGTAGCCGACCGGAGGAAACAGAATGACATCGTACTTCGCCCGCAGGTCGGAGATTTTCGCGATCGCTTGTGTGCTCATGTAGTCGTAAGGAATGGCGAGCTTGTCGAGCGCTATACGCCACCAGCCCTCGCTCTGCGTGCTGAGCCAGGTATGCACCAAAGCGATGCGCGCGGCGCGCACAGGATGCGTTTTCACGGCAGGCGGTGCGCCGAGCGCGCTAACTTGCACGCCGAGTTCGGCCGCGGTGCGGTCGAGATCGGCGCGACTGAGGTTTCGCACCAAGAACGAGCCGCGGTTGAATTTCTTCCCGGCGCTTTCGAAGGGCTCTTCCGCGGCTTCGATGGCGGCATCCTTCAACTTGTAGCGCAGCGTGGCCAGCGCCGGCTCGGCGTTGTTGTTAATGGCGAACAACGTGCCCTCGCCTTTGACACCGCCTGGAGCGTGAATCTCCGTCACGCGATCCATCGGCACCTCGAGGACTTTCGTATCCGTCACGCGCGTCACTTGCGCGTGAAACAGTTCGCCGAAGGTCCAGCCGGTATCGTCGTAAGGAGTCTTCTGCGGGTCCTCCGGGCTCCAGTATTGATGATCGAGCAGCGCGTCCGCGATCCGGGAATAGGGTTGGTCCATGCGGATGATGTAGCTGCCGGCGGGGAATTCGCGAGTGGTTGGAGCGGGAGGCTCGGGCTTTTCTTCTCTTTTGTCTTTACCCTTGGCAGGTTCTTTGGCCTTCTTGGCGGGCAGCGCCACGGTGAAGGCGGACTTGGCGCGCGAGATCTCGACGGCCTGCCTTTGCAAGGCTTGTAACACCTCTGCCTGCAGGCCCGGGCGCGGATCATCTCCCGGGAGAACGTACGCGGCGGGGCCTTCCTCGGACGGCTTCATCGTCGAGCGCTTGGCTTTCAGATAAAAATTCTTCAGGAACCGCTGCTTGTTCTCCGTGAAGAAGTGCAGCGAAGTGAGCAACCCGGTCTCTTCGTAGTTGTTATTGTCGCGCTGAGACCAGAGCACCTTCGGGAGAGGGGGATTCTGACGATACCATGTGCGCGCGTACTCCTCGGGCTGCAGGGTGCGCTCCTCCGTGTCGGCACCTCCGTTTCCGAAGGTCTCATAGAGGCGGCTGATGCCGTTGTGCAGCGCGGCGATGAACATGAGGTAGCCGGGTGACCAGGTGTCGAAATCGCCGTGCGCGAAAACGCCGGGCATGCCGAATTTCGTCATCGCCGCCACGTTGTTCCAGCCGATGACTTGCCACTCGTCGGCCAGAATCGGATCAATCCAGGCGTTGTAGGGCTCGTCGCCAATGGTATTGTCGTACAGATAGGGCACGGACTCGTGCAGATCGTGGAGCACCTGGGCTTTCCAGCTGACATAGGTGTTCAAAACGTTTTCGGTGAGCTTCAGCGTCACGCCCATGGCGTCGCGATTGTTGTCGTGCGCCACGTACTTGCCCCAATAGATGAGCCACGGATAAAACTGCTTCGGATGGGCGAGGTGCCATTTGTAAAGATCGACCATGCGGTCGCGGCCGTCGACCTCGACGACCGGGGTGATCAATGTGATGGTGCCGTCGCGAATTTCCTTGATGTACGGGCTCTCATCGACCGCCAGGCGATAGGCCAGCTCCATGAGCGCGGTGGGCGCGCCGGTCTCCGGCGAGTGAATGGTGCCGGTGATGTAGTAGATGGGCACGGCTTCGGCGACAAGCTTGTCGGCTTCCGCGTCATCCAGCTTGATGGTGCGGGGATCGGCGAGCTTGGACAGGCGCGCGCGGTTTTCCTCGAGATTTTTCAGGTTCTCTTCCGAAGAAACCGCCACGGCGATCATCTCGCGGCCTTCTTCGGTCTTGCCGATGGAAAAGACCTTCACGCGCGGAGTGGCTTTCTCGAGCAGGCGCATGTAGCGGTACACATCTTTGGCGTAGGGAAGGATTCCCGGCGCGCCGGCCACGTCTCCGAGCACCGCCTCCGGCGTCGGGACGTTAGCGGACGCCGGCAAATAGTCCACCAGCGGCGAGGTAAAAACCGGCTGCGTGGTGTATTTGCGGATCTTGTCCGTGTAGGTCTCGTCCACGGGTTGCTTCGGGTCGCGCCCCGGCGGCGTTTCGCCATCCGCCCAGGCGCGCGGCGCGAGAGCGCTGCCCACCACGAGGAACAAAACGAGCTTCGAGCAGAACGGAGGGATCATGACGGGTCTCCCGTATTGATTTGAAAGAATGCAGATTCTAACTCACTTCGGGGTGCCCAGAAACATTTTGCAATCGAGAGAGCTAGTCAAGCGGAAGGAATTCGAGGCAGACCGGCGAAGGCACGTCGACAGTCTCTCCTGTCGGCGTGAGCGCGCCGGTCTTCGGGTCGATGCGAAACGTGACGATGGTGTCGGAGAGTTGGTTCTCAGCGAGCAGATAGTTGCCGGAGGGATCGATCGAGAAGTGCCGAGGCTCTTTGCCGCCGGTCGAGACATTCGCCGCCAGGCGCAGCAGGCCCGTTCTGTCGACCTGGAAGACGGCGATTGTGTCACTGCCTCGGTTCGAGGTGTACATGAATTTGCCGCGCGGATCGAGGGCGATTTCCGCGGCGTCGTTGCGGCCGGAGAATCCTGCGGGCAGTGCGGAGACGCTTTGTAGAGCACGGTACTTTTCGCGGGCGTCGTTTGCGAATACCGTCACCGTGGATTGCAATTCACTGAGGACGTACATGAAATTGCCATCGCGGGAAAACGTGAGATGCCGCGGCCCTGAGCCGGGCGCGAGCGTAGCGGAAAATGCGTCCTCGCGACCTCGATCGGGATTCGAGAGTGTGCCGTTTTCTCGATCGAATTTGTAAATCAGGACTTTATCTAGCCCCAGATCGGATACATAGGCGAAGCGATTGCCCGCCGACGTTTCGATCCAGTGCGCGTGCGGACCGTCCTGGCGCTCTTTGTTTGGTCCGAGCTTGCCCTCGTTCCGCAGATTCGCGGTGGCCGGGCCGAGCTTGCCGTTCTCACCGATGGGGAACACGACGACGTTCCCGGAGGTGTAGTTTGCCACCAGGAGGTACTTGCCCGTTTTGTCGAAGGAGAGGTAGCAGGGATCCTCGCCAAGCGCGGGCAACTGGCCGAGCAGCGTCAGCTTGCCGCTCGTTGAATCGATTGCAAACGCGCTGACCATGCTGTTTTTTCCGGCTTCATTCACCGCATAAAGGAATTTGCCGTTGGGATGAACCGCGACCCAGGAAGGGTCCTGGGTTTCCGCGGCAACGCCAAGCGGCGCGAGCTTCCCCGAACTCGCGTCATAGCGAAAAGCGTAAATGCCTTTGCTCGCCGTCTTCGTCGTGTACGTGCCCACGTAGGCAAGATAATGAGTCCTTGCCGCATGCCGCTCCTGCGCCGGCGTCGGAGCCAGCAGAACAAGGGGAGCGAGCAGAAATGTCAAAAGCCGTCGGGTCGTTTTCATGATTTAGAGGAATCTAAGATTAATTTCCTCGCGAGCGCTACGCTAGTGTTTTTTTTCAACAAACTTCGGTTCTGCGAAATCAGCGAGCGACACGCGGCAGGAATATGCGCCAAAGAATCGTTTGGCCGCATACAAATGTTCGCCGAGGTCCCGTCTTTGTGGAAAGCGGGAGACAGCGTCTTTGCTCCGGTCCCTCTACTGCCGGGCTTCTTTGAGCCTGGCTGTAGGCGGCGATGCCGATTGCCGGATCCGCATGACACAAGATCCGAGCGCCGAACGGGCGCGTCCTGCGTACGGAGCAAAATGGACAAAAGGGATCCAAATAGTGGGTCGTGGTACACGGCGTGCACACGGGCGTTGCACGCGCTTACCTAGGTTTGTTATTTTTCCTGTAGGACTCCACTCTGCTGTCCAGCGTTGATCTGACGCTCTTGCTTCTCACGACCTTGGTCGATGGATTCGTGGTGTACCTCTTCGTACTCGAGGGGTTATTTTTCAGGTTTCTTTTCCTCAGTTTGTATTTCTTGCTTTCTGTGACAACCGGGATTGCGTGGTGTGTCACTCTCTTCAAGATTTCCCCCGTTGGACACCGTGATTTCTTCTCCATCGCATATGATTTGTCGAGCGTTTTTCTGCTCCTTGGCGTGGTTGACTTGAGTTTGCGTATCACCAGAACCAAAATCCGCACGTGGAAAGTCATAATATGGGGCAGTCTTTTTGCAGTGAACTGCTTCATCCTGGCGGTGCTCACAGATGCTCGGGTGGCGATACTCTTTTTCATCAGGCCATCCGAAAGTGTTCGTTTCATGTGTGGGTTCGCAGTTGTTTTGCTGTGGGTTTGGAAGCTTTTCAAAAAGCGTGTGGATGGGATCGCAGCGAGATTCGTTAATGTGCTTGCCGTTTATTTCTTGCTGTTTTTTCTGGTTTCTGGGGTCAGACAAACTCCTTCCGCCGTCGCTGCTCTTAACAACCTATCTTGGATGATGGTGGCATGGCTACCGCTTGGATGCGGCTTTGCCCTGGTGTCCCAGCAGCGGACCTTGAGGATATGAAGCGCCCAAGTGCGGGTCGTTCCCTACTTCACCCTCTCCGACTCATCCGTCCTCTCGATCCGCACGGTCGCAGCGGGGTGCGCCATCAGAATTTCGCGCCTGCGGCTCCGCGCCTCGGCTTCGCTCAACCGCTCGGACATGACCCGAACATTAGGCACGCCGCTACGGAGTGGCAGCAGAGCAAACACGCGGTAATAGTTCTGGGGCTTCTTATCCATTTGGTCTACTCAGCAGGCGCCGAAAGCCGCGTTTCCCGGTTTTTCTGGCTGTATTGTTTCACTTCCTCGTAACTAAAGGACCTGCCCTGAACTTGTAACTCCCTCACATCCAGCTTTTGTGGCCATAGCGTAGGTACAATTTTGCCCGCACCAATCGCGGCCCACGCCAGTTCTTTTTGGTTGGTAGGAACCATCACCCACCAAGCCTTCTCGAATCAACTCGGACTACGGTGTAACGGGTCGCCCGACCCGTCATACTTGATGATATGACCGAGCTCGAAAATCCGCAAATTCATTGGTGATGCCATGGCGTGCTCGAACGATTGCGCGTTCTCGCAGAGTGCGTCAGGGTCGCAACGTATCTTATCTTGAAAGGGACTTAACGATTCTGTAGCATTCATTTGCCCAATGCCTACGAGACGGATAGCCGGGAAAGGTAAGGCTATGAACCCCCTATGTCGAGTTGCTTTGATAGCTGCAACCCTAACTTTCCTCACGTGCGGCGCCTACGGGCAAGCGGGATCGGTTTCAGTGTCTGTTCAGTCAGCGAACAACTCTGTGTCTGCAAGGGCGAGGTTCGCAGCTCCACATCACGGGCCAGCTGTCACCGGGGCGCCCTATGCCGCTGAGGAAGTATCCGACCACACACAGACTTTGGCTGACGGAACCCACATCACGCAGAAAACTCAGGTGACAAAGGTATTCCGCGATTCGGAAGGAAGAACCCGCAAGGAAAGGCCGATATTCAGAGGCATGAACGGCACTTTAGACGACCTCATGATTGTGGAGATCGCCGATCCCGTGAGCGGATTCGCCTATATACTCGACCCATACAATCACATAGCTCATCGCTTCGCTCCGCCTGAAGGAGCCAAAGGGCCAGCTCGGTACGTCGAGGAAACTCGCGCAGTCCCCCAAGGAACAAAGCCTACACCCGCCTTGCATGCAGCTAACCCTGCGCCGAGTCAAACGGATCGTGTAGAGGTTTCCAGGGAGTCGCTCGGCTCACAAGCCATTGAGGGAGTCAATGCGGAAGGCACGAAGACGACGAGGACCATTCCCGTCGGCATGATGGGCAACGACCGACCCTTGGTGAATGTAATGGAATCCTGGTTCTCGCCTGAGCTAGGAATAACGGTACTGACAAAGAATTCTGATCCGCGCATGGGGGAATCGGTCATGCAACTGCGGAATATTGACCGCTCGGAACCTGATCCGGCGTTGTTCCGCGTGCCTCCTGACTATCAACTCGTGGACGATAACGGCGATGCTGAGATAAAGATCGTCCGGCCTTGACTCACAGGCAGTAGTTCTGTGCAAACCGCAATCCGATAATCGTGAAGTTGCCGGCGGAAGACGTTCCGTTCTTCGGTGATCTGAATTGCGCTGCTCTCTGCTCTCGCAGCATGTTCAGTTCGACAACAGTTGAGTCCGGTCCGTCTTTTCCCGCAGGGCCAGCTTCACCGCGATCCGCGAGAGGAAGCGAAAAAGGCGGGGAAAAGTCGAGACACACCTGCCTGGAGCTTCTTTACCTTTCTTCGTAGTGAGTCAGTAGTGATAGAAATGAAGCCGGGGTTTTTGGGCGCGGTCGTCTATCTGGCGTTCCGCTATCTCGCCATGACCATCAATCGCCAATGGATTGCGCGGGAGTGGTTGTACTTGCTCGGGGGATTTGTGTGGTATTTTCTGTGGCCGCTTTTCATGATCCCCCTTCGGCTCGTGCTTTTGATATGGCCTAACTTTCGTTTTGGCCTGTCTGAACCGCTCATCGCTTTTGGTCCCTACGTGATCTTGCAAGTGATGCGCATCACGATTTGGGCCGTTCGCACATTGCGAGAGCAAAAATAGCCTTTGCTCGCCGGTGCCCCAACCATTCCGTACCAGATCACTTGGTCCGCCGTGGCTCTCGTCGCTTCGTCTCGGAGAAAGGAAGAACTCCCGAGAACCCGATGCAGCGGAATTTCGATTTGTTTCACCGTCATCCGAAACGCTTACTTCGACCCTCGTTTGATGCACTGCGTGTAGTAGTTCCTCGATTTTCTCTCGACTCATTCCAATAGCGAGAACCGAGTGCCCACCAAGAGCAATGCATAAGAACACCTTTGAGACAGGCGGCGATGAGCAGGGCGCTCCGAGCGGTTACGCGATTAGTCTATGTTTCTCCTTACTCGTGGTTTCTGCTAATCCAGAAACCACAATTTCTGCTGTTTACAACCGCCCAGTCGCTCACCTCGGCAGCTCGGTCCCTGCCTGCTCCGCCGCCATGTAAGCGGCGTACCAGTCCGGCCAGTTCGCCTCGTGCTGCCCGTTACGCTTCTCGTGCTTGCCGTGGGCGGCTGCCGCGCGCCGCATCGCGCTTGCCAGATCGTTTGCTGATGCAAAGGTAGTCGTCGCGGGATCGATTCGACCGGGCAACCGAAGCGTGACCTCCTGGACGAACCACATGTTTCCGTCGGGATCTTCGAAGGTGACGTACGAGAGGTAGCTCTGGCGCTCGGGGTCCGGGCCGCTGATACGTCGAGCCGGGGAGAACGGCGAGCCGTGGAACACTTCGCTCGCGTTGATGCCCCTGGCCACGAGCTCCTTGTGGGCCGCCTCAATGTCGGAGACGATCAGCGTATTTCGGAGCCCGCCAGGCGCGGCCGTCGTGACTCCCTTGCCGAACGTGACCGAGCACCCTGAACCCGGGGGCGTGAACTGGACGAGGCGAAAGTCGTTTCCCATGACAATGTCGCGGTCGAGCCGCCACCCGAGCCTTGTGTAGAACTCCTTTGCACGGTCCACGTCGGAGACGGGTATGAGCGCGACCTCAAGCTTCATGTCGGCTCTCGCGGCACCGGCGTCATACTTCTGTTGTTCAATGCTGATAGCTGTTTGACTCATGTGAATCTCCTTTCGCATGTTTAGATGTCACAAGAGACCAATCGGTCGCAAATATTTTGGGAAGTATATCACGCAGCAGCTACACGCAACTTACGCTTGCGGTTTCCGAGCGTTCTGCTACTAGCTTACTCGACAGGTACTAGCGCCAGCCGGGAGCAATCACGAGAGGCTTTCCGTTCGCTTAGAAGAACTTCGCAGTTGTGCAAGCAAAATCAGGGTCGGATTCCGTCCTCCATCGCCTCCCCGCTGATCCTGACTGGTTAGTGCCTAAACTGCTTCGGCCCTTCATCCCGCCGACTCCATCAGTCGAACTCCTGCCTCGGTGTTGACTCGCCAAATGCTGCAACCTAACATGACTCAATAAGAACGGTTCTCCGCCATGATTGACCAAACGATCTCGCATTACCGCATCGTTAAAAGACTCGGCGGTGGCGGAATGGGGATTGTCTACAAGGCCGAGGACAGCAAGCTCAACCGTCCTGTGGCCTAAAATTCCTGCATGATGAGTTGGCGAAGGATCGGCGAGCCCTCGAGCGTCTTCAACGTGAGGCGCGCGCAGCGTCGGCCTTGAACCACCCGAACATCTGCACGATCTATGATATTGACGAGCACGAAGGCCAACCTTTCATCGTCATGGAATGTTTGGACGGCAAGACGCTCAAGCATTGCGTCGCGGGAAAGCCTCTCAAGACTGACGAGTTGTTGGATTTGAGCATCCAGACGGTCGATGCACTGGCGACCAAAAGCGATGGCAAAACAGGATGGGGCATCGCCCCCCCATGGAGCCTTTATTACACCCGAGGGGAAAGTCTCTCTCTTAGTGCCCAGCCTCTGATCGGCACAAACTGACCTTCTCCTTTCTATGCCGACTGAGCCCTCTCGAGCAGCCGATGACTCAACTGCGCAAGTTCCGCGACCAGAGCTTGCGTCTCGCGCCCAGCCACCGTCGCGGCATCAATTTCCTAGTCCCCGACGCAGCGACCGCGGAGGGCGAGCGTTAAACGTCGAACAGGCATTCCAGAAGCGCACTAGGTTGGGTGATCCAGCTTCATCCGGTCCCGTGGATTACTTCTTTTCCCCTTCGTTTTCTTCCCGGAGGACGGCGGCGGCGGCGACGGAATCGTCCGCATCAAGGCGCAGCAGGCGCACGCCCTGGGTGGAGCGGCCGGCCTCGCGGATTTCGTTGGCGTGCACGCGAATCACCTTCCCGTTGTGGGTAATGATCATCACGTCGGACTCTTCGGCGACCTGCACCGCCGCAACCACCATTCCATTGCGGTCGGTGGTCTTCATGTTCACTACGCCTTTGCCGCCACGCGAGGTGATGCGGTACTCGGCCAGCGGCGTGCGCTTCCCATAGCCCTTTTCGGCCACGGTGAGCATCAGCGACGTGAGCGAATCCTTGATCTGCTCGTTCTTGAGGTCCTCGAGCTTTTGCGTCGTGGTTTTGTGCTCTTTCGCAAGGATTTCGAAGTCGGGCTGTGCCGCGTCCATGCTCACGACGTAATCGTCCTTGGCGAGATCCATGCCGATCACGCCACCGGCGTTGCGCCCCATCGCGCGCACGTCGGTTTCGCGGAAGAGAATCGCCTGGCCGTCGTGGCTTGCTACGAAAATCATCTGCTTGCCGTCGGTAAGCTTGGCGCCAATCATTTCGTCCTTGGCTTCCAGGTTGATGGCAATGATGCCGCTCGGCCGCGGATTCGAAAACTCCGTGAGCGCGGACTTCTTCACCGTGCCGTTGCGTGTGGCAAAAAAGACGTACTTGCCTTGGTCCGCGAGGTCGTGCGCGGCGACAATGGCGCTGAGCTTTTCGTTCTCCTGGAAGCGTACCAGGCTGGAAATTGCTTTGCCGCGGGTGGCCGCCGCCGCTTCGGGAATCTCGTACACCTTTAGCCAGTAGACGCGGCCCTTGGTGGTGAACAGCAGGATGTAGGCGTGGGCCGAGGCGATGAAAAGGTGCTCGACAAAATCTTCTTCCTTGGTGCGCGCCCCAATGCGGCCTTTTCCTCCGCGCGACTGGTGGCGGTAAATCTCGACCGGCGTGCGCTTGACATAGCCGGCGTGACTAACGGTGATGAGCATGTCCGTGTCGGCGATCAGGTCTTCGAGCTTGATCTCGTCGACCTTGTCCACGATCTGCGTGCGGCGGTCGTCGCCGTACTGCTTCTGCACTTCCTGCAGTTCGCCGGTGATCACCGCCTTCAGCCTTTTCTCACTGGAAAGGATTTCTTCCAGCTCGACGATGCGCTCGCGGATGGTCTTCAGTTCCTTGAGGATGTCGTCGACGGAGAGTTGCGTCAGGCGGTGCAACTGCAGTTCGAGTATCGCGTCCACCTGGACGGGCGTGAGTCCGCCGGTAATGTTGCGCGCCGTTTCGCCTTCGACGCCGCCGAGTTTGTACTTCCGGCCGTCCAGCTTGACTCCGGCGATCTTCCGGGATTTCCCGTTTTCCGTGATCGTGACGTCCTGCTCGGAGAAGAAGTTCAGCAGGTTTTGCTTGGCATCCGCGCGGTTCCCGGATCCCCGGATGATGCGGATCACCTCGTCGAGGTGGTCGAGCGCTACCTGGTAGCCCACCAAGATGTGCTCGCGCTCGCGTGCTTTCCGCAGGTCGTAGCGCGTACGGCGCAGCACCACGTCGCGGCGGTGCTCGATGAACAGGCGGATGAATTCAACAAGCCCCATCTCTTTCGGCTGTCCGCCGGCGATGGCCAGCAGGATCATGCCGAACGATTCCTGCATCTGCGTGTGCTTGTAGAGGTTGTTGAGGATGAGCTGCGATTCCTCGCCGCGTTTGAGCTCGACGACGATGCGCATGCCTTCGCGGTCGCTCTCGTCGCGCACATCGGCGATGCCGTCAATCTTCTTGTTCTGCGCCAGCTCGGCGATGCGTTTGATGAGCGTGGCCTTGTTGACCTGGTAGGGAATTTCGGTGACGACGATATTTTCGCGGTCCTTGGCGACCTCCTCAATGGCCGCTTTGGCGCGCATGGTGAAGCTGCCGCGCCCGGTCTTGTACGCCGCTTCGATTCCTTCGCGGCCGGCAATGTAGCCGCCGGTCGGGAAGTCCGGCCCGGGCACGAGCTTCATCAGTTCCTTGAGGCTTGCTTCCGGCTTCTCGATCATCAGCACGGTGGCGTCGATGATTTCCCGCAAATTGTGCGGCGGAATGTTGGTGGCCATGCCCACGGCGATGCCGCTCGCGCCATTGACCAGGAGATTCGGAATCCGCGTCGGAAGAACAACCGGCTCTCTTTCCGTCTCGTCGAAGTTGGGAACGAAGTCGACCGTTTCTTTCTCAATGTCCGCCAGCAGCTCTTCGGCAATTCGCGCCAGGCGCGCTTCCGTGTAGCGCATCGCCGCGGGCATGTCGCCGTCGACCGAGCCGAAGTTGCCCTGGCCGTCGACCAGCGGATAGCGCATGTTGAAATCCTGCGCCATGCGCACCAGTGCGTCGTAGACCGGCGTGTCGCCGTGCGGGTGATACTTGCCGAGGACTTCGCCGACGATCTTCGCGCATTTGCGGTAGGGCCGCGTCGAGGTGAGGCCCAGCTCGTACATGCCGTAGAGAATGCGCCGGTGCACCGGCTTCAAGCCGTCGCGCACTTCCGGCAGCGCGCGGCCGATGATGACGCTCATCGAGTAGTCGAGATAGGACTTCTTCATCTCGGCTTCGATGTCCACCGGAATCATCATCGAGAGATTCGCTTCGTCTGGCATGTGTCCTCGCTGTTACGCCCGGCCTTCCGAGGCGTTCGGCTCGTTTTACGGCTTGAACCTCGGCAATATCCTGCTCTCGGCCAAACACGGTCAGCCGGAGCACGCCTTGCGCCAGGGATCCTTCCGAAAAATGCCTACCTGGCTTTGCCCATGCGCTCGAGCGCCCAAGCCTTCACGGTATCGAACGCGTCCGCGGCATTCGTAAATCGGCGCGCGGCAAAGGCGCTTTCCACTTCGCGCAAAAACCCTTCGCACTCCGCGGCGTCCGAAAACTCCACTGCCACGCCGCGTTCGTTGTCTGGCGCATCGGTTGGCGCGGCGCGAAACTCGCTAACGCTGATTCCCCGCAGCCCGGGCAGCGTGCTCCAGCCCAATTGATACATCATGGCTGCTTCGGTGTCCGGGGCCGCAAGAGATAAAACACTCCCAAGGCCACCGCCAAAATGATGGCAATCCCCACGAGGTTGGCCGTGAAATTGATTCGGTACAACTCCGCGGCCGCTGGATTTGCAGGGCGGACCCCGCGCCAGTCGCGAAAAGCGCCGTAGGTCCGCGGCAAACGAAAGCCCGTGACGGCCAACGCTGACAGCAACAAACCCCAGCGAACGGCGTCTCGAGTGGATCTGGGACCGATTTCACCCATCAGCTCTGTGCCGTAGAAATCAAATGTCCAGGTTCACGACTTCCAATGCGTTGTCCTCGATGAATTTACGGCGTGCTTCCACGTTTTCGCCCATCAGCGTCGTGAAAATATCTTCGGCCGCGACGGCGTCTTCCAGCTTCACCTTGAGCAGCGTGCGCGTCTCCGCGTTCATGGTGGTTTCCCAGAGCTGCGCCGGATTCATCTCGCCCAAGCCCTTAAACCGGGTGATGGTGAAATCCTTTTTCGCGTCTTCCATCACGTAGCTAAGCACGTCCTGCGCTCTTTCCTTGGTGGTCTTGTCGCCGTTGCGCGAGATGACGAAGGGCGGCTTATTGGACTCTTCGACCTGCTTCGCCAGCACACGCAGGCGCTTGTATTCGGGCGTAGAAGCCAGCGCCCAATTGATTTTCTGGTTGTGCGGAGCGCCGAACTGGATTTCGTAAAGGCTGTGCTCCTCGTCGAAAGCGATCTTGCCTTCGAGCTTGAGCTTGGCCTTGTCGATCTCCTTCAAAAGCTTGTCGAGGGATTTTTTCTCCTCGAATTCCGCCTTTTTGTCGAGACCACTCTCGGCCAGGACTTCCACAAGGCCGGCATCGCGCAGGCGGCGGCCGAGCTTCGCGGCGACGGCGTCATACTCCTGCACGTTGAGCAGGAACGTCGTCAGGCCCGCCCCCTGGAGGGTCACCCCTTCTTTGGCCTTTACGATGTGATCTTCGGTTGCTCGTTTCATCAATTCGCGGGCGAAGTCGCGCTCATCGCGAATGTATTTTTCGCTTTTCCCGCGCTTCACGCGATAGAGCGGCGGTTGAGCGATGAAAATGTGCTCGCGGTCGAACAGCTCCTTCATGTGGCGGAAGAAAAACGTCAGCAGAAGCGTGCGGATGTGCGAACCGTCGACGTCCGCATCGGTCATCAGGATGATTTTGTGGTAGCGCAGCTTGCCGGCGTCAAAATCGTCCTTGCCAATGCCGGTGCCGAGCGCGGTGATGATGGCGCGAATCTCTTCGTGGCCCAACATCTTGTCGTAGCGCGCTTTCTCGACGTTGAGGATTTTTCCTTTGAGCGGCAGGATGGCCTGGTATTTGCGGTCGCGGCCTTGTTTTGCCGAGCCGCCCGCCGATTCGCCCTCGACCACGAAAAGTTCGCAGCGCGCCGGATCGCGCTCCTGGCAGTCGGCCAGTTTTCCCGGCAACCCGCTCGAATCCATCGCGGACTTGCGCCGCGTCAGTTCCCGGGCTTTGCGTGCCGCCTCGCGGGCACGCGCCGCGTCAATGCACTTGCTGATGATGCGGCGCGCCACGGTCGAGTGTTTGTCAAACCACTCGCCGAGCTTTTCGTTCACGAGTTGCTCGACATCGCCCTTGATGTCGCTGTTGAGCTTGCCCTTGGTCTGTCCCTCAAACTGCGGCTGCGGCAAGCGCACACTGACCACGGCCACCAAGCCTTCGCGCACGTCGTCGCCGCTGATGGTGACTTCGTCCTTCGGGTCTTTGAGCATGCCGGCTTGCGAGGCAAAATTGTTGATGGACCGCGTAAGCGCAGAGCGAAACCCGGAAAGATGCGTGCCGCCATCGACGGTGTTGATGGTGTTCGCGAAGGCGAACACGTTTTCGCCGTAGGTGTCGTTGTATTGCAGCGCGATTTCTATCTCCACGTTGCCGCGCTTGCCTTCCATGTAGATCGGCGCGTCGTGCAGCGTGGTCTTGCCCCGGTTTAGGTGCTTCACGAATTCCGCGATACCGCCGGTAAACCGGAATTCCGTGTTTTTCTCCGTGCGCTCGTCGGTCAAGGTGATCTTCAATCCCTTGTTCAGGAAGGCCAGCTCGCGCAACCGTTGTGAGAGCGTGTCGAAGCTGTAGGTGGTCTTCTCGAAGATGCTGGGATCCGCGTGGAACGTGACTTTCGTGCCGGTCTTGCGGGTTTTGCCGGTCTGCTTCAGCTTGGATGTGGGCTTGCCTTTTTCGTAGCTCTGCTCCCACACCGAGCCGTCGCGCGAGATTTCCAGCTCCAGCCAATCGGAAAGCGCGTTGACTACCGAGACGCCCACGCCGTGCAAGCCGCCGGAGACTTTGTAGGTTTCGCTGTCGAATTTTCCGCCGGCGTGCAGCACGGTCATCACCACTTCCGCGGCGGGACGCTTTTCCGTCTGGTGCATGTCGACGGGGATGCCACGGCCGTTGTCGACCACGGTGACGGAGTCGTCGGCGTGCACGGTCACATTGATTTCGTCGGCGAACCCGGCCATGGCCTCGTCGACCGAGTTGTCTACCACTTCCCAGACGAGATGGTGCAAACCCATTTCTCCGGTCGAGCCGATGTACATGGCCGGCCGCAGCCGCACCGCTTCCAAACCGCCGAGAACTTTGATCGACTTTGCGTCGTACTTGTGACCGGCGCTTTGCTCCGGCGTGCCTGCGTTTTCTTTTTCACCCATCGTTTCTCCCCACGCGGCAAGTTCTCTTGAAAGTTCGCGTCGCGGAACGGACCCCGAGCAAGCGGGAGCTATGATCCGCGAATCAAAAAATTTTTCCGTGAAGCAAGAAAGGCGTGTTTGCGGAATGCGCCCTGCGTCGCCTTACCCTTTGATCCCGGCTTTGCTGGGCAAACCCGGAACTCGTAGGGTTCCTGCTCCATCCCGTCCCGCGCAGCGGGACGTGGCGAAGACTCTTTACCCTCAAGGAACCCGCACCCGAAGGGTTATCCGGGCCGCAGCTCCCGAAGGGATTCTCTCCAAGCGAGGCGGCTACCGAGGCTCCTGGCCTGCCTGGCGCAGCCAGGCCGAGGGCCCATTCCCGGGTCAGAATCGCTTGGCGGACGTGTCGATCGGGAAGATCCCCCACTACCATCGACAACCACAGATTATACTCCGCGGTGGAGGTTTTCTCAAGCCCGGTCGTTCCGGTCGACAGCGGATAAGCGGCTTATTTTCAGAAACTTATAGTTGATTTACGACGAAGACAAGCGGAGAAAACAGCTCTAGCATCGGCGGCTTTTTTTGCGACTGTCTTTTACGCCGCGCTCGTTCAGATTCGCATCGGCATGATGATGTAGCGGTAGCGGTAGGATTCGTCGGCGAGCGGGCGCAGTTGCCCGGCAGACTGCTCGTCCTTCAGCTCGATGCTGACGGGCCCGTCGGCCGCAGCGCCCAGGAAATCCAGCATGTAGCTGGAATTGAAGCCGATGGCGATGGGGTCGCCCTTGTATTCCTTCTCAATGCTTTCCTTGGCTTCGCCATATTCCGGGCTGGACGCGGAAATCTCGAGGCCTTCGTCCGAAATGGAGAATTTGACCGCATGCGAGCGCTGGTCGGCAAGCTGCGAAACGCGCCGCACGGCGTCGCTCAGCTCGCCCCTCTCGATCACCACGTGCTTATTGTTGTCCCGCGGCAGAACCGCTTCGTAATTGGGGAACTGCCCGGTCAGAATTCGAGAAATCAGCAGGCGGTGGTTGACCTGGAAAAAAAGATGGCTCTCGTCTTTCGCAAAATCGAATTGTGCGTCGGAGGCGGCGGCGCCAGAGAGCTTTTCGACCTCGTCCATCGCTTTCTTGGGGACCAGCACTTTCAATTCGCCATTCATGCCGCTGAGCTTGTGATCGGTCTCGGCGAGCGCCAGCCGGTGGCCGTCGGTGGCCACCATGGCCAGCGTGTCCGGCCGCAAAATCAGCAATCCGCCGTTCAGCGTGTAACGTGACTCTTCCATGGAAATGGCAAACTTCGTCTTGGAGATCAAGCTTTGCAGAATGGCGGCCGGAATCTTCACCAGCGTGTGCGGGATGGCCGGCAACGCGGGAAAATTCTCTTTGGCCATGCCGACCAGTTTGTACTTCTTCCGGTCACTGGTGATCTCCACCCATTGATTCTCGAGCAGCTTGACCTTGATCTCGCCTTCCGGCAGCAGCCGCACAAGCTCGAGCAGCTTCTTCGCGGGAATGGTTCCGGCGCCTTCCTTCTTGACTTTCGCTTCGCACGAGGTGCGGATGCTCAACTCCAGGTCCGTCGCGGTAATGGTGAGCTGGCTGCCGCTGGCTTCGACCAGCAGGTTCGAGAGGATAGGAATCGTGGTTTTGCGTTCCACCACTCCCTGGGTCATGCTCAGTTCGTTCAACAGCGCGGACTTTGTGACGCTGAATTCCATCGATTGATATTCCTCGCGTGCCGTTCCAGGTGCGGTCATGTCGAAATCTATCCTCGGCCCGGGCGGGGACTTGCCCGCTTATTCTACCGCTGCCGTACTCTACTAGCTTTTTCGAAAAGTATAAAGCCTATCTGCCCGGCGGCCCTCGGGGAACTGTGGAAATAGTGGCTGGAGTTGTCCCGGCTCGATACACAATCCATCTCGGATGGCTCGAATAAGATCGAGCCACAACCTTCTCTGTTAATGGGTGCTTTCAGAACCGAGTGACGAAAGCTTGTTGCGGTTGATGAGATCGCTCGAAACAGGATTTAGGGAGGATCAGCAAGGCTCGAGCAAGCTCGAAATGGCGGTAAAGGGGGATTAGAAATGGAAACGCGGCCCGTTTCGCTTTGGGCCGCGTTCCAGGGATTAAGGGCTTACTGCAGGGCGTCCATCAACCGGGTTATGGTCCGGTTGAGATCTTTGTCCGACCGACGCAGCTCCTCGATTTTGTTGATCGAGTGCAGCACGGTGGTGTGGTGCTTGCCGCCGAACTGACGGCCAATCTCGGGCAGCGAGGCGGTGGTGAGCTGCTTGACGATGTACATGGCTACTTGGCGCGGAAAGGCAATCGCCCGGGTGTTGCTGCGCATCTTCAGGTCCTGCTCGCGCAAATCGAAGTGCTCGCTTACGCGTTTCTGGATCAGGTCGATAGTGACGCGCTTCTCCTGTGAGGCGATGATGTTGCGCAGCACCTGCTGCGCGGTAGACAGCGAAATCGCGGCACCGGTCAAGGACGCATAGGCCATCAGGCGGGTCAGCGCGCCTTCCAGCTCGCGCACGTTGGACTTGATCGCGCGGGCGATGTATTCCGCCACGTCGTCCGGCAAGCTGAAGCGCTCGTTTTCCGCCTTCTTCTGCAGGATGGCGATCTTCGTTTCGAGGTCGGGCGGCTGGATGTCCGCAATCAGACCCCATTCGAACCGCGAGCGCAGGCGTTCCTCGATGGAGTTGATGTCCTTCGGCAAGCAGTCCGAGGAAATGACGATCTGCTTTTGCTGCTCGTACAGAGCATTGAAAGTGTGAAAAAACTCTTCCTGCGTTCTTTCTTTCCCGGCGATGAATTGGATGTCGTCCACCAGCAGCACATCCACGGTGTGAAAACGCTCGCGGAAACTGATCATGCGGTCAAAGCGCAGCGAGTTGATCACTTCGATCGTGAATTTCTCGGCGCTCACGTAGCTCAGCCGCATGGCCGGGTTGCGCTTCTTGATGGTGTGCCCGATGGCGTGCATCAAATGCGTCTTGCCCATGCCCACGCCGCCGTACAAAAACAGCGGGTTGTAGGCTTTCGAAGGCTGTTCCGCCACCGCGCGCGACGCCGCGTGCGCAAACTCGTTGGACTTGCCCACCACAAAGGTATCGAAGGTGTAGCGGTTATTGAGCTGGTGGTCGCTCGACTCAAAATCCAGCTTGGCTTGTCCCGCCTTTGCCGAAGCCGCGGGCGCCGCCTGAACCGGTTCCTCCTCGCTGCACAGGTATTGCACTTTTACGTTGGGCGTTCCGAGCTCAAGGAACACGGCTTTGATAATGTCCCCATAGGTGCGGGTGAGGACCTGGCGGAAAACCGCGCTGGGGATCTGGATGTACAGGATTTCGCCGTCGGCGCGGTTCAGCCGGGTGGGCTGGAACCAGGTCGTAAAGGTGTTGATGCTGACCCGGGCCTTGACGTGTTCCAGAAACTTGTCCCAGGTATTCGCTGCTTCGCGCTCACGCCCAAGTTGGGTTGCCGTCGTCATCGCTCGAGACAAAAAAGAGCCCCCGTACTATTTCCACAGATGTGTAAAACCTGTGGAAAGCAGCTCCACTTTCACTCTTCTTCAGGCTTCGGGATTCCTGTCCGCGACGGATACTTTATGCCCCTATGCATCCGTCCGCGACTTGTTAGGACTTGCCGGCCTACGTACTGCCGCCTTTGGACCGCGCGGGATTGTCGCCGATTGACATGTCCAGGGCAAGCGAAAAGTGTGCGAAGGTCTTGGAGGTGTTGCACACGCTCTGCACAACTTTTCCACAGGCGGAAATCCTCGGCGCTTGCCCGCAAATACCTTTTTTTTCACAGCATTGCTCGGGAAATTCTCGTTTCTACATAAATCTTTCACAAAGCGCCTATGCTGAGGCTGAGGAAAACTCCATTCATTTCGCGTTCTTTTTGTCCGGGCGCTCGAACAGGTAAAGACCCAACGGATCGCTTCCAATGATCAACTGTCCAGTCTCGACAAGAATGGTGTTGGCCTCCAACCGCGCGCCTTGCGGAGTATATAGCTTGTACGTCGCGCGACGGGTGCCGTCCGGATCGAAGTGCAGCAGGCTATTGTTCAAGGCCATCCAGATCTCACCGGTACGACGATCCACGCCCAAGGCCGTCAGAACGCGCTTGAAGTAAGGCGCGTCGTGGCGCTTCTCCTGCCGGTCGATCTCCTTGCGCACGGCTACGGCCGTGGGCAGGGAGTCGATCGCCGTGTATTGAATGTCCTGGCCCGCGTAGCCCAGCCGGTCATACTGCCGGACCGTCGGTTCGGGCAAATACCCGAAGGCATAATAGAGGTGCCCCAGCGCATCGGTTCCCAGTTGCCCGATGTTCAGGAAGCGGTTCAGTTCCGCGCGGTCGGCCACCGGCTCCGGGTCGCCAAACTCGCGCACCTCTTTGCCGTTCTTGTCGAAGACCATCACCAGGTGCGGCTCGAGCAGCGTCGCGACCGCGACTTCGTCTTCCGGCAAGACGGCCACAGAAACGGGGTTTTTCACGGCAAAGGAACGCAGAGGCGCGCCCTCCGGAGAGAAAACCCGAATGAGGTTCGCGCCGTGGTCCGCCACGTAAATCTTGCCCTCGGTATCCACGTCGCAGTCCTCGCCAAAACTAATCAAACCGTGGGCTGCCGCGCTCGCCGTAGCCGTGGGTTCTTCGCTGATATCAAGGAGTTGCTTGCCGGTCGCGTTAACGACCACGAGCCCGGGCGATGGTGAAGCCAGCACATACAGCCTCCCGTCCGCGCCCTGCCGGACGGCGCGCAGCCCGGGGCCAATGGCCGTCAGGATCCGCTGCTTGGCGAAAAGGTCCGCCTCTTCCGGTTCTTGCGCAACGGCCGCGGCGCATCCGAACGCAAGCAGACACAGCGCCAAAACAAGTCTCACGGTTGGCCTTACTCTCATTTGCATGCACCTTCAGATTACTACGAACGCGCCGGCGGTTGCCCGCGTTCGAGCACGCCTCGCTGCCGGCGCACCAAGGTAGGGAAGCCGGGAGGAGCCGGATTGAGCACCACGTGCCAGGGCAAGCATTGACGGCATCTGGCCGATATGTAGTATAGCCATATATGGCGCTGGCATCGGATAGAGAACTCAAAAAAGGCAACGCCGAGCTGCTCATCTTGGCGCTTCTTGAGGACCAGGCCCGCCACGGGTACGAAATCGGCAAGCTCATCGCAGAGCGCTCCGAAGGCGTGCTTCGTTTCCATGTGGCTTCTCTTTATCCCTTGCTCTATCGCCTCGAACGGCGCGGCTGGGTGAGGGGCGAATGGGAGAGTTCCGGAGGCCGCCGCCGCCGTTATTACCGCCTGACCGCAACCGGCCGCAAAATCCTCGCCGAACAGCGCTCGCGCTGGCATGCGTTTGCCGGAGCCGTCAACCGCATCGTGGAGGTGCGCCATGCCTGACTGGAAAAGGATCGTTCGTGAAAAACTTGGAACCTTGCCCCTCAGCAACGGGCGCCCGGACGAAGTCATCGAGGAACTCGCTCACCAGCTGGAATCTGCCTACGAGGAGGCGCTCGCCGAGGGCCATGGCGAGCAGGAAGCGATGCGCCGAAGTATGGCCCAATTCCAAGACTGGGAAAAGCTTCGCAGCCAAGTCTTCCAGTCCGTCGAAGGCAGGCATCTTCCGGTATGGGAGCAAAACGGTTTTTTCGCTCCCCGGCGCCTGCCGGTCTGGACCGCACTTGCGCTGACCCTCGTTCTTCTTGCCATTCCCTCTTTCCGACAGGCGCTCGGAGTTCTTCCTGTTCCAGGGAGTGATCCCACGGACTGGGGTTCCCGCGTTTTCCCGGAAAAGGAGCTGCGCCGCATCGAGCGCTCCGGCGATAAAGAAAAATACGCGCGCGCTCTTGCCTTCGTTGCCCTGCACAGCCCGAAAGAGGACGACCTTCGGGCCCGCGACGCGGCAGAGAAAGCGATTGCGCTCAATCGCGAGCTCACCTGGATCTCCGCGAAGGTCAGCCATGCCACCTATTCGTTCCCAGGCTATGACCCGCATCCCTGGATTGAGCGGCTGAAGGCCTGGGATCCCGAGAACGCTTTCCCCTACCTGCTGGAAGCTGACGCCAATGTTCGTTGGTGGGAGCTCCCTTGGACCAAATACGGCGCCACACCAGGGGGTGCGCGTCCAGCCCTCGCTGCCGAATCGCGCTGGCGCATTCCCATGGAGAAGGCTTTCGGTGCGCCTCGATTGGATCTTTATTCCGCACGGCAATTCGCCCTGGACCGGCGGGTGCTCCAGGACCAGGGCTTTGACCGTCCCGACCTCCTGATTGTTGGCTTGTGGTCACGACCCATGCCGGATCTCGTGGCCGTGAATTTCTACGTGGATTTCCTCCTGAACGATGTCGGCGAGAACGCGAAAAAATCCGGACGCATCGATGACGCTCTCGCCGCCTATCGAAGCGTCGCGCGCTTCGGAGAACGTTTGCAAAGTGTGTCCCATTACGATTGGCAATCGTTGTCCGCCACAAAGTACCGCAATGATGCGTACGCAAAGATGGCTTCGCTCCTCGAGCGGCAGGGTCGCACGGAACGATCCGTGGAGCTCGCACGAGCTTCGGCGGCTTTCTCGCAAACGCCTCGATTCTCGATGCCGAATTGGGTTGCTGAGGAGCGCGCGGGGCACATCGTCCAGCTTTCCGCCCTGCTTGCGTCTCTCCTGTTTTTCGCCACGGTTGCGTGGCTCGTTGCTTTGGGCGCCTTGAGGTGGCGGCCGAATTTGAGCTCCGCATTGGATCGCTTGGCGTCCATTCTCTGTGCCGCTCCTGTTCTCCTGCTTTTGAGCAGTTGGGCGCTTTTTCTTGGCTATTACCCCTACGCGCGCCCCATCGCCGAGTACGCCTCCATCGAAGAGTTACAGGAAAGCTTTGGCCCGTTCTTCATGGGCCTTTACGGATTCCCAGGCCTTGCAGCATTCACGGAGATCTACCTTCCCCGCATGTTGTGGCCGGCCATCTGGTGTGCGCTCGTTGCGCTGGTTGGGGCTTGCTCCCTGTGGCTCGTGCGCCGCCTGCACGCGATCCACCCGGATGAAGCCTAGCGTCGCGGTAGTTGTTGAAGATTAAATTCTTGCCCTGAGTACTTACTCAGTCGATCGAGAAGCGCAGGCGCTCGATCGAGCGGGCGCGCAAGCGTCCGGCAGCGTTCGGAGGACCGTCGTCGGTTTCTACCAGCACCGAGTTCATCTGCACGTCGCCCGAAGCCACGTCAAACCGTGCCGGCAGGCCATTCAGAAACCTCTTGATGATGCCTTCGCGGTCCATGCCGATGACGCCGCGGTGCGGACCGGTCATGCCCACGTCGGTGATGTACGCCGTGCCTTGCGGCAAAACGCGTTCGTCGGCGGTGGCCACGTGCGTATGCGTGCCCACCACCGCCGTCACGCGGCCATCCAGGTACCAGCCCATGGCCACTTTTTCGCTGGTTGTTTCCGCGTGCATGTCCACCAGCACGAACGCCACGTCTTCGGCAATTTTCCCGAGCTCGCAGTCCGCCTTTCGGAACGGGTCGTCGATCTGCGTCATGAACACGCGCCCCTGCAAATTCAGCACGGCGTACTTCATCCCATTTTTTGCCGTCCCGATGTACATCCCGCTGCCGGGATTGCCTTCCGGAAAATTTGCCGGGCGCAGGAGCCGCGGCTCGTGCGGCAGGTACTCCAGGATTTCCTTGCGATCCCAGCTGTGATTTCCGCCGGTGATGACGTCGATCCCCAGGTTCAAAAGCTCCTGCGCCAGCCGCGGCGTGATCCCGAACCCCGACGCGGCGTTCTCGCCATTGGCGATCACCAGGTCGATCTGCCGCTGCGACACGACATCCGCCAGGCGGTCGTGAACGATCAGCCGTCCCGGCGCTCCAACAATGTCCCCCACAAAGAGTACGCGCATAAAGAAGTGGCAGCTCCGGCTGGTGGCTAGTGGCGAGCGGCAGGCTCGACGAAGGGGTGGTTTCCCGCTCGTCACCGGTTATCCCGAACCTCGAAGAGAGCTTCGAGGGGGCCACTCGTCACTTCGATCCTGACGATAGACGTCAGTAAGGCCGCGGTTCCCCTTTCCACGAAAATCCGCTGGATACAAAAATGGAGCGGACCGCTTGGCCGTGGGGAGCTAGGCCGTGAACCTCTGTAATAGGTGGGCGCCACGAGCCAACCGTTAGGCTTTCCTGCCCCGCTCGCTTGCCGCTCGCTTCGAAGTGCGCCGCTATTGGTTTTCCGTCTTCCGTGCAGAAGCGAAAGGATGGCCTTCTCGGGACGGCCAACGGAGAACTCGAACTGCGGCGAACACTTTCTCGAATCGGCGGCGCGCCAGCGGGACAGGCCGTGCTCACAGGCTGGCTATCCGCAGCACCCCAGAGATTCGTTACGGTTCAAACGGCTTTCGCGCCCTCACCTGCGTCGAAGTACCGCTCCGTGCCCAATTGTAGCAGGGTTGCTTCACACAAAGGGAAGCGCATCCCCGGTGGTTGTTTCTCGCCTAACCTAAAGATTCGAATCTCCGCGAAGCCGCTAGACTCTCGCCCACCTCACAGCACACCGCGGAAGTGCCGAAACGGCCCCTCTCGGCCCGGCTTGGGGCCACAACCGACTGATCGGAGGTAGAATCTTCCTCTATCCAAAGGAGGACGCCCCAATGCACAACACTCGCCACTCCAAAGCGGCTATCCTGCTGCTGTTCGGCGCGCTCTTTTTCTTGGCTGCTGCCCAATCGTACGCCGCGCCGCCGGACCAGCTCGGCAAGGTGAACTTCCCCACGACCTGCTCGGGCGAGGTGCAGCCTACCGTCGAAAAAGGCGTCGCGCTGCTCCACTCCTTCGAATACAAAGAATCCGAACAAACCTTTGTCGAAGCCACCGCGCGCGATCCGAAATGCGCCATGGCCCATTGGGGCAAAGCCATGGCTCTCTATCACCAGCTTTGGGATTTTCCCGGCGAGGCCACGCTCAAGCAGGGCCGTAAGGACATCGAGCAGGCACAGAAAGTTCGTTCCTCGAGTGCCCGCGAGAAAGGCTTTATCGCTGCGGCTGCCGCCTTCTTCCGGAAAAAATCCAAGATGTCCCATGCCGACCGGACCAAGGCCTATTCCGCGGCCCTCGAAAAGTTCTATGCCGAGAATCCCGGCGACGTTGAAATCGGCTCCTTCTACGCGCTCTCCCTCGTGTCGCTCGCCGACGAAGAGGTGGACACCATGGCCAATCTGAAAAAAGCCATAGCGATCCTCAATCCGCTGCTCGGCAGGTTTCCCGATCATCCCGGTGTGGCGCATTACCTGATTCACGCCGCCGACCGCCCGGAGCTGGCCTCGCAAGGCCTCGAAGCCGCCCGCCGCTACGCCGCGATTGCGCCGGACTCCTCCCACGCACTGCACATGCCTTCGCATATCTTCGTGCGCCTTGGGCTGTGGCAGGACTCCATCAACTCGAACATCGCAGCTAGGAGTTCCGGCGCTCACGCCGCCGAAATGCACATGGTCGAATCACACTACCAGACCCACGCCATGGACTTTCTCAACTATTCCTTTCTCGAGTCGGGTCAGGAAGCCAAGGCGCGCGAAGTTATTGCCGACGAGCAGAACGTCGTAGGCGCGAGCGACGAGGGCAAGGCCAGTCAAGTCGCAGAACTCAGTTCCCGCACGGCCCTCGAGCTGCACCGCTGGGCGGACGCCGCGGCGATGCCGATTCCGAAGATAAGGCTGCTGTCGGAAGAGCCCGTCTATCACGCACGCGTTGTCGGCAAAGCGCATTTGGGGGATGTAGCAGGCGCCCGCGCGGACCTCGAGAAGCTCAAGGAAATCTGGATGGCGCAGGATCGCGAGGACCGCAAGCAAGGGTATCCGGGGTCCGGCGAAAAGCAGCTCAGTTCAGCTGAAGTCTGGATTCTTTTCGCCGAAGGCAAGCACGAGGACGCCGTTCGGGAAATGCGCACGATCGCGGATCGCCAGGACGCTCGCGGCGTCGATTCGCTGTCCATCCCGGCGCGCGAGATGCTTGCTGACATGCTCGTCGAACTCAAACGCCCCGCGGAAGCCCTCGCCGAATATAAAACCGCGTTGAAGAATTCACCCAATCGCTTCGACAGCCTGCTCGGAGCCGCGCGCGCTGCCCAGGCTTCCGGTGACTCGAGCGCCGCGCAAACCTTCTACGCGCAACTCGCTTCGGTGTGCCCGGCTGGTGCCGACCGCCCGGAATTGGCCGAAGCCAAGACCTACCTCGCCCAGAAGTAGCAAGCCCTCCCGGCGAGAGCCTTGCGGGCCCGCTTGCCGCATTTTTCCCCTAGCAGCACGGGATTCGCGCCCGAGCCTCCGGGGGGCGAGTGCGCCGCGGCAGGCTTGATCTGAATCAGCAGCCGGCGAAATACCTTTCTCCGCTACTCCCCCTTCGTGTCCCTGGGGAGCCGGCTCGGGACCCTGCGCTGGTACAGCCGCCCGGCATTTTCATACAGTGCGGAGAGGACGGAACCTAAACGGTTGAGATCGTCGCTCGGAATCCCGGTGAGGAATTCCTCGCGTACTTGCTCAAAGGTCTTTTTCAGCCGGGGCAGCGCGCGTTGCGCCCGTCGCGTGGGTTTGATGATCAGCAGCCGGTGATCGCGCGGGTTGCTCGAGCGCCGCAGGAATCCTGCAGCCTCCAGGCGGTCAATAAAGCGCGTAATTTTGCCCTTGTCTCGCCCCATGGCCTGCGCCAGTCTTCCCGCGGAGAGTTCTTTTGCTTCCGCGCAATGCACCAGCACGGCGGCTTCCTGCGCCGTCAGTCCCGCGAAGGCAAAGCACCGGTCAAAAGCCTTTTGCAGTCCAATGCTCGCTCGCAGGAGTTGCGAAATGACAGCTTCTCCCTCCCGCCCTCTCAGACTCATGTACTCGGTCAGTGAAACGCCAAGACTGGTCGGAGGCTTTTCGGCCATGCGCGCCTTCCTTGTTTTCGTTCTCGCCGGGAAACTCACGGGCTAGAGCCACTCCTTCTCCAGCAGACGTTTCGAGCTTCGACCAGACCTGGCTGACCGGGCGGCCATTGCCGCCCGAGTCATTTCCGCCGCTTCTAAAAATGGAATCCCAACTCGGCGGTGTACGCTCGCGGTGTGACGAAGTGCGTTCCGCTGAACGTGGATAGGAAGTTGTAAAGCGCCGTTTGGTTCGTCAAGTTGACGGCCGTCAAGCGCAAACTCCACTTGTAACGGTCGTTGTGAAGCAGATCGTCATCTCCGACACTCACGTCCAACAAATTGCGAGGCGCGACGCGGGTCGGATTTCGGTCGGGGTCATTAGTCCCCGGCGCGGCGAGGTGAAGCAACTTGGCTCCGAACGGGACTTGTCCCGAGCAAATCGCCGGCGTGAGCGGTTGAGAGGGAGTCGCCACATTATTCCCGCAGAACAGGCCGATGGCCGCTTGCTGGTCCGCATCGAGTGAAGCGAGGGCTGTTGGAAAATCCGCGACTAAGGGCGAGCTGGCCACCAGCCCGCTGTCATAACGCCAGTTGAAGCCCACCCACGCGAACCTCTTCCACGGCTGGTATTGCAAATGGGTCGTCTGATTGAACGCTTGGTCATGGTCGATGCGGAAGACTTCGCCGCCGGTCACCGTGGCACCTAGTCCGCCGACTTGCGGCGGAAAGTAACGCGCGCGGACGTGCGCCAGAACCACGAAGGCCGTCAAGCCGTGGTGATCGGGCAGGCTAATCCGCACGGAAGGCCCATCAATCTTCGAGTTTTTCCAGGCAATCGGAAAAAAGATGGGGGTGTTGCCAAACGCGCTGAAATCGTAGCCGTTGTGCGTGTACTTCCACAAATAGTCGGCGTCCACGACCAGGAGCCTTCCGAAAGCTTGCTGAAAGCCGGCATTGAACTGGTTGCGCTGCCCCGAGCGGATCGGTGCCTGTAAGCTGGTTCCGCCAATCACGCCGACGATCACCGGGTTAGAGGCGCCTAAGCTCGACAGGATCAAGTTCTCGTTGAAGGGAGTTTCCAGCACGCGCGAGTAGGAAACCCGGACTACGCTGCTGGTCTTCTTGAGGTTGTAGGCCACACCCACGCGAGGTTCGGGCTGCCAGTCGTGAACGATTCCCCGGTACACATCGGCGCGCGCTCCCAAATTAAACGACCAACGCCCTTTGGTAATGGCATCCTGGACGTACATTCCAAGCTCTTTTACGTCCGTGTGGCCGTCGAAGGGAAACAGCGTTCCTCCTCGCGTCAGATCGAACGGAAAGAGCTGCGTGCAAGGCGCGTCGATCGGTTGATTCGTGGCGCTGTTGAAGCACGGGTTGCCGTTTGCGTCCGTTTGCGAAGGAAGGAAGTTCGGAGCGGTAATTCCGAAATTGAAATGCTCCGTCAGGAAAGTATGCTGAAAGGTGACGCCTGCCTTGACGTTGTGGATTCCCTTCACGTAGGAGACCTCGGTCCGCAAGCCCGCATTGGTCAGTTTTCGGTTCTGATTCACCGTCGCCGTGGAGCCGCTAGGTATCAGCCCAGTGCCGTCGGCGAAGACATCGCCGCTCGGGTAGTAATTGAACTGGTCGTGGCGAACAAACGCTCCCAGAGTGAAGAGCGTGGTTGTGCTAATCAAGCGAGTCCACACCGGCGCGAAATTAAAGGTCTGGATCAGCGCGCGCTGATCGGCCGCGCCGAGCGGCTGCCCCGTTACCGGATTCGTCGCTCCTCGGTTCAGGTTGTCGAGCGTATTGGGCGTCTGGAACCAGGAACGCGTGTATTGGAAATTGCTGTGAATCGAATCTGCGCCAGTCAAATTGAAGTCCGCGCGGTCGAATAGATTCTGCTCGTTGCCCTTGTCGTGGATGGCCTCGAGTTCGGGGGGATCGAGGAAGCGGCTGGTATTCAAGCCATTCGCCGCGACGAAGTTGCCCCACTTCTGACCGCCGAAGGCGAGCTGAAAACCGCCCATCACCGAGCCGAAGCTTCCGTAGGAAGAAGTGACTGATCCAGTGGGTTTGCTTACCCCGAGACCGGAACGTGTGGTCACCTTGACGACCAAGCTCGTCTTGTCGCCGTATTCCGCTGGCGGTCCGCCGGACACAACCTCCAGCGACTGAATAGAATCCAGGGGAATTTGATTCGAGAAGACCTTGCTTTGCTGGTCGGTGATGGGCTGCCCGTCCACGGAAAAAGAGTTTTCCGCGTGATCGCCCAGGCCGTGAAATAAGCCGTTTGAGTCGGCCACCACTCCCGGGGAGGCCAGTGTCACGAGCGAACTGACCGAAGAGGATTGGCTCTCGAGAGGGAGTTTCTCGATCAAGCCGGTATCCACATCGGTATGAGCGCTTGGCTCCGTTTCAATCAAGCCGGCGCCGCTGGCCTCGACGGTGATGCTGGTTGCGGACGTCCCAAGCTGCAAACTGATCTCGAGGGTTACCGGCACGGCCGACCGCACATCCACGTCCTGACTAAACGGGGCAAAGCCCGGGGCCGTGACGGCAAGGTGGTAGGGATTGAACGGCACGTTTGTGAACTTGAAGTTTCCGGCTGCGTCTGTCATCGCCTCTCGCGCGAAGCCGCTTACCGGATAGGAGATCTCGGCCTTCGCGCCGGCAACGACGCCTCCTGAAGGATCTTTCACCACTCCTTCGATCGATCCGGAATTTCCCAACTGCCCCACCGCCAGAGTGGGCAAGAGGGGCAAAACAACCAAAACAAAAATTGTGCAAATGCATAATCTCTTCGACATCTTTTTCTCCAGTGCGAGCGGGGCGTAAATATGGTTGTCAGGGACCAGGAAAAGTGGCAATCGCTTTGGCCTTAGAAAGGCCAGTGCCAGGGAATACACTTCGAGCTGGGAGGGTGAGGCTAAAGGATGGGAGGTGCGCGGGAAGCGCGGTGGAGGGAAGAAGGCTCGCTCAATACCAAGTGCCGCGGCCGCGAGGAATACCAGGCCACCGTCTCGAGGACCGGGCTCAAGTTCAGCCGGGCTGCGGCGAGCGCGGGCATGTGCAGCGCCTGGCATACGTGGCAGGCGGTGTCCGGGCCATGGACATGCTCATGAAGAAGCCATCCGCCAGCCGCGAAAAAGAGCAAGGCGGCACACGCGAGCATGGCGAACACCGCTCGCCTGTCGCTGCGCACAAAAATAGACCTGTCTTGCTTCATGAACCCCCTTTCCCAAATGTAGCACCAGGCGCGAAACCAGTCGACACCGATTGCTCGAACTGCGCACTTCTCCCGCATAGTTTACTTGACCCTGCAACCAATCCATCTTAAGCTTCGTCTTAGTAAGCACATGCCTGGCAGCACTCAGCGTGTACGTCTTGTAGCCTTGCTCCTGGGGATCATCTTCCTGGGGGCGCAATTCCATTTCTGCACGGACGTGTCTGTTTCCGCTTCGGCCACGCATTTCTGTCCGGTTTGCTCGGTTGCCGGCGCGGCCGTGGCTACCGGTTCGCCGACCGTCGCGATTATTCCCGCGACGCACCGGCTTGAAGTCGTTTCCCTGGTGCTTACCGTTTCCTCCGCCTTTCCGCGCGCTGTTTCTCCTCGCGCGCCCCCAGCCCTCTAGCCTGCCGTTCCATCCCCGGTCGGTTCCTTTTCACCATTGCTAGTTGGTCCCGTTTGTTTCGGGACGAGCGAGGAGTACCACTTGAGACGAGCATTCCGTTTGGGCCTATTGGTGCTGGCCCTGCCAGCTTGCGTTGTAGCGCAACCGCAGAACCCGCCGGCGCAGCAGACCCCTGCGGCTCCCGCCGCTCTCGCGTCGAGGGCGCCTACGGGCGCGCCCCCGTCGGTCCGCATTACCCTCGACGAAGCTCTTCGTCTTGCGCTTCAGCACAACCATGCGCTCCAGGCGGCGCGGTCCACCATTCCGCAATCGCAAGCGCTCGAAACCACCGCCAATCTCCGCCCCAATCCCGTGCTTTCTTGGGACGCTCAGTTCCTCCCGATCTTCGAACCGAGTAAGTTCAGCGCCGATTTTATCGACAGCCAGTCGCAATTCGATCTTGGCCTTTCCTACACTTACGAGATCGGTGGGAAGCGCCAGCATCGCCTGCGGGCCGCCCGGGACGTGACCGCGGCCACGCGCTCGACCGTCGACGACAACGAGCGCACGCTTTCTTTCAACGTTGGGCAGCAATTTGTCGCCGCGGTTCTTGCCGAGTCCGAGGTCGAATTCACCGCGCAGGACCTCGAAAGCTTCCAGAAAAGCGTGGACATCAGCGAAACCCGGTACAAGGCCGGAGCCATCAGCGAGGGCGACCTGCTCAAGATCACGCTGCAATTGCTGCAATTCCAGAACGATGTGCTAAGCGCCAAGCTTGCCAAGATCCAGGCGCTCTCCGCATTGCGGCAGCTCCTCGGATTCGAATCGGTCCCCGATGACTACGACGTGGAGGGCAAGCTCGAGTATGTGCCGGTGCACGCCAGCCTTGACGATTTGAAAGCGCTGGCCGCGCGCACGCGCCCGGACTTGCGCGCCGCCCAGCAAAACGTCACCGCCGCCGAGAGCGCGGCCGCGCTTGCACAAGTCAACCGCAAGCGCGACCTCACCACCACGTTCACCTACTCCCACGTGGCCTCGACCAACACCGGGGCCGTTTTCTTCAATATTCAATTGCCCATTTTCGACCGCAACCAAGGCGAGATCGCGAGAACTCGCTACGTCATTACGCAGAATCAACAACTCGCTGCCGAAACCTCGCAGCAAGTGCTGACGGACGTGGTGAATGCCTACCAAAATCTGCGCACCAGCGAACAGATTGTCGAGCTGGATCAGGGCGGCTATGTCGACCAGGCCATCAAGTCGCGCGACATCAGCGAGTATGCCTACAAGCGCGGCGCCGTCAGCCTGCTCGATTATCTCGATTCGGAACGCACTTACCGGGCCAATCAACTTGCCTATCGCCAGGCGCTCGCCGGCTACATGACCGCGCTCGAACAGATGCGTCAGGCTGAGGGCACAAGGAATCTGCCATGAGAAAATTGCTTGTATCGCTTCTGGGTTTTTCCGCCGCGACGGTGGTGTTCCTCGCAGGCTGCAGCAGCGCCGGCCCCGCGGAATCCGCATCCAAGATGACTTCTTATTCCGCTTCGGAGACCAAGGCGGACACCGCCACGCTCTTCACCGTGCCGGATGACCAGATGGCGCACCTCCAGGTTGTCCCCGTCCAAAAAAGCAATCTCGAGCGGCGGCTGCGCCTGGCGGGAAACGTTACCTACAACGCCTTTAAAACGACGCCGGTGTTCAGCCCGATTGGCGGGCCGGTGCACGAAATCCTGGTGGCGCCCGGCGAAACCGTTCACGGGGGCCAGCCTTTGCTTACCGTGAACAGCCCCGACTATTCGGCGGCTCGTTCCGCGTATCTCAAGGCGCGCGATGCCTTCTTCCTTGCCGACAAGGTCTACACGCGCTCCCAGGATCTCTACGCGCACGGCGCCGTTGCCGAAGCGGATCTTCAGCAGGCGGAATCCAGCCGCTCCCAGGCGCAAGCCGATTTGCAGGCCAGCGCAGACATGCTTCGCGCGCTGGGGATAAAAGATCCCGAAGCCATGATTAAGAATCCGCCAAAGACCACGTTGCAGATTCCTCTTCCCGCTCCGGTCGGCGGCGAAATTGTCGAGCGTCTCGTTGGTCCGGGCCAGCTCCTCCAGGCGGGCGCGACGCAGGTGTTCACGATCTCGGACATGAGCACGGTCTGGGTGCTGGTGAACGTCTACCAGAGCGATGTGGGCTACGTGCGCGTTGGTGATTCGGTGGAGATCACGACGGACACCTATCCCCAGGTCTTTCACGGAAGAATTTCCTACGTGGCACCGGCCCTCGACCCCAATACCCGCACGCTCCAGGCGCGGATTGTCACCGGCAATCCCAATAAGATCTTGAAGAAGGACATGTACGTGACGGCGATGTTGCAGGCGGGCGTGATTCGCGACGCGCTCACCGTTCCCGACGCGGCGGTTCTTCGCGATACCGAAAACATGCCGTTTGTGTACGCGCAGTCCGGCACAAACCAGTTTGCGCGGCGCCTGGTGAAAGTTGGCGATAGCCAGGCCGGCCGCACGCAGGTTACCGACGGTTTGAAAGAAGGCGACCGCGTGGTTGGCGACGGCAGCCTGTTCTTGCAATTCAAAAATTCCCTGCAGCACTAGAGCGGAGACGCCTCGAGAGAACCCCTGATGATCCATCGCATTGTTCAATTTTCCCTGCGGCAGCGCTTTCTGGTGGTGATGGTTACCGTGCTCATCGTCTTTGCGGGAGCGATTTCTTTTCAACGCATGCCCGTCGACGCCTACCCCGACCTGTCACCCCCGATGGTCGAGCTCATCACCCAGTGGCCGGGGCATGCTGCCGAAGAAGTGGAGCGGCTCACCACTCTGCCGCTCGAACTGGCCATGAACGGCACGCCAAATCTCGCCGTCATGCGGTCGATTTCGCTTTACGGACTTTCCGACGTGCGTTTGACCTTCGAAGAAAACGTGGATCCTTACTTTGCCCGGCAGATCGTGTTCGAACGCTTGAGCGACGCGCAACTTCCTGCCGGCGTCACTCCGACCATGGCGCCGCTGTTCAGCCCGAGCGGGCTCGTCTATCGCTACGTGCTGGAGAGCCCGGACCGCACGCCCACGGAACTGCACACCTACGAGAGCTGGATCATCGAGCGCGCTTACCACAGCGTCCCGGGCGTCGCCGACGACTCCGGTTTCGGCGGCCCGACCATGCAGTACCACGTGCTGCTCGACCCGGTGAAGCTTTACAACTACCACTTGCCGGTCGTGCAGGTGCTCAACGCGCTTACCGCCAACAACGCCAACACCGGCGGCGGCTTTTACACCCAGGGCGGGCAGTTTTACTATGTTCGCGGTTTGGGCTTGGTCAAAACCACCGACGACATCGGCGAAATCGTCGTTGGCAGTTCAAATGGCGTCCCCATCCGCGTGAAGGACATCGGCCACGTGGAAATCGGCCACGCTCCGCGCCTGGGCATCTTCGGGTTTCAAGACAAGTTCAAGAACGACGACGACTCGGTCGAGGGCGTCATTCTTATGCGCCGCGGCGAGCAGACCCAGAATGTTCTCGCCGGGGTCCAAAAGAAAACCGAAGAGCTGAACCGGCGAATTCTTCCGCCCGACGTGAAGGTTCGGCCTTTTTACGACCGAAGCGACCTTGTCCGCGTGACTACCGACACCGTCGAGGGCAACCTTCTCCGCGGAATGATCCTGGTTTTTCTCGTCCTTATTTTCTTCCTGGTGAGTGTCCGCGCGGCCATCATTACCGCCCTGACCATCCCGTTGTCGCTGCTGTTCGCCTTCATTTTTCTGCACTGGACCGGCGAGGCGGCGAATCTGCTATCCATCGGCGCCATCGACTTCGGGATCATCATCGACGGCACCATCGTGATGGTGGAGAACATCTACCGCGAGCTGGGTCTTCGCAAAGGGCAGGAATACGATCTTACCGAAGTGATTCTGGCGGCTGCGCGGGACGTGGACCGGCCCATCTTTTATTCCGTTGCCGTCATCATCGCGGGGTATCTCCCGATCTACGCGCTCAGCGGCCCGGCAGGAAAGCTTTTTCATCCCATGGCCGACACCATGGCCTTCGCGCTGGTGGGCGCACTCTTTTTCACGCTTACTCTGGTTCCGGTTCTGGCGTACTCCTGGTTCAAAAAAGGCGTACAGGAAAAACGAAACCCCGTTTTCGAATGGATTCGCGACGTTTATTCCAGCCGACTGGAATGGTGCCTCAATCATCCCAAGAGCACCATGCTCGCGGCCGCTCTCATTTTCGGGTCGACACTGCTGCTGGTGCCGCTCATCGGCGGCGAGTTTCTTCCGCACCTCGACGAAGGCGCCCTGTGGGTGCGCGCCACCATGCCCTATACCATCTCCTTCGAGGAGGCCGCCAAGTTTGCTCCGCAGGTGCGCGCGCTGCTGGACCAATACCCGATGGTTACGGTGGTTGGCTCGGAGCTGGGCCGTCCCGATGATGGCACTGATCCCACGGGTTTCTTCAACTGCGAGTTTTATGTTGGCTTGAAGCCTTACAACGATGCGTCCTGGAAGAAGGGCCCCGTTCATTCCAAGGAAGAACTGGTCGCCGACGTCCAAAAGAAACTCGACGCCTACCCCGGGGTGATCTTCAACTATACCCAGCCCGCCGAAGACGCGGTCGACGAAGCCCTAACCGGCCTTAAGAGCGCGCTGGCGGTGAAGATCTTTGGACCGGATCTTAACGTTCTGGAGAAAAAGGCCGTCGAGATTCGCAACGTTCTCGACAAAACACCGGGTTTTACCGAGCTCACGGTGGTCCGCGAACTCGGCCAGCCCAGCCTGATCGTCGACGCCAATCGCGAGAAAATCGCGCGTTACGGGATCAACGTCGCCGACGTCGAAACCGTCGTGCAAGCAGCCATCGGGGGACAGGCGGCCACGCAGGTCATCCAGGGAGAAAAACTTTTCGACCTTATCGTTCGAATGGAGCCGCAATTCCGCTCGAGCGCGCGCCAGATCGGGGACCTGCTTGTTCCCGCTCCCGGCGGCCAGCAGATTCCGCTTTCCGAGCTGGCCACCATCAAGGAATCCACCGGCGCCTCGTTCATCTACCGGGAAAACAATTCGCGTTACATCGGCATTCAATTCTCGATAGTGGGGCGAAATCTGGAAGGCATTGTGAATGCCGGGCAGGCGGCGGTCGCGAAATCGGTAAAAGTCCCCGAGGGCTACACGCTCGATTGGGGCGGAGAGTACAGCGAGTTGCTGGAAGCAAAGGCGCAGTTCGTCATCATCGGCCCGCTCGCCGTTTTGCTCATTTTCCTCATTCTTTTTGCGCTCTACGGCAATTTGAAGTTTCCCGTCACGATTGCTCTCGGGGTAGTGATGACCGAACCGGTCGGAGCGCTGATCGCGCTGTGGCTGACCCGTACGCCTTTCAGCGTCTCGAGCATTCTGGGCCTGCTCGCGCTTCTGGGAGTTTCCGTCGAGACCGCAGTGATCCTGGTCAGCTACATCAACAAGCTTCGTCTTGAGGGCCGAACCATTCGCGAGGCGACGCTCGATGCGTCCTTGCTGCGCCTGCGCCCCATCATGATGACCGCGCTCGTGGCCTGTCTCGGGCTGCTCCCCGCGGCGCTTTCTACCGGCGTGGGCAGCGACACGCAGAAGCCCTTTGCCATCGTGGTGGTCGCGGGGCTGATTTCTCGCCTGTTCCTGGGCTTCTTTGTCAATCCCGTGCTGTATGAAGCGGTCGCACGCCAAGGCGACGTCTTGCAGGTGTGAGCGCCACCCGGCGAAGCGGAGTCTCCCCCTGACCGCAGCCCGGTTGCGGGACTGACCTAGTCTTTTCTCGGCTGGGCGCTGGGCGGCAGAATGCCGTTCAAGCGCAGGTAGGTTGCTTGCGCCCCGTAGTGATCGTACCAATCGTCGCTCAGAATAATCAGCACGGCGGCGCGGGAAAACGGGCGGTTGCCGAACAGCGTCATCTGCTCTCCGAGCTTCGTGTCGTCCACTTTTTCGAGCGCCGTCGAGCAATAGTCGAAGGAGGCTTTGAGCCCCGCCACGAGCTTGTCTTTGGGATCGCTGTCCGCGAGCTTTGCGTCCGGGGCGGGCGTGTCTGAAATCTTGGAGCACAGGCCGTTGTTCGACTGCGCGATGTGCATCACCAGGTGGGCGAAGGAGTTCATTTCTGGAGTGGGCTTGAAGTTGTATTTCTCCGCGGGCATTGCTTCCGCGGCGGCGACCATGTTCTTGCTGAACCGCGGCAGCTGCGCTTTCACTGCGGCGCTCACCGGATTGGCCACCGGAGCAAGGTTAGGGGACGGCGACGTCCCGCCGGCGGACTGCTGGGCCTCCGCACCGGCGGCCACCCAGATGGCCGCGACCGCGATCCATGCGACTCTTTTCAGTATCATTCCTGTCCTCCTCTCTCCTTCTTTCTGCGGTGCAAGCATACTCCCTCGCTCCGCAGCCAACAATGTCGCTACTCCCCGGGTCCGGTGACGCGTGAGGCGGCGAGAGCCGGCTCGTCAAGCCATCGTGCCGAGAAACAAGTTGGGCAGCCGGCACGCTCCTCGCGCGGCGGCTGCCCGGAACCACAGCACAAAAAAAAAACAAGCCGTCAGCTGGGCTTGTCGGCGTCCTTTTTCGTGTCGTCTTTCTTTTCCGACTTTTTCTTCGAGGTCTTCTTCTTCTTTTCGGGCTTCTTGGTGGCGTCCTTGGTCGCATCCTGCTTCGTCGTGTCGTCTTGCTTCTTCTCCGCATCCTGCGCATAAGTCGCGCCGGTAACACACAGGAAGGTTGCAAGCGTCAGAGCACCTAGCAGTTTCCTCATACTTCCTCCTCTGCAATCAGTTGTGAAGGTGCAATCCCGGCTGGAAAGAACTGCCCACGGAGGAATTCCTCCCCCCGTTCCCGGCGCTGAACGGTTACCCCCACTCCAGCGCCGGACAAAGCCTATCACCGGTACGCCGTACACGGCAAGCTAATCCTTTTCATCTGTTTTCACCCGGCAAGGCCGTTCGAGAAACCAAGCGGTATCCGCCTTCTCTAGAGTTTCGCTGCATCTGTGGCCTTATTTGTTCTATGCTCCTGCCGTTTGAATCTTTCCCGGAGGTCCTCCGTGAACCGTTTGTCTCGCATGTTCTCGTTTGTGCTTGTTGTTTTTGCCTCGATCGGTGCGTATCGAGCCGCGGCCCAGCAAATCCCGGAATCCGCGTACCAGGGAATGCGCTGGCGCATGATCGGTCCCACACGCGGCGGCCGTACGCGCGCTGCCTGCGGCGTGCCCGGCGAGCCCAACGTTTTTTACATCGGCGCGGTCAACGGCGGGGTGTGGAAGTCGGACGACTATGGCCGCACCTGGAATCCCATCTTTGACGGCCAGCCCACGCAATCCATTGGCGCGATTGCCGTGGCGCCTTCCGACCCGAACATCATTTACGTGGGCAGCGGCGAAGGCCTGGCGCGGCCAGACGTGTCGGTAGGCGACGGCGTCTACAAATCTACCGACGCCGGGAAGACCTGGACGCACCTTGGCCTGCGCAACTCCCAGGGCATCCCTGCGATGGCGGTTGACCCGCGCAACCCCAATCGTGTTTTTGCGGCGGCCCTCGGGCATCCATTCGGAGCGAGTGAAGAGCGGGGCATCTACCTGTCGACCGACGGCGGACAGAATTGGCAGAAGACTCTTTCGAAAGACGCGAACGTCGGCGGCTCGGACGTCGCGATAGATCCCGCGAATCCCGAGGTTGTCTATGCCTCGTTGTGGCAAGTTCGCCTCGGTCCGTGGGAAGACGGCAACCAATACAGCGGCACGGGCGGGGGCCTTTTCAAATCGACGGATGGGGGAAAAACCTGGCGCGCGCTCTCGGGCGGCCTGCCGAAGGGGATCATTCAAGTGAACGTGGCCATCGCGGCGAGCCAGCCGAGCCGGCTCTACGCCGCGGTGGCTACCAATGAACCGAGCGTCGGGATCTACCGTTCCGATGACGCCGGGGAAAACTGGACACGCATCACCAACGATCCGCGGCCGGCATTGCGCATCGGCGGCGGCGACTTGCCCGTGCCCCGCGTGGATCCGAAAAACCCGGATGTCGTTTACAGCGCGAGCATCGTCACCATGCGCTCGACCGACGGGGGGAAAACCTGGACGAGCCTTCGCGGCGCGCCTGGCGGCGATGACTATCAGAATCTTTGGATCAATCCCAACTTTCCAAACATCCTTCTTCTGGTCAGCGACCAGGGCGCGCTCGTCAGCGTGAATTCCGGCCAAACGTGGAGCTCCTGGTACAACCAGCCGACCGGCCAGCTGTACCACGCGGCTACGACGAATTCTTTTCCTTACTTGGTGTGCAGCGGCCAGCAGGACAGCGGCTCGGTGTGCGTCTCGAGCCGCGGCAAAGACGGCCAAATCACTTTTCGCGAATGGCATCCCGTGGGCATCATCGAATACGGCTACGCCGCGCCCGATCCGCTAAACCCGGACATTGTTTACGGCGCAGGCCGGCGCGAAGTCTCCCGATTTTCGATTTCCACCGGGCAATTCCAGAACGTCACGCCGGTTCCGGCAGCCGACCCGAAGGTGCGCGCCGACCGGACCCAGCCGATTGTTTTCTCCCCCGTCGATCCGCATGTTCTCTATACCACCACGAATTTCCTCTACAAGACCACCGATGGAGGTCAAACCTGGCAACCCGCGAGCCCCGATCTTGCGCGCGAGCACGGCTCGATTCCTGCGAGCCTCGGCGACAGCGCTCGGAAGGATTCGAACGCCGATCGGATTCGCGGCGTGATTTATGCCCTGGCACCTTCGTTCAAAAACGTGAACACCATCTGGGCGGGCACCGACGACGGCCTGCTCTGGGTGACGCGGGACGGCGGCGCCAACTGGAAAGACGTCACGCCACCCGAGATCACCCCCTGGAGCAAGGTGACGCAGCTTAGCGCTTCGCATTTCGATGACCAGACCGCCTATGCTTCCGTCAGCCGCTTTCGCATCGACGATCTCCGTCCGTACATTTACCGCACGCATGACGGCGGGAAGACCTGGCGCCTGGTCACGAACGGGCTTCCGGAGGGCGCGCCGGTCGATGCCGTCCGTGAAGATTCCGTGCGCAAGGGCTTGCTCTTCGCTGGAACGGAAACGAGCGTGTGGGTCTCCTTCGACGACGGCGACCATTGGCAGTCGCTCCAGCTCAACCTGCCGCACACCTCCATGCGCGATCTGTGGATTCACGACGACGATTTGATGGTGGCCACGCACGGCCGCTCGTTCTGGATTCTTGACGACATTTCGCCGCTGCGCCAGCTCACGGCATCGGTTGCCGGATCCGAAGCGCATCTTTTCAAGCCGGCAACGGTTTATCGCGTCCGGCGCAACACCAATACCGATACGCCCATTCCGCCCGACGAGGCCACCGCCGAGAATCCTCCGAGCGGCGCGATCATCGATTATTTTCTCGCCGAAGCTTCCCCGACTCCCCTGACCCTGGAAATCCTCGACGCGCAAGGAAAGATCGTGCGCAAATCCTCGAGCAACGACAAACCCGAGCCTTCCCCGGAAGAGCTCGCGAAGGAGTTGATCCCGCGCTATTGGATTCGCATGTCCAAACCTCCTTCGACGACTGCGGGAATGCATCGCTGGGTGTGGGATCTGCGCTACCCGTCGCCGCGCGCGATACGCTCGGAATTTCCCATCTCCGCCGTTCCCGGCGACACACCGCGTGTGCCCGAGGGCCCCATGGCGATTCCAGGGGAGTATGCGGTTCGCCTTACGGTCAACGGACGGAGCCTCACGGCACCTCTGGCGGTGAAGATGGACCCACGCGTAAAAAGCTCCTCGCAGGAGCTCCAGCTCCAGTTCGAGAAACAGCAGCTTCTGGCGGGCATGATGACGCAAAACACCGAGGCGGTTCGCGAGGCGCGTGCCCTCCACGAGCAGCTCGAAAAACTAACAGGCAAAGCCGCGGTGGCTACCGTGGGAGGCACGGCGACTTCACCGGGCAGCAAAATCTCTGGTCCGCTTGCCGACGCCGTCTCCGCTTTTGACAAAAAACTGACGGCGATTCTCGGCGGCGGCGGCCCCGGAGGTTTCGCTGCCGCGGCGTCGCCTTCCCCGACCCTCGCTCGCACGGCGGGCACGATCGGCGCGCTTTATGGCGAGATTGACCGGGCCGACGCGGCCCCGACGGCCGCACAGCTTGCCGCCATCAGCGCTACAGAAAGTGACGCGACCGCTACCCTCAAACTGTGGCAGGACTTCCGGTCGACGGATCTTCCCGCCCTCAATCGCCAGCTCAAGTCCGCAGGTCTTGCGGAACTCCAGCCGGCTTCTTCCGGACCTTCGGCAAGCGAAGAAAACGGCGACATCGAGTGAGATTCCGCGCGGGAGAGAGCGGTTCCTGAATAGCCTCGGGAGCCGCGGCAAGTGTCCAAAAACACCCTGGCGGGGCAAAAAAACTATTGGCTATCGCGGCAAAAACCTGCTATAGGAGATACACCGGCGGCCCACATCTAAGTTAGGGTTGTCCCCTGATTGCCCGCCCATGTGGGGTGCGGAAAAGTAGAGGCGGCGACGACCGGCCGCCATTCGAAGTCAATGTCGGAGCCTCCAGCCCACGGACGGAGGATAGGGTGTCCCGGAAAGAACTATTCTGGATTGCAGGATCCGCAGGAATAACACTTTTGGCGTTGGGCCTGCTTGCCAATTCTACCTCTCTGCTCAGGCGCTCGCAGAGCGATGAGCCCCCGGCGTGGAGTCAGAAGACCATCAGCGCGGGTTATGTGGGAAGCCAGCTCAAGGAAATCGACAAAACGCACACCTCCTTGATTATCTCCTATGATCTGGAGAACAACACGGATTCGGACTTTCACATTGCCGACGGGCCCGGCGTGGTTATTCTGAGTAAACTGAGAACCGATGGCAGCTACAGTCAGGAGCAACCGGTTCGGCTTGCCTTTCCCGTGTTTTTGCCGGCAAGGCAGCATGCGCGGATGGCCATTGAAATCAACGGGCTGTTTAACTGGCCGGCGGATGCGGACGCGGGCTACCTCGACAAGATGCGGAATTTTGTCAAGGATCGGCTTGAGAATGTCGGGGAGTTTGTTCTGTTCGATCAGACCAATCACTGGCAGCTCGAGCTCCCGAGCGGTTGGGAGCAGCTTCAGGAAGCTGCCCAAGCGGGTGATTGATGCGCCGAAGTGGATCAAAAAACGCACCAGGAGGCCACAAGGTTTTCTTGAGAAGAGCCTGGTTTATGCCGCTTAGAAACGCATAAGACCTAGCCGGCAGGATGAACTATGTCTTCTTCACCGGTAGTTTCGAACGACAGGGCAAAACGCGAAGAGCGGCGCAGCTCTTCGCGCGAGGTGCTGCATCACTATGTGGTGCTCGTCTATTTTGGCGAGGACAATTGGGGCAAGCTCACCAACATGAGCGAAAACGGAATGGCCTTCGAGTTCTCCAGGCCCCCGGCCCTGCATGAGCGAATCAACTTCACCTTTCAAGTCATGGGCTGTATGCCCGTGCCGCAGGATGCCAGCGTTCTCGGCGAGTCGTTCGAAGCGGCAGGCGAAATCGTGTGGCTGCGCGAGTTTGAGAGAATTGCCGGAGTACAATTTCTCAACCTGGCCGAAGGAAACCGGAAACATATCCGGCAGTGGATGGCCTTCGAGGCGTCCACGAACCCGCTTGGCTTAAGCAAGGGCAGCAAAGAAGAAGAAGAAGAAGTGCTCCCAACGATAGCGGAAACGACGGAGTTAGCCGTTGCCGTTACTCCTTTGCTGGAAGAATCGGAAGCCGTCAGCGAGGTAGAAATCAAAGAGAGTGTGGCTGAACCGGAGACGCCGGAACTGGCCCAGCCCGTGGAAGAGCCGGAGTCGCTACTGGCCTTAGCCATGCTCGAGGACGCGCCGCCGGCGCTGACCGAGCGGGACGAGACCATGCTATGGCAGCCCAACCCCAGGTCGTCTCCGTCCTCGCAGCCCTCGGTAGCGCGGTTGACATTCCTGGTTGTTGCGGGCTGCCTTGCGGCGTTTGCGGCGACCGCCGGCGTAAGAATCTTCATGACCCGTCAGGCGCACCGCGCCGAGGCCGGGGAAGGCGCTTCGGTGGGCGCAGCCGGGGAGCCCGCGGGCGATGCCACGGTTTCCTCTCCCGGCGCTTCGCCGGTTGCTCCGACCGCTTCCCCTTCCGAAGCCGGGCCGCCTTTTCAGGTAGAGGTGCTCGACGCAACTGGGAAGCGCTGGATGCTGTGGTTTGTTCACAACGATTCAACCAAAGGAAACGATCAAATCCCGAGGCGCTTGGCGACCGAGTCTCCGACGAGCGCGGCGAAGAGGAAAGACACCGCTGAGGAAGCCGAGACGCCACGCTCATTTACGCTGGAGGCTCCCAACCTCAATCGCCCGGGAGGCGATAGCTCTGAGGCCGCGGCGGAAGCCCCTGCAATCCAAAAGGACACGGCGGTCTCGCAAGAAGAACCGTTTGGCGGCTCGCTCGGCGGCCGCGCGGCGCCACCGGCTCCGGCAGTGAACCCCGTTGTTGGCGGCATGGTTCAGATGGCGCGGCTGACTCACGAGGTGCCGCCGGTTTATCCTGCGATTGCAAAATCAACGCACGTCAGCGGAGACGTCGTGGTGGATGCGCTGATCGACGTGAATGGTAGCGTTAAGACCGCGAAAGTGCTTTCTGGCCCGTCCATGTTGCAGCAGGCGGCCATTGAAACAGTGCGGCAGTGGAAGTACGAACCCGCGCGCCTGGATGGGCAAGCGGTGGCTATGCATCTCACGGTAACCGTGAAATTCCGCCTGAACTGAAAGGGCTCCACGACAGATTCTTCCTCGAGAAGAAACGCTGGTCGCGAGTTTGCTTCAAAAGCCCCTCGAAGCTCTCCGCTCGGAAACCTAAGGCTCGCTGGGATCAAAGGCGAGGAAACTATCCGCCTGCTTGGGGTCGCCCTTTCCGGAGTAGCGGGCCACGACCGGATAGGGAAAGATGGGCCGGCAGCGCCGGGCGATGTCTTGGCTTGACCGGCAGGCAATGAGCTTGTCGGGTGGCTGTCCGTTTTCTACCCAATTCTCCAGCGCGCTCATCGCGTCAAATTCGGTGAATCCCGGTCCGCCGCCGCTGTGATGAACTCCCGGTACCAGAAACAGGCGGAAAAAATCCTCGGTTTGCTTGCGGCCGCCCATAAATTCGAGCACGCCCCGGTAGTAGCCGATCGAAGAGGTGGCCATGATCGCGCCATCGGCCCAGCCATGCCAGACCAGCAGCTTGCCGCCCCGCGCCTTGAAGTCGCGCAAGTCAAACGAGGTCGCGTCGTAGATTCTTCGCGCTCGCGTGAAGGTGGCCGGGTCGCGATCGAAGTCGAATGAGAGGGCATCCTCGTTTTTGCGGATTTTTTCATCCAGCAAATATTTCCCGTATTGTGCCGGCAGTTCCATGTTCGCAAGACGGGGTGTGATCCCGGGACGCGGCGCGCCAAAGTAGTTCCACCCGGCCCACATGGTCTCGGTTCCCGGGATATAGGGGTAGGCGTACAGCACCTCTCCTTTGGAGTTGGTTACCGGGGTCATTAAGCGCTTCACGGCAGCCGCCTGTTTTCGAGCGAGGCAGTCGGGGCCGTCTCTCCCGGCCTTGCACAGAACCATTTCCGGTTGCCACTTGCACGATGGCGGATCGATAACGACCCCTTCCTCTACGCCGTCTTGAGCGCCGCAGTGCTCCAACACGGACTTATGAACCACTTCGGCGGCGGCGGCGTTGAGCAGCGAGCCTCCGCGACCGTCGCTGATCGCCTGCGCAAACCAGGCGGCGGCGTAGGTATTTCGTCCGGTGTAGTCATACACGGGAGCGCTGGCGAGCAAGCCGTCAAAATCCTCGGGGAAGCGTTGCGCTTCTAGCAGCACCGCCTGCCCGCCTTTCGAGCCGCCGGCCATGTAGGAATACTTGATGGGTTTACCGTAATACTGCGTGGTGATGGCCTTGGCAGCGAGGGTTACCACGTGATTGCTGCGCCAGCCGAAATCCTCCTGTAATTCCGGCGCGTTGGCGGCCCACACGCCGTCAAATCCCCAAGCGCTGTCGTGCCCGCCATTCCCGGTGACCGAAGCGTAGCCGCGCGCGAGCCCAAGGTTCGGGGCGTCTCCGAACACCGTGCCGCAGAAGGCGCCGCAAGCGTAAAAGAAAAAGTTCTGATTCCAATCCTTCGGGGGCGGCAGTTTCAGCTCGAACTTGTTCTGCGGCGCAACGTAGCCGGTCACGTCGCAATAGGTTTCGATTCGCCCGCCCCTGGGCCCGGCGGTACTCC
>DATAIH010000153.1:0-88581 GCA_036262755.1 Candidatus Acidiferrum sp.
CAGCCGCTTTAGCCGTAGGTTTTCTTTTCGGTAGGCAGCCGCGTGGGTACTCGGACGTGCCGCTTCCTCCCCTAGCTCAAGCGCTTCGAGTTTCGCGCGCCACTTGTAGAGGCATCTTGGTGTTACCCCCAGTTCTCGCGCTAACTCGTCAACGCTTTCGCACGTCCTCATCCGCTCCACGGCCATTCGTTGAAATTTCCGGGAGTATCTCTTCCTCTTCACGGTGCTTCCTTTCCCGGAAACTGTGCCCAATATTGTGTGTCACTTCAAGGGTTCACTCCAGGGTATTGAAAAAGAAGTTGTGGTCGCTCACGTCGTAACGGCGGAAATTTTCGCCCACCTTAAAATTGTGCTTTCCCCGAATCACCGTGAAATCATCGATAAACTGATATTGCGTGATATTGCGTCCCTGCGGAAAATCAGCTGCGGCGGGGTTGACGCCACTGAAGGAGGCGGTTGCTGCAAAACTGGTCCCGTAGGGAAAGATGCTCGCAACCAGCGCGGTATTTTGCGCAAATTGCGCCACGTAATGGCTTACCGTCGCAGTGAAGGCGTTCGTCGAACGCGGGTTGAAGATGTGCGTCTCATTCGCTTGCGCATCCCAGGCCGGCTGATTGGAGTTGGCATCAAATCGCGGATCGAAGGCATCGAGCGAAGTGGGCTGCAGCCCTTTGTCCGACCTGTAGCGGAAGAAAAGGTTATCTTTATCGGTAATCTTCTGATCCACGCGCCCAGCCAAGATCCACTCCTTGGCAAAGGACGTGGGCGTCGTCGTGAGCAGTTCCCCGCAATTGTCGCCATTCGCATTGGGGGTAAATCCAGGCAGATTTAAGTCCGCGGCATTGCAAGCGGACATCGGATGCGGACTTGTCCCGCCTTTTGCGTTTCCCCAGACGTTAAACATGGTCTGATAGGCTTTCAATTGGTTGGGTTGATTTGCTTGAATATTGGCCAAGACCGCTGCCGCAAATGCAGGCGTGGGAACGGTTGAAACATCTACGTTGGGCAGAATAAAACGGAGGCCCTCCGTATCCACAAAAAAGAAAGTCTTATTCTTGATGATCGGGCCGCCGAGCGCCGCCGCCCACTGGTTTGCGTTTGAAAAAGGACGTGGTGAGCTGCTCGCGTTTGTGAAAAAATCATTCGCGTTTACATACCGGCCATTCCAATAATACTGGGCGTTGCCGTGATACTCATTGGTGCCGGACTTGGTGACGTAAGACACCTGTGAACCAATCAATTGGCCATATTCACCAGCGTATGGATTTGTGGTTACCGTGGCCTCTTGGACCTCATTGTTTCCCAGTGTAAGGTTCGTAGCTCCGGAATTGTTGATATTGAAGTAGGGGTCCATATTGTTTTCACCGTTGACGGTGAAAAGGTTGGACGTCGCGGGCAGACCGTTCACCGTAAAGTTACCGTAGCCACCGGTGACGTTGACAACGGCGCCAGGCGCGGTGAAGGCGATGTTAGTGATGTCTCCTCCCCCGCTCGGCAGCAGCTGCACTTCGGTTTCCGTAAAGGAGGTTGAACCTCCTGGTTCGGTGTTGATCAACGGAGCAGTCTCAGTCACCTCGATGGTAGATTGCGCTTTCGAAATTTCGAGCTTCAAATTGATGACCGTTGTCTGACCGACGGCAACGTCGACAACCCTTACCAGCTTGGCGAAACCAGGATGACTTATCGCCAGCTCGTAGCGGCCGGGCTTAAGCAGGGAAAATCGATAAGATCCGTCATTTCCAGTTGTGGCCGACTGGGTTACCCCCGTATCCAGGCTTTTTAGAGCCACCGTTGCATCGACCACTACGGCGGCGGCGGGGTCAACAACAGTGCCCGCAATGTCCCCAGCCACCAACGACTGCGCTGATGCGGTGGGCACCAGTGCCAGTGTAAGCAGAAGGGATATAAGTACCGTTATTCGCAGCATCGACTCCTCCGGTTTCCTGAAAAATGGCTTGGGACTCCAGCCAAATAAATTTGGTCATGCTTCCGCAGCAGCGGGGTTTTGCCGTATATGCGTGGACTCTCAAAGAAGCAAGGAATAGGGTGTGTTCTCCCCCCGGACCAGAATTGGGCTATAACACCCCTTGCTGTGTGCAAGTTAAGCAAGGAGCGTGCCAGACTTTATATGCGATTTATGCCCAATTTACCAACGATTTAGAGTTCGACGGGGAGGTTCGGGCTATGCTTTTCTGAAGTTCAATACCAAATCTAATATTCTGGGCTCGAGGGTTTTGATCGTTCTAACTCAGCCATCGGTCAATCTAGATAACACACGGGGCCGGGCCGTTGACGGGCAAACTGTGGCGAGGAGGCACCTAGCGCTTCGCTTCAACCGTGCCCGGGGGACTCACCTCGGCTGGGAGGCGCGCTGGCTTGAGAATGTCGACAAACTTCACGTTTTTGGCGATCAGCTCGAGCGTGAGGAGCTAACGGCTAGGGTCCGGAACAGGCTGGGCAGTGAAGTCCGACTCAAATGGAAGCAAAACGCAACCCGTGGTTACTTCGCGCCCGGAGGGTGCAAGTCTCGATCCTGAGGTAAGCGGAGCGGTGCGGTGCTCCTTGTTACTGTCGGGAACCGTCAGGGCGTGCGCCCTTTTGTCTTGACTGACAGGCCGATCTCTTCTGTGCTTTGCTCGAAGAAGGCTCGAATCAGTTTGGGCGAATCACAAAAACAGTGCGCTCGCGCCTCCGAAACATGGCAAAGAAATCCAGGAGTTGTTTCCAAGGCGCATATTTTTGGTTCAACAACTGCATGCCGTGTTGCGCTTCCATGCCGGCGAGGATCTCCGCCCGCGCCGGAATCCACTCGCCTCGCAATCCGCCGCGCATGTCGCAGGGAGCGACGTTCACGCGTGAATTGTTGCGAATGCGCTTCACCTTGCCCGAAACGCCGATGGTGTACACGTACAGCTTGGCGTCACTTGCATCGAGCTTCACCGACGGCTCGGCCGCAAACCACACCGGTGTCTTCACGCCTTGGCCGCTCTTCTTGAAGGTCTCCAGGTTCAAATATCTTTGACCCGCAAATCCCGCAAATCCCATGGCTTCGCTCCTTATCGCTTCCCTAAATGACTACGCGAAGGTCTTTGGATGCGTGTCATTCTATATGCGTCACAAACGCGAAGGCCCGCTCGCAGTGCGTATCGATTTGGTTGATTTGCGCTCCCCAGCCCGGGCTCGTTTGGCCGCATCAAGGCCTCGCAAAACGTGCGCCCCGGGGACAATGAAAGCTTCTCTTGGATAAACAAAGGAAGCAACGCAAGAACGAAAAGGGGAAGGCCCGGAATAACCTTCCCCTTTGGGTTGCAGCGAGTTACGGAAAACTCGCAGAAAGGAATTAGAACCTAACGCGAATTCCAAACTCCATCGTTCGCGGCAAGGTTCCTTCTGTCGAAAGCTGGCCAAAAGATGGTCCGACTTGCGTGGGGTTTCCCGCTATGTTGCGGGTTGGATCCAAGAATTGGTTGTGGTTCAGAACATTGATGAAATTGAACGATGTCTCTGCACTGAAACGCTCCGTCAGTCGGAGGTCTTTCTTTATGCCAAAGTTCACGTTCCAGTAGGGCAGCCCACGAAATTCGCCGAAGCCGGCGGTGTTACCGTCGAGACCGAGAATCACCGGCCGAACATTGTTGAACACGGCCTGCGGATTCGAGAACCTGTACGGAACCCCGTCGATGTAGTGAACCGAGGCGCTTGTCCCGGCCTTGGAGGTCAGCACGCAGTTTGCGTTGGTGAAGGCAAATAGGCCATCGCCGGAGCCCCAATCCTGCGAACCACTGTACCCTTCTGAAAAAGCGCCTGTGTTGGTGTTACAAAAATCCGGGGCACCACTACCGGCGCTGAAGATCGGCGAAAAGGTCCAGCCACCCAGAACATGTCCCACAAGACCCTGCTGACCGCGATAGTTGGGCGGCTCGAAGACGAGGAACAGCGTATCCACAAACTTGCGGTCGAACGCTTGTGGGCCGTACTGGGTGTTCAAGTTGTAGGGATCAACGGCGGTTTCCTCGCTCGTGGCCTGAACGACGGCTCCCGTGCCGAGGGCCTTGCTGTAAGTGAAGTTATTCTGCAGAGTCATGCCGTGCCAACCGTTCATTTTGACGGTGATAAAGCCGGCATTGTAACTGCCGTGCCCAAGACTCGTACTCATCGTGACATTGCTCGTCATTTGGCCTGAAGTGTTCATCATGCTGAAGGGAAAGTTGAAAGCGGGGGCGGTGCCACCTGGTCCAAGTCGGACCAAAGGCTCCAAACGCTTTGCGTTTGGAAGTTGGCGAATTAGTTCGCCACAACGGTTGCCGTGCAATTCCCGGGAGTGCAATAGCCCGTGCCGGCCAGTGCCGTTTCGAAGAAAGGCTGCGGCTGCAGTGCTGCCAGGGTGGATGCCACGCTCGCCTGGCTGCAAGCGGTCTGGGAGGTCGCACAACCCATGGCCTTCTCGACGTTAGCGTAGGCCGTCTGGATTTGCTGGCCACCCTTGGTCATCATATAAGGCACCGCGTTAATGTTGATGTTTTGTAATTCATTGTGAATCCAGCGGCTAATGGCACCCACTTCTATGGACAGCTTGGGTGTGAACTGGTGCTGAATGGTGAAATCAAACGAGTCTACGGAGTTCGGCTTGAAATGCGGGTCGAGCGGCGAGGCGGTAGAGCCTTCGGTATTCCCGGCGATGCCCGGATAATACGGTTGAGGTAAGGTCTGGGTTAAGGGGCTGCTTGTGAGCGGCGCCGTCAACCCGTCGGTGCCGATACGAAACGCATTGGAGACATTGAGGCCGCCTGCGGGCGAAGAGCAGCTGCCGCCGCTTCCCGGCACCGCAGGATTGTTCGCCAGCACGGTCGTGCAACTCACCGGCTGGATCAGACCGGGGCTTAGCAGCGGTGTCAGCACCAGGTTCACACCGTTCACGCGCCCGTAGATCCGTCCGTAGCCGCCGCGGACGACCGTGTTCTTTCCCCCGAGTCCAGGGCCCAAATCAGGATTCCAAGCGATGGAAACGCGCGGGCTAACCCCGCCGTAGAAAGGGTCAAAAGGATACTTCGGGTGTCCCGAGACATTGGGTATCAAGGCAAAGCCGATTTCCGGGTTGTACACATTCCCCTCGAGTGCCGCCGCTTTGCGGGCATTCAGATAGTCTTGGGCGCCAATGGGCTTGTTGTTTGCATCCACGAGCACAACCTGCTTGCCGTCGGCCTCGACAGGAGGCATCTCAAGCGACCAGCCCAAACCGTAAGTAAGCGTGATAGAAGGCTTCAAGTGCCAGGTATCGTTGAGATAAAGGTTGTAATAGGGAATGGTCGTTTGGTCGAATGCCGGCACAAGCGGGCCATTCAGCGTTAGATTCGAGCCGGAGCGGGTAAACGCCTGCTGCGTTTCCGTTACGATTCCTAGCACTGCGGCGGCCTCGCGCGCCAGGGTGCCGTTGCTGAAGGCCGGGCCCAAGCCAGTCATCTCCACATTGCCGGAGCCGCTTGCGGCATTGTTCCCAAGTTGATAAACGGGGTAGTAATTGATCCCGCCTCCGTTGTCGGTGCGCTCGTGATAATTCCAGTTATGCTGATACTGGCCGCCAAACTGGAGCAAGTGCGTGCCCTTGCTCCAAGACACGTCGTCGCGGAAGAAGTGATCCTTGCCATCCCAGAAGCGTGTGCGCGTCTGCTGCGTGTTCACGTTGTACGGCGCGAGGGCCTCTCTGGGCGACTCGCCAAACGGCTCCAGGGCAGCACCCAAGTTCGAGAACTGTGTCGGGGCGCCAGACGACCCCCATTGCCAGTAGTTCCGCAAGAAGCTGTAGCGGAAGTCGTTTGTGACGTTAGAGCTGAGGCTGGTGGTCATCCCGAGCACCAGGTACCAGGGTTTCTGGGGGCGGTTGGTGAGAGACGCCGGGGTGCCCACCGTATCGCCGCTAAAAAATCCTCCGATGTCCACTTGGTCATCGGTGGCGCGGGTTAGGTCGTAATAGCGGAAGCTCGACATGAAGTGCCACCTCTGGCCAAAGTCGTGGTCCACGCGCATCACGCCAAAGTTGTCGTTCTGCGGAATGGCTAGATTGGCTCGGAAATCGAGGGTGTTAACGCCGTCGCAAATCCCGTCACCGGTGAAGGGACCGCAGCCGGCGCCCGGCGTGGGCATGGGCATGTGACTGTTCCACATTTGCTGCACCAAGGAATTGGTCCCGATGCCGCGCGGATCAAGGGTATTCAGGTTGTAGACGGCGCCACTGCTGGGATCGTGAAGGATCCCGTTGCGCATGTCTGCGCTGGGAACCAACCGGTCATAGGACTCCTTCAAAGGAAAACGCGCTCCCTGATAATTGGCAAAGATGTAGGTCTTTCCGCCCAGAATGTCTTTGGGGATCAGCGGACCGCCCGCCGCGACGCCAAACCAGCTTCGATGCCAATCCGGCACCGGCGTGTTTGATAGGTTGTTCTGCCAAGTATTCCCGGACAGAGTGTTGTCCAGGTAGTATTCGTACGCCGTACCATGCCAGGCGTTGGTCCCGCGTTTGGTGACAATCGACACCTGCATACCTGACGAATTGTTGAAGTCGGCGGTTTGGTTCGACGTGGAGACCTTGAACTCTTCCACGCTGTCTATCGGCGTGGGCATCACGCCCGAGGGCTGATTGCCGGCTATTCCGGCTATTCCGGCTATGATTCCGCTTATTGGATTGTTGACGTTCGAAAACAGCTCGCCGGAGGGATCGTCGCCAAAGCTCGGATTGTAGACCCCTCCGCTGCCGTCCATGTCGTTGCTGTTATTGCCGCCATCGAGCATGAAGTTGGCTTGGTCCACCACCGTGCCGCCCACACTGCCATCCGGGCTCACCCCGGGTTGCATGGTCACAAACGAGCTCACGTCGCGCCCAAGGCTCGGCAGGGACTCTAACGTCGAACCGCTGACGGTGTTGCCAATCGTGGAATTCGCGGTCTGCAACTCAGCGTTCGTGGCGCTGACCTCCACGGTCTGAGTAACTGCACCGAGCTCCATGGGAATGTTCACCGTGAGCGTCGTCCCCACGGTTACCGCCAACTTGTTGAGCTTGGCTATGGTGAATCCCACCTTGGCGGCGGTCATGGCGTAAGTTCCTGGTGGAACGTTCGGGAAGACATATCGCCCGGCTTCGTTGCTTGTTGTAGTTCGCGGGGCGCCCGTCGACGTATCGGTCAACGTAACTGCGGCACCGGCAACGGCAGCGCCCGACGGGTCCGTGACCGTTCCGGCCACACTCCCGGTATCGGCCATTTGCCCCATCGCCGGAATAGACATGCAGAACAAAACAAAAAGACAACAGACAGCAACCATCACGCATGTGCTCAGCAGGCGACTAGGCCCCCGGCCGACTCTCTCCGATGGCCGAGCGTTGCACACGTGGAACTGACAACTCCGAAAAAGCCCCATAGCTCCTCCCTTTGCGAAGTGATTCGCTCTCTCTCCGATGTTTGAGCAAGACCAACTCGAGGGTCGGCAGCTACCACCTAGCTGCGAAAAGCCATCGTCACTTGGAGGACTCTCCGACCGTCAGAATGCGCAGATGGCTGTGTGAAGGAAATAGCAAATAGCGGGCCAATACTTTGCGCCACGAAGTTCTAACAAATGTTTGACTTAGGAGCCCAATTTGGAGTTCCCGTTGCTAGTGGTCAATATTTCTGGAGCGGAATACGTAATTATGTAGTCGTTAGAAAACATGGTGCGACTTGTTTCTGCTGCGTTGCGGGCAGGTGTTTTCACGCCTTGGCCGCTCTCGTTGGGAGTTTCCAGGTTCAAATATTTTTGACCGGCCAAACGATGCGAATCCCGTGGCTTCGTTCGCCGTCGCTTTTTTGTGACCACGCTACAGTTTTTCGTTGCGCGCGCATCACGAACAAAAGTGCAGGTGCGGGTGGGTATTTATCGAGAGATTTCCGCTCGCAGGTGTTTGGCCAGCTTTTCGATGCGCTTTAACTCGTCACCGAGGTCTTTGGGGATCTTGCCTTGGCTAACCTGATCGATCTGTGACGGAAGCGCGGCAGACAGTTTTGCAAGTTCCTCGGCCTCTTGCTCCAAAACCGCCGGGTCCGCGGGAACCCGCTTGAATTTCGCAGGCGCTTCGACCGGAGCCGTTCGTTTCCTTGTCTGCCTCGCGAACCCCGGGCGGAATCGGCCTTCCTCCTTGACCAAAGTCTCCTGAAGGCAAACACGTCAGAAAAACTGCAAAGAGAGCTAACCGTACAAAGGCTTTCCGCATAACTACCTCCGCGGAACTATTTCTCAGACGCTCAGACGCCTATTCATCTTACACCCAGAATATTCCGGCCGAGCTCCGCACCTCAAAAGGAAAAAAAGTGCGGCGGGGAAACTCTCGCCCCGCCGCGGTAGGTGGGGAATGAAGTTAGAAGGTTAACTTGACACCGAACTCGGCCTGACGCGGTACTGCGTACCAGTTCACGCCCGAGGAAGCTCCCGGATTTACTAGGTTGGTGCGCGCCCCTCTGGTCGTTCCATTGGCCGAGCCTGGAGAGCCATTCAGAACGCCGCTCAGTGTATTTCCAAACGGATCAAAGTTCTGGAAGTTAAAGACGTTGAAGAGCGCAACCTGGGGCTCGAGGACTACACGTTCCGGCAGAGCGTGCATCACTTTGGCTAGTTTGAGTTCCCAAGCTACATGGGCGTCGAATGTGAAAAGGGGTGAAAGACCCACTTGTCCCTGCGGAGCAAGCGCGAGCGTCGGCGTCACCGCACCCAGAGACGCAAGCTGCGCTTGCGTAAACAAGCCGGCGGTGACGAGGGCTTGGCCTGCCGGAGTCAGCCTCCCTGCGGCAGCCCTGTTGTAATTGGTTATAAAAGTGTTTAGAGCTCCGACTTTGATATCGCGCCCGAAAGAGCCAATCTGAGACCCCGGAACAGGATCTCCTACCGTGCCGTCTCCAGTCACATCCGTGCGGAAGATTTCTCCGGGCGTGCCAGCTTGCGGCAGGAATAGCGTAAGTGGGATCGCCGACGCGTAATGGGAAGTCAAAGCTAACCTCGTCGCCCCGGGAAAGTCCATCACAGCACCGACGCTCACGATGTGCGTGCGGTCAAGTGCGGATGGTCCGTAGAACTTCAGGGGATTGTTAAAGTCCAGCGCGTTATTTACGAAGTCCTGGTCCGAGGCTGCGGATTTAAACCGCGACAGCGTGTACGATGCAATCAGGTTGATGCGGTGCATGCCGGGCATCGGTCTCCCCAGATCGGTCTTCAGCTCCACCAGCATGCCGTTATAGACGGAGCGGCCCACCGGGAAGAGCATTTCGTTCTGGCCAAGGTTGCCATTGATTCCACCGAACGCGCACGTTGGACAAGGAGCTCCGCCAACGGCATCGAGGCCGGAATCGAGACCGTTGCCAGCATAGTCCGTAATCTGCGCGCCGGCTGCGATCGCGCAATTGATGGCCGCTGCCGTCGTAGCAGTTGTGCAACCAAAGGCATTGTTCGTTTTCGAGATGGCTGCCTGGGCATTTGTAGTATTGAGGAAGCGGGCATCGCCGACTTTGTTCGTATCCATGCCCAGGACATAGTGGGTTGCGACGTTGCGAACATAGTCGACGCTGAGGGTTGTGTTGCGACTCAGTTGCCGCTGCACGCCAGCGTTGATTTGAACGGAGCGCGGAGAAACGTAGTCAGGGGCAAGCATTTGGATGCCATTTATGTTATTCCCCTGGAGGGTAGTTCCGATGAAGTTGGGGTTTGCCCCCACGCCTTGTGCCGCAATTGCGGCTTGATACGCTTTCTGATCGGCAGCGATCTGCGCCATAGCCGTGCCGACAGCTTCACCGCAATACGTGACGGGGTTACCATTGTTTACGCCGGGAATGGGGCCAGTCGCTGAGCCGCCAAAACATGAAGCCGCCTGTGCGAGAAAGAGGCCCGTGGTCAAGCGTCCCGGGCGATCAAATAGAACGTTGTTGAAAATGGCGTTCTCGTAGTAGATGCCGCCGCCCGCACGAAACACAGTCTTGCCATTTCTCCAGGGGTCCCAAGCGATACCGGCTTGCGGCCCAAAGTTCTTGTCGGGTTGATTCACCCGGTTTTCCAGGCCACTGTAGAAGTGATTATCGAATTGGGCGAGAGCCGCGACCGGGGCCAAATCGCTGTCCGTCCTGCCGGTGTCCCGTCCGTAGTGCAAGCCGAGAGTAACAGTGAGGTTAGACCTCATCTTCCACTGGTCCCCGACATAGAAATCGAACCGATGGTCGTACTGGCCGCCCGCAGGCAATCCGAACTGAGCGCGTTCGGTGGAGAAGCCCTGGCCATTGCCCATTAAGATTGTGTCGACAGGCCAGTTAAGCGGGTTTGATGCACCATTTGCAAACGGCCCTGCCGCAGCGATGGCTTGGTTAGCCGGGTTAAATACGGACTGAACCATAGGCTGAAGCGCGAAGAACTTGGCGAAGCCACCACCTAGAATTGCGTTGAAGCTCGTCCCATAGCGAAGCGTGTGACGGCCTACGGTATAGCTACCGTCATACTTGATTTGCCGGTCCTCTTGGAACGTTTGCTGAGGCGCGAGGATATTGGCTCCAGAGCAAAACGCTTCGCCGCCGGCCAAGCAGGTAAAATCGCTGCCGCCCGGAGTAATATTCAGGGAAATGCCGGGCGCAGGATCAAGTGCCCCGGAGAGTGCTACGCCATCTACGATCGCATTGCGAAATTTCAGCCATTCAAAACGTACGCTGTTGGTGCTTCTTCCAAAGCTAAAATCCGTCCCGACAACGTGCGTTGGCGTGTAATCCACGTTCTGAAAGGGTTGATAGACGCCGGGATTGAATCCGCGAACGCTCAGATTCTGATCGTAGTTGAAACGGTAGAAAGCCTTCCAATTGTTTTTGATGTTGTAATCAACCCGGCCCAGGTATTCACGCTCAGTGAATGGTGAATTGAAATTTCCCAACAATGAACCAAATGGAGCCAGGGGGGCCACGGGGCTCTGCAAAGTTTGGTCCGTGCGCTCGAAGTCACCGAAGAAGAAGAGTTTGTTCTTAATCAATGCTCCCCCAAGATCCGCCCCAAACTGCTTGCGGCCAAAGTTCAGGTTGTTATTGGGTGGAGGAGCAATTCTCGCGGAGGTCTGATTGCTGCGGCCGTAATAGTAGGCGCTTCCATGCCATTCATTCTTTCCTGACTTCGTAACGACGTTTACTGTGCCAGAAGACGTAAGCTCGGTAGCAAGATCCAACGTAGATGAAGCAACCTGGAATTCGTCGATTGCGCTTTGGGGAATATTCTGAGTTGTGGTGCCGACGGTCTCATCGGAAATATCCACGCCATCAACTTCGATGCGAGCGGTGCGGCCAAAACGCCCACCAAAGGACAGCGAGGAATAACCGTTCTTTGTGGGATCGAAGGTAGAACCATCTTGAATCTGGACGCCGGGCTCCAAAGTTGCCAGGTCCAAAAAGTTCCGACCATTCACCGGCAACTGGTCGATTTCTGCGGCTGTCAACACATCCTGCACGGAGGCTTGCTCGGAGTTCACAGAAATAGCTGAACCGGTAACCTCCACGACCGCCGCGGAGGCACCAAGCTCGAGTTTGGCGTTGACGGCAGAAATCTGTCCAACTTGGACCGTAGCGGTTGTCTGATAGGTCTTGAAATTCGTTGCCTCAACCTTAACGGCATACGCGCCCGGCGCAAGTGCCCCGAACGTGAAATAGCCAGTGCTGTCCGTGGTCGTTGCTTTGCTAATCCCTGCGCCGGCATCTGAAATCGTAACCTTTGCCCCCGCTACCAGGGCACCCTGGGGGTCAGTGATCGTGCCCGTTATGCCTCCTGTCGAAACGGAGACTTGAGCGGATAGCTTTGTAGGCGCTGCCAATGCAAGCATAATGACAACCCCTAGAACGAACATTAGCAACGAATTGCCTTTTCTTTGCAGCATGTGCATTTCCCCTCCATCTCCCTTGACTGTTTAATCTGAATGGGTCGAACCGCAGCGGTGGTCTTCCTGTAGAGCAAAATGCGAGCCAACGTTAAGCTAAAAATAAGCACGTATTTATCTTGAGCTTGCAAGAAGTCTAGACACGATTTATAGGCGATTTATAGGCGTCAGATCCGCTTATTAGGAGAATTGTACGGAAATTCGTAGACTTAGGGATATCCTCGAGAACGTACAAACAAAAGTTACTTGTTGGGACTCAGCCCGGTGCCGGATGCGTTCGGCCAAGGAGCGGGCGCTGCTCGGCGATATCCACAAACTTCGCATCGGCGGAGATCTGCTCCAGCATGGGTAGCAGGCGTTTCGGGTCCGGATTCACGCGTGGATTGTTGCCGAATGCGCTTGTCTTTCCGCGAAACACCGATGGTGTACACGTACAGCCTGGCGTCATTCGAATCGAGCTTCACCCGATGGCGTGGCCGCAAATCACACCGCTGTCTGCCGAGGGCCTTGCGCGGGGCACAAACACAAGGGGCAGGCACTTTGGCCTGCCCTAGTAATTCGCCGAGGAATTTGCCTTGAGGAAACTACTTCGCGCGGACGTAACTCACCTCTTCGGTGAACGCGTCTTTCTGGTCCTTGCGGAAAGTCCAGCTGGTCTTGAAATGATCGTTGTCGAGAAACGTATACGTGGCGTGATGCATGTGGCCGTCGTTGGCGCTCTTCAGGTTGGAAATGCTCACGAATTCGAACGTCAGTGTTTTGGTTTCCGGCGAATAGGTGCCGCGCATGGTCGGCTGATTGCCCTCCGTGCAATAGTGCGTCAGCTTCACATCGCCGCCGTCCAAATAATAGAGCGTGGTCATCTCCACGGGCTTGCCGTCTTCCACCATGTGGATCTTTTCGAGAATGGCCGTGCCGCCGGAAGTGAGTTCGAGATCCAGCGAAGCTTTGTTCATGCTGGTCTTGTCCGTCTCCCAGTGACCGACCAGGGACTTTAGCCTTTCAAAGGCTTCTGCTCCATTGGTCGGCCCGGCACTAGCTCTCACCGGCAGGATGGCAACTCCTAGAATCACGAGACCAATCGCTTTCATCAACGTCCTCATCGTATTTCTCCTTCCTTCCCTGTTTCTATGGATCGCGAAGCAGCTCGGATGTGTCTGCCGAACTTTTGCGTCGCGAATCCCACCGGCAATCCGAGCTGCACCCGGCAGCATGAACAAGCTATCGTGTGGCGCTGGTTGGGGCGGGGGTCACACCATATCTTTGTGTCGCGTAGCCCACGATCATCCCAACGATGCTGCCGGGCAGGATGATGTCAAGGTAGTAGCCGTGCTGCATATACGCCACAAGGAATGCCAACACAAACCCCACCCCGAGTCCGAACAAGATTCCCAGGGGAACCGAGTTTACTTTGCGCGCAAACGCTCCTGCGGCAACCCCGGCGATGAGGCCCTTGATTGTGGAGCCGACAATAATGCCCACCATCATCGAACGCACCGCCGGCGTGAACCATGCGGTTGCTCCGTCGATGGCACCCAAGACCGCGCCTAACAGAAGTCCCAGCAGCACTTTGTTCATGGTTTCCCTCCGGGTTGTTTGAGCTCTCACCGTTCTCTACAACGATTTCGCGAAATCCTTTAGCTCTACCGGTGCATGAAGAATAAAATCAGCACCCGCATCAGTAAGTACGCACCGATCAACAGGATAAAGAAGCGGTAGCGGCGGTAGAACCGCGCCAGCCGTTCGATCAGGCTTTCGCGGTGAGCTTCGATCGGGAGGCCGTCGAGGTACCGCGAGACGTCCTCGGCCAGCTCCGGAACGGTGGGATAGCGGTCTCCGGGATTCGGCGCCGTCGCCTTCGAACATAGGGCCTCGAGAGCCTTGTCTAGGCGTTCGTGTCTGGCCGTCGCGTCCGGGGCGTTCGAGTCGCTTGAAACCAAGAAGCGCAGCAGTGAACCAAGGGAAAAGATGTCGCTGCGGGCGTCCAGGTGCTCGATGTCGCCGCGTTCTTGCTCCGGCGACATGTAGCCGGGCGTGCCGAGCACCGTGCCGTGCCCGGTTCGACCGGAGGGTAGCCTGGTGCCGGCGTCCGAATGGCCCGCCTGTGTTGGCTTCTCGAAAATCGTGTCGTCGGGATCGGCAACTTCCCCTGACGGCGGAACTTGTTGATCGAGAAGTTTTGCCAGGCCCCAATCCATGACCAGCACTTCGCCAAAGGATCCCACCATGATGTTGGCAGGCTTGAGATCGCGATGCAGCACTCCGTGCGCATGCGCGAAAGCCACGGCATCACAAACGCGGAGAAAAATTCGCAGGCGATCGGAGAGGGAAGCGACCGACGCGATGTGTTGGTCGAGCCGCCGACCCTGGACAAACTTCATGGTGTAAAAGACGCGGCCGTCAGCCAGCGTTCCGACATCGTGAACCGGCACGATCCCGGGATGCTCGAGCCGCGCCAGCACGAGCGCTTCGCGGATTAAACGGTTGGCGAGATCTCTGTCGGCGCACGGCGCATCAAAAACCTTCAGGGCCACGCGCCGCTGCAATCTTTCATCTTCCACCATGTACACGACGCCCATACCGCCCCGTGCCACGCGCCCGAGCAGGCGGTAGCGCGTGCCCGTGAGATCGGGGATTTCCCCGGCTTCGCGCAGATGTTCCAAGGTCTTGTCGGAGAGGAATTTCATGTTGGGTGGCTGCCGAAGGCCGCACGCGCCTCGCGCTCGAATTCTTCCTCGCTGCTGCAGAGTGCGCGCAGGCGCTCGAGCGCGATTCGGCGAAATTCGCGGCGCGCCCAGGCCAGCGCATTGGTCACCTCGCTCACCGAGATTCGATATTCTTTGGCGAGCTGATCGTAGGAAATCTTTTCGTTGTCTTCGAGGTCGTAGGCTTCAAACAGGCGAAAGGTGCGCTCGCGATCCCGCGCGGCGCAATATTCGTGCAACTCCTCAATGGCCAGACTGAACAGGCTGCGCAGCCATTCCTTTTCAAAGAATTCCTCGAGCGAATCCGGCGAAGGAATTGCGGCGGGATCCATCGCCGCGGCGCCCAATTCTTCTTCGGCGGCGGCAAAATCCAGAGCCACATGCGGTATGTTGCCGCCGCGCTTCTGCCTCCTGCAGGCTTTGCCTTCATTCGACACGAAACTATCCACGCAAACGCGCAAATAGGTGCGCAAGCGGCTTCTGCTCGAGTCGAATTTTTCCAGCAGTTCGCGCTCCAGTAACTCGACAAAAAATCCCTGGGTCAGGTCTCGGGCTTCTTCCCCAGGCCGATTCCACCGCACCCGGATGTATTTGTAAATGGGCTTCCAGTAAGCCGCCGAGAGCGCCTCGAGCGCGCTTTCGCGCTCTCCCGCGTCAATACTGCGCGCCGCTTCGACGACCGACCGCCGCGTCGGCGGAAAGCGGTCAAGGCCGGGTTGGAAATCTTCGTCGCTCATGTCGGAGAGGGTGGTCCGGTTAGGATTGTACACAACGGGATCCTTTGGTTGCGTAGACGTGATATATTCAGGCCCATCAGCCAGATTGAGCTGCGCGCCATGGGCCGCATTCGCAACGAAATTTGTCTCTGTCTTCTCGCGTTGATCACCGCTCGCGAAGCGCTGGCGGACGCTCTGCCTCAGTTCGCAAGCAATACGGTAGCGGTCAGCGGCATGGTGCTTACGGAAGGGGATAATCAGCGCATAGAACATGTTACCGTTCGCCTTTGCGACACAGGCGGCATCCTGATTGAAGAGACCAACACGTCCAATTCTCCCGAATTCGTTTTCAAAGGCCTGCAACGAGGCCGATACATTCTCACGTTTGAAGCCAACGGCTTTCAGAAAACGGAAGTCCACCTGGATTTAAGCTTTACCTCCGACAAAGGCATCACCATTTACATGAAACCTGCCACACCGGAAGCTGGTCCCGTGCCTCCGGGGACAACGATCTCCGCGCACGAGCTATCTATGCCTGAGGCCGCCAGGGAGCTCGTTGATACGGGAAGAAAGAAACTCTATGCCGAGAAAAACGCGGAGGGGGGCCTAAAGGACTTTCAGCAAGCCGTGTCCGTAGCGCCAAGCTATTACGAAGCGTATCGGGAAATCGCCGTGGCCCGCCTCAGCATGGGTAGCGCGGATGAGGCCATCAAAAGCTTCCACAAGTCGATCGAGGTAAGTAATGACAGTTACGGAGATGCCGAGGTTGGCTTAGGCACGCTACTTGTCGAAAAAGGCGACCTGGGAGCAGGAGAAAAGGCTATTCGGCGCGGCGTCGAGCTGAACCCGAATTCCTGGATGGGGTTCTTTGAACTTGGCAAGCTGGATTTGAACCGCAACCGGCTTGGCCCATCACTGCAGTCAGCGGAGCGCGCCCGGATGCTCTCTCCGAATAGCCCGGTGGTTTACCGCCTACTCGCCAACATTCACCTGCGCCAGAAGAATTATGGAGATTTGCTCGCGGACCTCGACGCCTACCTCAAGCTGGATCCGACGAGCCCCGCCGGCGTGCGCGCCAAGGAAATGCGTGAACAAATTCAGAGAGAATTGGGTAAAAGCGACGGTAGCGCCGTCCCTAAACCACAGTAAACGAGGTCGCTGGTTCGGCCGAGCTCCTCGAGGAAATAAAGAAAGGGGCAGCTTCCGCTGCCCCTCTTCGTGCCGAGTGTTCGCGGTCTGGATTTAGAACGTGATTCTGCCGAACACCTGAACAATTTTCATGCCTTCGGCCGCCGATGCAAATGCGCCGTAGGGTGTTGTGGGTGACACAACCAGAGCTGTTGAGTTGCCGAACGAGCCGCTCAGGTTATTGGATTGTGGGTTCTGAAAATTGGGATGGTTGAGAACGTTAAAGGCATTCGCGCCTAGCGCAAAGTTGAAGCGCTCGGTGATCTTAAACGCCTTCTTCAGGGTTAAGTCCGTGTTGAAGTAACCCGGACCACGGAAGGCATTTCTCGAGCTCGCCCCCGAAAAGTCAGTTGGTGCGGTCAAACTCGTTGTGCTGAAGCAGGGATTAGCGGTGTCCAACAGGCAAGGGTTCCCAGAACCAAAGCTGGTCGGAGAGCCATTCGGTTTGTAAGGCACGGTGGCCAAAAGGGCTCCGCTGGCCAGCAAGTTGTTGCCGGACAATGCCACCGACCGCTGGCCGTCAACGACGGTGAACGGGAACCCGGTTCTCCAGAAGAACGTCCCGGAAACCGTCCAGCCCCCGATGACTTGGTTGAGGAAGCCGTGAGACGATTTGAGCGGCAGATCCCACACATAGTTGGCAGTGAGCAGATGTCGCTGATCGTAGTCCGCGGAACCGTAGCTGAGGTTGGGGTTTGTCGGATCGATCTGCAGCAGAAGGCTCTGGTTTAGGCTGTAGGGCAGGATGCCACCGTTCGACACGTTGTCGAGCGCATGGCTATAACTGTAGCTAACTCGTCCCGTAAGCCCGTGCCAGAGATTCTGCTGAAGGGATACCGTGAGACCGTGGTAGTTCGAGTACCCATTATTGGTTAATTGCTGAACGGAAGAGACGCGAGCGTCCGGAGCCGTCGCAGGGAGCTGGCCGAACGCCCCGAACGCGTTCAGGTACGGGTTAACCAGCAGGACGTTGTAACCATGGTTCCCCACATAGTTCAGTGACAAGACTCTGCTAGTGCCAAAGCTGCGCTGGACCTCGAAATTCCACTCGACATACTTGGGGTTCAGAGTCTTTGCAGTGACGTCAAACAGCGGAGGAAGAGCGGCCGCGCAGTTTGGGGCGGCCGCGCTGTACTGGGCAACCGTTTGTCCCGTATTGAACGCGGTCTGAAAAGCGGTGTTGCAGGACCGGACGAGATTCACCCCGCTGCCAGGCTCCGCGGGATTCACACTGCCGCCCGGTACGGAGAAGCTGACCACCTCAGGGAAGTTGGTCGTAAAGTTGTCGAGGATAGACCCGGGATAGAGGTCGGTGAACAGCCCAACACCACCGCGGATCACGGTGTTGTTGCCCAGGGGAGACCACGCAAAACCTATGCGAGGTTCAAAGACGACGTTCTCCACGGAACGCAAGATATTGGACCGTCCTGTTGTCACCATCTGGTTGAAAGGAATCGTGACGTCGTGTGAGAGATTTTGGAACGGCAAAGTTGGTATCGACACGCAGTTACTCTTGCACACACCGCCAGAGTTGCGGTCCGCGCGTATCGCCAGGGTCAGCTTCAGCTTTGGAGTGACCCGGATCTCATCCTGAAAGTACAACCCCCAGCTGTTAATGGCCAGAGGTTGCGGCGAGCTCAAAGCGAAGTTTTGTGTTGTGGCAGTGGTTACCGTATCGGTCGCAAAACCGAGCAGTGAGGTGTTGACTGCCGGCGGGTTTGTCAATTCCGAAGCTCTGAAGTCGCTCACGTTGTCTCGCCGGAAGTTGACACCGATCTTAAAGTTATGCTTGTCCTTGGCGATCGAGAAATCATCCACGATCTGCCATTGGTCCACATTTCGCCCCTGCGGGAAGAAGATGCCGAAGGGGAAGAAACCACCTATCGCTCCGAGACAAGACATGCTGCTGTCGGAGGAGCAAAGGATTTGCGGGAATGTGGCGTTGGCCTTGTTTACGTCCACCGACTGAAAGACAGCCGAGTAGGACAAATAAGAGAAAATGGCGTTGTTGACTATGGAAGCGTTGAAGACGTGCGTCCAGTTCAGTTGGCCTTCATTTTGCGGCTGATGACTGATGGCATTGAATGCCGGATTGATGGGGTCCGCGTAAGTAGGCTGGGTGCCGCGATCGAACTTTACCCGGCCATAGATGGTGTCGTTCGTGCCCAAATTGTAGTCAACTCTCCCGATAATCAACCATTCCTGGTTGCCGCTCGAGCCGGGAGCAAAAACGGACTGGAGACAAGACGCGCCACCGGGAAGCGGACAAGACGAACTGCCCGGCGCAACCGGCTGTGCATTGGCGACGCCCCTTACGCCGTTGTAGAGTGCAAAAGCCTGCTGGTAAAGGCTCTGCGCCGAGGCCGGAATGTGCGCCAGCGTGTACGCCTGGAATGCCGGAGTCGGCAAGAAAGCTTGGCTGGAGGTCGCGAAGACATAGCGCAAGCCTTCGTTATCCACAAAGAAAAAGAGTTTGTCCTTTTTGATGGGGCCGCCGAAGCTTGCTTGCCACTGGTTGTTGTTCTGGAACGGTTTTGGTTGGCCGCTCGACTTGAGAAAGAAGTCTTCCGCGTTCAGCGTGCTCCCGGTATAGAAATAATTTGCGCTGCCGTGGTAGCTGTTCGTTCCGGACTTCGTAGTGTAATTGATCTGGGCGCCAGCCTGTCGTCCGTACTGGCCGGTGTAGCCGTTGCTTACGACCGCGACTTCCTGCACGTCGTTCGTGCCCATGAGCAGGTTGCTGGCTCCGGAGTTGTTGAGGTTCAGAAAAGGATCGTTGTAGTCGTTGCCGTTAATCGTGAACAAGTTCGATGTGCCCGGCAGTCCAAAGGCGCTGAAGTTACCGTAGCCGTTTCCGGCGGTCGTGTTCATCGAAACGCCCGGCGCCGTTTGCGCCACGTAAGTCAAGTCGTTTCCGGGATTCGGGACGTTTTGAACCGTGCGGGTATCCACGGTCGTCGCGATGTTGGCATTCTGGGTTTGCAAGAGGGGCGGTGCGGCGCTTACTTCAACGGTGGCCGACACGGATCCCACTTCGAGCTTCACACCGACTGTAGAGTTCTGTCCTAGCAGGACGGTAACTGTCTGGGTAAGGGTCTTGAAGCCGTCTTTAGTAACGGAAAGTTTGTAGTCGCCGGGCTTCAGGAGCGCAAACTGATATTCCCCGTTCGATGAAGAAGTGGCGTTGAAGGTTTCTCCCGTTGCGAGGCTCTTCATCGTCAGGCTAGCGCCCGCCACGCCCGCACCGGTTTGATCGGTAATTACCCCGCTGATTCCGCCGGTCACGATGGATTGCGACCACGTCCTCGGCGCGCTCAGTATAAACGTCAGTAAGACCAGACAAACAAAGTAGAACAAACACTTCGGTTTCACGTTCATCCCTCCTAGGACGATGGCTGGCACGACGGGGTAAAGGTCAACGAAGCCAATCGCTGGCAGGACAAACGTCTAGTTATGGTCTACCTCTTATAGACCTGACTTGAAGTGAGCAATCGGTTTACCACAGCGATCGAATTTAATGGTTTAAAAATCAACGGCTTACGCCGAAACAAGGAGGGTTTGAGGTGCAGGCTTATGAAAAGTTAGATATTAAATCCATATTTTTGTATACGCCGACTTGATAGGTGCAGTGTGAAGTTCGATTCGCGGATTAGCCCTGATGTCGAATGCGCTCGGCTAGGGTCCGGGAGCGCTGCCTGGCGATGTCCACAAACTTCGTATCGGCAGCGATCTGCTCGAGCATGGGCAGCAGGCGCTTGGGTTCCGGAAGCAGGCTGCGGTTCAAATCCGATTCAAACTGCAGCAGGGCATCATTGACGCCCAGGCGGTCGTACTTCATCCGCCGGGAAATCAGGTCGGCGTCTTCCTGCTGTCGTGCCAGGCCTTCGAAAATCTGGAGCAATTGGGAAGCCGCGGGGTTCATGGTGTAATTGAATTTTGTTTCATGGACTTCCGCGCCGCACTCCCAACGAAATGTCTTTTGTCCTAAATAGGCAATCTTGCGGTGAACGTCGAGGTCCGGCCCCTCAAAATGCTTCAGGTCGGTGGCGAGTCCAAACATTTTGGCGCGCAACGGCGCCCCGACCTGAAAAGGCGTGGCGCCGGGATCTTCATCAAGCTGGCGGATTTCGTACGAGGCCTGGTCGGCGTCCTCGCGTACGCTGATTTCGATGAATTCGGGAGAGCTACCCTTGAAGACCCGTCGAAAGGTCATTTTCGCTGCGCAATCCGCGGGGGCGGGAAGCGCGGAACAGGCCATCGCGCAGGCAGCCCCGATCAACAGCAAAAACCGAAAGACGAAAGTTCTCATCGTCAAGTCTGCAAATCGCTCACTACGCCGATAGGATGCGTGGCGCCCCGCCACGCGTTGCGCGACCCGTTCGGCGGGAAGTTGCTGCGGCGGCGGGCGTATTCGCTTCGAGCGGCCGCGGCCTTGGAAGTTCCCCTTCCCCCGGCAATCGAAAGCGTCGCCGCGCTTGCTCTCTCTGCAAGTGGCACAACGCCACCGCCAAAGCGTCGGCCGCATCCGGCGGCTCCGGCGTGGCCTCCATCGAGAGGATCGAGCGCACCATGATTTGTATTTGCCGCTTGTCCGCTTGCCCTTGGCCGGCGATGCTGGCCTTCACTTCCCGCGGCGCGTAGCTATGAACTTCGACGCCGTGCTGCGCCGCGGCCAGTAAGACCACACCGCGCACTTCCGCCAGCCGCAGCGCCGTTCTCACATTCAAGGCGGAAAAAATGCTTTCCACGGCCATCACGTCCGGAGTGAAATCTTCAATCAGCTTCGAGAGCAGCGCATGCACCTGTTCAAGCGCGGCCCCTTCTCGATTCTTGGTTTTCCCCGAGACGTTCAGTGCTCCGTAGTGAAGCATCCGGCACTGTCGCCCGTCACTCTCCACGATTCCGTAGCCGGTCGGTCCAGCCGCGGCCGGGTCGACTCCCAGGACGCGCCTCCAGCCCTTCATTGGTCCATTTTCCCGCGAAGTTGCGGCCGTCGACATGGCTCACGATTTTACGGCCAACGAGGTCTCGCTGGCCACCCCTTTTGTAATCGCGCGAACGGACATTTGCGCGTTGCCGGCGCGGTATCGCGTCACGGGGATGAGTGGCGTCCCAAGTCTCTAGGGAGTTCCCCTTCCTTCCGCTGATCGCTGGCCGCGTTTTGCACCTTCTGACCGATGGTTTTTCATTGCGAGCGCAGCAAGCTCCGGGGACGAGCCCGTCGAAGTTGTCGTCTGGAGAGCGTTACTGCGCCGAACATCGCAAGCAGCAAAATAAGAACGGCCATCGCCGGTTCGCAATGGCCGCTCCGAGGAAGGAACGGATTTGCAAGTTGCGGAGGCGCTAGTTCGCACCCACCGCTGCCTGAATCTCCGATTCATCAATGTCGAAGTTGGCGTAAACGTGCTGCACGTCGTCGTGCTCTTCGAGCGCCTCCACCAACCGCACCATCTGCACCGCCTGCGGACCGGTCAGCTTGATGTAATTCTGCGGCACCATGGCGATTTCCGCGGAAGCTGGTTTGATTCCCGCTTTCGTCAGCGCGTCCTTCACTTTATCGAGCCCTTCCGGCGGCGTCACGATGTACCAGGACGATCCGTCGTCTTTCAAATCTTCCGCGCCAGCATCGAGCACCAGGTCCAGCAGCTTGTCTTCGCTCGCCGCTTCTTTCGGAACGGAAATTTCGCCTTTGCGCTGGAACATCCACCCGACCGCGCCCGCCTCCGCCAGGTTTCCGCCGTTCTTGGTCATCAGGTGGCGGAACTCGCCCACCAGCCGGTTTCGATTGGTGGTCACCGCCTGGATCAGCATACCCACGCCGCCCGGCCCGTAGCCTTCAAAGGTCACTTCTTCATACTGCTCGCCTTCGAGCTGCCCAGTGCCGCGAAGAATGGCGCGCTCGATGTTTTCGTTTGGCATGTTCTCGTTTTTTGCCGCGGCAATGGCCGTGCGCAAGCGCGGATTGGAGTTTGCATCGCCTCCGCCGATACGCGCGGCAATGGTGATTTCTCGGATGATTCTTGTGAACACACGGCCGCGTTTGGCGTCGGTGGCCGCTTTCTTATGCTTGATGGTGGCCCACTTGGAATGCCCGGACATAACAAATCCTCGTTTTTTCGCGTGACCCGGCCTGGTCTGGGCCATCGGTCGATGAAATTTCGCGCCGCAATGGCGTCGCACAAAGCCGGCCATTCACGGTCGCGCAAAGGAAACGACACCAGCGCGGAATTTTTCGGTGAACCGCAAACCCCTGCGGAACCGCGTTAGTCTAGCATACCCGCGTGCCTTCCGAAACGGGGGTAGGGTTCCCTGGTTTCCTTCGCGAGCAGCGCGGCTTGGCGCCGTCCGTTTTGCCGAGCGGAAACACCGGGAAGTTATCCCGTCTCTTAAAAAGGCTAGCGCGTGCCGATTCCGTGGAACGCGCGTCTCGATACCGTCGTAGCCTATCGGAGCGTGCTCCGGTACGCGAATCCGGCCTAGAGCCTGAATACCGCATGGACTGTGCGCGTTTTATTCCTTCGTGAGGCCATCCGAGGCGGCTTCCAAAGGGAAGCGCTCCGCGACGCGACTGCTATAAGTCTCTTGTTGTCTGGTGGATACAGACTTCTTTGCCGGAAACACTCACCGCTAAATCACCCGCGTCGAATCCCGCGGTTGTGAGCGATTCAAAGAACTCTCGCGCGATTGTAACAATTCCGTAACATTCAGGAACCAAACTTCATATTAAAAGACCAAATCTAGGACCGGAGAAAACGCATGAAGCGCACAGTCGGAATTGTTCTGGTTGGACTCGGTCTCGCCAGCTTTGTCTTGGCGCGGGCCACTTTATCCATAACGGGTGCGGGAGCGACTTTCCCTTACCCCATGTATTCCAAATGGTTTGACGAATACCACAAGAAAAACCCCAGCCTGGAAATCAACTATCAGTCGATCGGTTCTGGCGGCGGCATCAAGCAGGTCACCGAGGGAACCGTTGATTTTGGGGCTTCTGACGGCCCGATGACCGACGAACAGCTAAAGACTTACCAAGACAAACATGGCTTCGGCATCCTGCATTTTCCGACGGTGCTCGGCGCCGTCGTTCCGACCTACAACATTCCCGGAGTCACTGCCTCGTTGAATTTCACACCCGAAGCCTTGGCGGGAATCTATCTCGGGAAGGTGACGAAGTGGAACGACCCGCTCATCACCAGTGTGAATAAGGGGGTGAACCTCCCCGGCGACGACATTATCGTCGTGCATCGCGCCGAATCGAGCGGCACAACCTATGTCTGGACTGACTTCCTTTCCAAGGTCAGCGAGGAGTGGAAAAGCAAAGTTGGCAAAAGCACGGCCGTGAAGTGGCCAGTGGGACTGGGAGGCCAAGGTAACGAAGGTGTTACGGGAACGGTCAAAAACACCCCCGATTCCATCGGCTACGTTGAGCTTATCTACGCCGAATCCAACAAGATCCCGTACGGCAACGTGAAGAACGCGGCCGGCGTTTTCGTCAAAGCCTCGCTCACAGGGGTCACCGCTGCCGCCTCTGGCGCTGTCAAAGCAATGCCCGACGATTTCCGCGTGTCCATCACGAACGCTCCCGGCAAGGACGCGTACCCTATTTCCAGTTTTACCTGGCTTCTCATCCCCGCAAAGATCTCCGACGCTGCGAAGCGCGACGCTATCAAGGGTTTCGTTTCTTGGATGCTTGCTGATGGGCAGAATTACACCGAAGCTCTTTCTTACGCGCGCCTTCCCAAAGAGGTCGTCACCAAGGAAAAGAAGGCTCTGAGCAACATTCAATAGTGTGGCGACAACATCCACAACCGTTCCGAGCGCGGGCCCTTTTGCGGGCTCTCGCTCCCTTTTGTCACGGTTGCGAGACGGCGACGAAATTGCCCGGGTGATCACGTTTTTGTTTGCTGCTTCTGTAGTGCTCATCACCGTCCTGCTCGTTTTCGAGTTGTGGCAGGGGTCGGCCCTGCCCCGTCATCGATTTGGCCTCGATTTTCTCCGCACTTCGGTATGGGACCCGGTGTTTGACCAGTTTGGAGCGCTCCCTTTCATCTACGGCACACTGGTGACCTCCGCCGTGGCTCTCTTGATCGCCGTACCGCTCGGCATCGGCGCGGCTATTTTTTTGGCAGAACTGGCGCCTTTACGGCTCTCGGACACTCTGGAGTTCTTCATCGATCTCCTTGCCGCCGTTCCCAGCGTCATTTACGGGCTGTTAGGCATCTTCATCATCGTGCCGCTGATGCGTGAATTCGTTCAGCCGCAGCTGAAACATTTTCTTGGATTCCTTCCGCTCTTTAAAGGGCCAGCCTTCGGCCTGGGATTCCTGACTGCAGGGGTGGTCCTGGCGATTATGATCATTCCCTACATCATCTCCGTGTCTCGCGAGATTCTTCTTTCCGTGCCTCGTGACCAGCGGGAAGCAGGCCTCGCTTTGGGCTCTACACGATGGGAATCGACCTGGAAAGTGGTCGTGCCTTTCGCGCGTACCGGCATCATAGGCTCCATTTTTCTGGCCCTGGCACGTGCCCTAGGCGAAACCATGGCGGTGACCATGGTGATTGGCAACACTCCCATCATCAGCAGCTCTCTGCTCTCACCCGGCGACTCCATCGCCTCGGTGATCGCCAGCCAATTCAAGGAGGCCACGGGAGAACTCTACACGCAGTCCCTAATTTATTTGGGCCTGGTTCTTTTTCTGCTGACTTTTATTCTCAACGGCCTGGCCCGGCTCATGATCGTGGTCACTTCTCAGCGCGGCAGCGGGACGGTGCACGCATGAACCCGCGGCTCCGCTGGCGCAAATTCGTAAGCGCTTTTATGCTTTCGATGACCGGTGTTTGCGCGGCAGTCGCCGTCTCGGCGCTCTTCTTCATCCTCGGCTATCTGGTCTTCCATGGCGGCGCTTCCGTGAACTGGAACTTTTTTACCAAGCTTCCCGCTCCCGTGGGCGAAACGGGCGGAGGCATGGCCAACGCTATCGTGGGCAGCGCCAAACTGCTTTTTCTGGCGACGCTCATCGGCGTGCCTGTCGGCTTTTTTGGCGCCATCTATCTGGCCGAATTCAGCGGTACCGCGACCGCGTTCGTCGTGCGTTACGCCGCGGACCTCCTCAATGGCGTGCCCTCGATCGTTATCGGCATCTTTGCTTACAGTCTTGCCGTTCTGCCTTTTAAGCACTTCTCGACGTTTGCCGGTGGATTTGCGCTCGGTCTGATGATGATTCCCATCACCCTTCGCAGCACGGAGGAGTTCCTGCGTTCCGTTCCCGTGTCTCTGCGCGAGGGGGCTATGGCTCTGGGCGCCAGTAAGTGGAAAACGATCGCCACGGTCATCGTGCCGTCAGCGTATCGTGGCATTCTGACCACCATCCTGCTGGCCTTCGCCCGCGTCGCCGGCGAAACCGCGCCGCTTCTGTTCACCGCCCTTGGGAATCGCTTCTGGAGTCCGGGCTGGAGGCAGCCCACCGCCTCGCTGCCGGTTGCGATTTACAACTATGCCATCTCCCCGTACGAAGATTGGCACCGGCAGGCCTGGGCGGCCGGACTTGTGCTGCTCGGCTTGATTCTTGTAGTTAATATTGTTGCCCGCGGAATACTGTCTCGCGGGATTGCCGTCTCGAGGTCCTAACCAATGCACGCTTCTGTGAGGCCAGCTGTGTCCGTCAACATTCCTCAAACCGGGACTAACACTGCGGCCCGAGAGTCAGCTGCGGCCCTAGCGATGCGCATGACCGTTTCCAAAGTCAATTTTTTCTATGGCAGTAAACAGACGCTTTTTGACATCACCATGGGGATTGCCACGAACAAGGTCACCGCGCTCATCGGTCCCTCCGGTTGCGGCAAGTCCACGTTTCTTCGAACCCTGAACCGCATGCACGAAACGGTTCGCGGCGCGCGCCTTCAGGGCGAGATCCTGCTGGATGGCAACAGCATTTTTGGCCAGGATGTCACTTCTCTTCGCCGCCGCGTTGGCATGGTCTTCCAACGTCCCAATCCGTTTCCCAAGTCCATCTTCGACAACGTAGCCTACGGCCCGAGAATCAATGGCCTGAAAGGTCCCATCTCGGAATCCGTGGAAAAGAGCCTGCGCCGCGCCGCCCTCTGGGAGGAAGTGAAGGACCACCTTCACAAGTCCGCTTATGAGCTCTCGGGCGGGCAACAACAGCGCCTGTGCATCGCGCGCGCCCTGGCGGTCGACCCGGAAGTTCTCCTGCTTGACGAGCCCTGCTCCGCGCTCGATCCTATCAGTACGGCTAAAATCGAAGAGCTCCTCGTGCAACTGAAGGAGTCGTGCACCATCGTTACGGTAACCCACAACATGCAGCAGGCCGCACGCGTCAGCGATTTCACTGCTTTCCTGCTGATCGGCCAGCTCATCGAATTCAGCCCGACGCCGCAGCTGTTCACCACCCCCGGCGATCCGCGGACGGAGGCTTACATCACCGGGCGGTTCGGGTGAGTTTCGCCGGGCGCCGTCATTCGAGCGAAGCCGGGAATCGCTCTTCTGTTTTTTTTTGCTGTAGGGGGTTATTGAAAGAAAGGCTCTGATGGAACGCCACTTCGAAAAAGACATGAACATCCTGAAGGAGCGCTTGCTGTGGATGGGCAGCCTTGCCGAGCGCTCCGTGCATCAGGCGGTGCACGCCGTTTTGGAAACGGAGGAAGCATTAGCCAAGCGCGTCCTTGAAGAAGAAGACGCCATCAATGAACTGCAGATGGAAATCGACGACCGCGTCGTGCAGCTCCTGGCGCTGCACCAGCTCATGGCCACCGACCTTCGCTTCGTTCTGGCGATCTCGCGGATCAACAACGACCTCGAGCGCATCGGCGACCAGGCCGTGAACATTGCCCAGGGGGCGCTCCGCGTCCTCCGCCACCCGCGGGTGAAGCCCTATGTCGATCTTCCGCGCATGAGCGATCTCGTCGAGGAGATGATGCGCAACGCCCTCAACGCCGTCGTGCGGCGCGACGTCGACCTGGCGCAGAAGGTTCTTGCCACGGACGACCAGGTGGATCACTACCGCGATCAGATCTTCCGCGAATTGCTTACCTACATGATGGGTGATTCGAGCGTGGTGTTTCCCGCGTTTGAACTCATCTTAGTGGCGAAGAACCTCGAACGCATTGGCGACCACGCCACCAACATTGCCGAGGACGTCATCTACATCGTGCAAGGCCAGGACGTGCGCCACCCCACCGTCGACCGCCGGTAAGCCAGACCGGCCAGGTGATCGCAGCAGGACCTACCCGGTACTGGAACCCTTTCTATTGTGTCGCCCTGGCACTCCCCAAAATGCGGCCACCAGGGCCAATAGGCTGACCGCCGACAGCCAGCCGCCAAGGGTGCGGTCCGGGGTCCGCATAAAGGTTAACTCGATTCGGTTCGTTCCCGCCGTCAGCGGCAGAATCATTTGGGCGGTCGTTTCTCGGGACTGGGGTCTCACTCGTCGGCCGTTGACTTCAACACGCCACGCCGGATAGTCGAGCAAGCGGACGGCTAACCGCACCGGGTGAGGGGACATCACGCTGAGTTCTTTTGCTTCGGCCGTCCATCGCAGAATCCGAATTTCTGCCTGCGGTACGGATGGTTCGGCGCCTTTCGTCGCCAGAATTTCGAGCCGTGGCGCTTTGCCAGGCAGATCGGTGTGATCGTCGCTTGTGGGATCGTATTCGTCAGTTCCATCAAAGCCCCGGCCGCTCGCGATGGCATCCTCGAGCACGGGAATATCTTCGGAATCCCACCAGGCTTTGCGAACCAGGAACGTGGCCGTCCCGGCCACGGCAACAATCACCACGCTCATCCAGATCCAGCTTCCCCGGGCCCTGGCCATCGCGGCGGCTCCGAAAAAGGCATAAGGCGGGGCAAGGATGCCCATCCACCGCCAGGGAAATTGGATGAAACGTAGTTTCGGCAGAAGCTCCCACAGAATCGCGCTGGGACGGATCATCAGAATCACCGCAGCGACGCCCAGCAGCACCATCACCGGCCAAAGCATTCCCGCAGCTTTTCCGTCGTCCCGGTTCTTCGACGTGCTCCTGGCCAGGAGCGCGGCGATCGCGGTCAGCACTATTAACACCAGGGCCACGCTCGAAGCGATCCAATTGAAGGCATTGTGGTCCGGATCTTCGATGGTGGTGTACAGAAAGTTTTGCGCCGGCTCAAGCCCGGAGGAAAGGGCCTGGCCGATATTGACCCAGCGTTGCTCGTACGCCGCCGGCACCAAATAAAATCCCGCCAGCCCGAATCCGAGCGCCAGGCCGCCTATGCCTCGCCCAACCGGAGCGAACGATTTTTCTCGAATCGCGGCCCACACAAAAAGCAAAGCCATGCTGTAGCTCGAGATTACGCCGGCGGGCGCGTTGGAGAGCCATAGGCACGCGAAGAGCAAGGCAAAGATCGCAGCCATGCGAGGCGTCGATCGCCGGCCATTCTCGGTGAGACCGCACAACTCGAGTGCGGCCCATAAAAGCATCGGCAGCAGCGCCCACGCCAGCAGCTCCGCAAAATCGCTTCTCAAGTACACGACGAGCAGGGCGTAGGGATTGGCGGCGTAGCAAGCCGCGGAAAACAGCGCGAGCGCGGAGGAAAGAAACCGCCGAGCCAGCACGAACATGGAAATCCCCGCGAGCGTTTGCACCAACACGATGAACACCGCAGGCACGGCACCCCACGGCACAACGAATCCCAGCGCTGCCCCCAGCATCCACGAGAGTGGCGGATAAAAAATGAAGCGCGGCTCCCCAAAGCCGTCATTCGCCCACTCGGACCAGCGCGGAAAAACAATTCCTTCTTTCCACTGCCCCGCAACGTCCAGCCAAGAAGACGCGTGAAACGCAATGTCGTGTCCCGAGGCGTTTCCCAGCCGGAAAAACGGCGTGACGATGAGAATCGCCGTTCCCAGGGAAACACCAAAAGCGGAGAACCATCCCCGTCGAGCTGTGTGCGCGCCCGGTTGATCTGCACCTGGTGAAAGAAATGTCATTGCGCGTTCATGTCACAGTAACCTTGGCGGAAGCGCACCTTTCGACGCGGAACGGTGGTGTGCGCCCACCTGGCAGTTGAGCGATAATACACGCGCGCATGAGCACCGCAAACACCACCGAGGCCCTGCCCGAACCGATCATTGAGGCTCGGCAGCTCGAGAAGCACTATCCGCAAGCGGATGGCAGCCGCATCCAGGTCATTGCGCCTATCAATTTAGCGATTTATCCGGGGCAAATCATCGCGCTGCTGGGGGCCTCGGGTTGCGGGAAATCCACGCTGATGCGCATGCTCACGGGCCTTTCTCCCTCGACCGGGGGCGCGGTGTACTGGCACGGCCAGCCGGTCAACGGAAGATTTCCGAACGTCTCCATCGTCTTCCAGAGCTTCGCGCTTTTTCCCTGGCTTACGGTCATTGAAAACGTCGAAGCCCCGCTTGAAGCTCGCGGCATCCCGGCGATGGAGCGCCACAAGCGAGCCTTGCGCATTCTCGACGCCGTCGGGCTGGACGGATTCGAGTCCGCTTATCCCAAGGAGCTCTCCGGCGGCATGAAGCAGCGCGTCGGCGTGGCCCGCGCTTTGGTTGTCGAGCCGGAAGTGCTCTTCATGGATGAGCCGTTTTCCGCGCTCGATGTGCTTACGGCGGAAACGCTGCGCGGCGAACTTCTGGAGCTCTGGCTCGGCCACAAGATCCCCACGCGCGCCATGTTCATCGTCACACACAACATCGAGGAAGCCGTCGTTCTTGCGGATCGCATCATCGTCCTCGGCCGCAATCCCGCGCACATCCACGCGGATTTTGCGGTGGCCATTCCTCATCCTCGCGATCGCAAGAGCCTGGAGTTCCTCGAGCTTGTGGATTCCATTTATCGCGTACTGACGGGGACCGATCACAAAGACGCTTCGGCGCCGCCGCGCACCTACGTCCCCGGAGTCGTCCCGAAGTCAAAGGCGGTCATGCTCCCGCACACCCGTCCTGGCGGAATGGCGGGCTTGCTGGAGATCCTCGTCGACCGCGGCGGACGCGTGGACCTACATCGCCTCTCCGAAGAACTCAGTATGGACCTGGAGTCTCTTCTGCCCACGATCGACACCGCGGTTCTCTTAGGTTTGCTTCGCGTGGAGGAGGGGGATGCCATCATCACGCCGGACGGCTACGGCTTCGCCCAGGCCGACATTCAGACCCGCAAAGCCATCTTCCGCAAGGCCGCCCTCGCCAACGTGCCCCTGCTCCGGCAAATGGAACAAGCCCTCAAGGCCAAGTCCAACCGCACGCTCAGTGAAGACTTTTTCCGGGACCTGCTCGATGAACACTTCAGCACGGAAGAATCCCGCCGTCAGCTCGAAACCGCCATCCAGTGGGGACGCTACGCCGAGATTTTTGATTATGATTCGCAATCTGGCAAACTAACTCTCACCGAAGCGTGAGCCCACCGTGCCTGCGCTGCCCGCTGTTCATTCCCGACCGCTTCCTCCCCCCGCCAAGCGCCCGGGAGATTCGCACTGGGCCTGGTCTTTCCTGATCGATATCGCTGTTTTTCTATTTGTATTCGCGACAATTTTCGGAATTTACGCCATTGGCCGCACCTGGCTCGGTCCCGCTCATCCCGAGGCGCAGATTTCGCAGAACCCGCGCGACCTTCCTCTTTACACCTTGTACTCCCTGGTGCGCATGGTCATTGCCTACGCCATGAGTCTGGTCTTTGCTCTGGCTTTCGGCTATCTCGCCGCCAGCTCGCGCCGCGCCGAAATGATCATGATTCCACTGCTCGACATTTTGCAGTCCATTCCCGTGCTGAGTTTTCTTCCCGGGGTGATGCTGGCCATGGTTGCCCTTTTTCCGCACAGCCAGCTGGGCATCGAGCTCGGCTCCATCCTGCTGATTTTCACCGGCCAGGCCTGGAATATGTCCTTCAGTTTTTACTCTTCACTGAAAACCATTCCGCGCGATCTTCGCGAAGCCGCCATCATCTACCGCTTCGGCCGCTGGCAGCGCTTCGCCGAACTGGATCTTCCGTTCTCGACCATCGGCCTGGTCTGGAACTCCATGGTCTCTGTCGCCGGCGGGTGGTTTTTTCTGATGGCCTGCGAAATGTTCGTCCTTGGCAAACGGGACTTCCGCCTTCCCGGGCTTGGCTCCTTCCTGGAAACCGCCGCGAGCCACGGAGACACGCGCGCCATTCTGTGGGGTGTCGCGGCCATGATCGCAATCGTGGTTTTGCTGGATCAGTTGGTCTGGCGTCCGATCATTATTTGGGCGGACAAATTTAAATTCGAGCAGGTGGAAAGTTCCGGCGTGGCGCATCCCACGCTGCTGCATCTCATCGGGCGCACTTCTCTGCTCATTCGGCTATATCGGCGCATCTTTCATCCCCTGTTCAACCGGCTGACGCTTGTCTTCACCCTCGGCGCTCGTCGGGCCACCGAATCCTTTGCCGCTCCAAAGCAGCATCGCCTCCGCCGCGGAATTGCCTACGTCCTGATTGCCGGAGTTTTGGTTGGCCTCGCGTTCACCGTGGTTCACACCGTCCGTACACTCTCCGATCTTCACCGCCAAGATTACGTGGAACTGGTTCGCAGCGCCGCGCTGACGTTCCTTCGCGTCAATTCCGCTCTGCTTCTGGGCGCTCTGTGGACCGTTCCAGTGGGCGTGGCCATTGGCTTCAGTCCGCGGCTTGCTCGCATTGCTCAGCCGCTCGTCCAAATGGCCGCTTCGGTCCCCGCCACGGCGCTGTTCCCCATCATTCTTTTGTTCTTCCTGCGCCTTCCGGGCGGGATGGAGATCGCCGCCATGCTGCTCATGCTCCTCGGCACGCAGTGGTACATCCTTTTCAACGTGATCGCCGGCGCCATGGCTATTCCCACCGACCTTAAGGAGGCTGCGCAAGTCTTTCATTTCGGCTCGTGGGATCGCTGGCGTTTCCTGATCTTGCCCGGCATTTTTCCTTATCTGGTTACCGGCATGGTGACCGCTTCGGGCGGCGCGTGGAACGCCAGCATCATTGCCGAGTACTTCCACTTTCAGGGAAAGACCGTTTCCGCGCCGGGATTGGGCAGCACCATCAGCAGCGCCAGCGATGCCGGCCGCTTCGATATGCTGCTTGCTTCCACGCTCATCATGGCCATCATCGTCGTGGTCATCAACCGCCTGGTTTGGCGGCGCCTCTACCGCCTCGCGTCTTCCCGCTTCAGGCTCGAGACATAGCGACCTTGCGCCGGTGTTTCTAGAACCAGCTAAAGCTAAACCACCACGCAAAAGCGCCGTGCGGAACCTTCTCCCCTTTTTTCGGGACTCTCGCCGGGCCCAAGTCCTGTAGGAACGAGTGGTCGTTATGGCCGGCAAAACGGAGTTTTGGAATCGCCGGGTCGAACTACGCCGGAGTTTCCGGCCAAACTGAGTAACCGGCCGATTTGGACCCCCGCTTTGATGGGTATTGCTGCCGCTCGTCCGGGTTCAAACGCGAAACGTGTTAGAATAGGGCCAGTTCGAGTCACATTTCCCTTCCAAACACTATGGCCGACACCCACATTGGCTCCGGCGCTCGCGCCTGGAGCGACGAAGAGTTTCTACGCGCGTTCGAAAACCTTTCTTTTCCGGCGGATCAGTTTCACCACCGGGAGCATCTACGCGTTGCCTGGCTGTACTTGAAGTCATCCGACGCCACGCGCGCCTCCGAGAGCATGTCCGCCGGCATCCGTCGCTTCGCCAATCACCACGGCGCGACCGAGAAGTATCACCACACGCTCACGTTGTTCTGGATGCGCCTGGTCGCGGTAGCCCTTGTGGAGACAGGGGAAGGTTGCGCGTTTGAAGAATTTCTTGCCGCCCACGCGGAACTCTCGGACAAGAATCTTCCTTCCAAGTACTATTCGCCGCAACTCCTCGAAGCGCTGGCCGCGCGGGAGGGCTGGGTCGAACCCGACCTCCAGCCGCTTCCGAATTTACGGGTTTACCGCTGCTGCTGATTTCTTCTCTTCTTTTTTGGGCTCAGCCGGCTTTTCGCCCCAGATATATTGCCCGAACCACTTTTCATTTTCTTCCATGACCGCGCGCTGCTGCTTCGGCTTGGTGATGCCGTGCCCGAATCCCTTATAAACCACCATCTTCACGGGCACGCCACGGTCTTCCAGCGCTTGCCGCAGTTCGTACCCATTGGGAATGGGCACGCGGCGGTCATTCTCTCCGTGCTGAATCAGCGTAGGCGTCCGCGCCTTCGCGAGGTTGCTGATGGGCGAGGTCTTCCAGTAAATCTCCGGGTCGTCCCACGGCGTTGCGTGGAGGTATTGCCGCGTGAACGGCGTAATGTCCGTGTTCACGTAGTAGGTGGTCCAGTCGGAAATTCCCGCGCCGACCGACACCGCTCTGAAGCGGTCGCTAAACGTCGCGATGTAAGCAGAAATGTATCCGCCCTCGCTCCAGCCCATCGCGCCGACGCGGTTCTTATCGACAAAACCTTTTGCCAGGAGCCCGTCCACACCGGATATTACGTCCGCATAATCGCCAATGCCGAGATCCCGCACGTTCAAGGACCGGAATTTCTCTCCGTAGCCTGCCGAGCCGCGATAATTTGGCCGCAACACCAGCGCTCCTTTGGCCACAAAGCGCTCGATCGGATAGTAGCGGTCGGCGTTCACCACCGGCCGATCCACCCCGGTCGGCCCGCCATGAATCACCACCAGCAGCGGATACTTTTTCTTGGCGTCGAAATCCGGCGGCGTGTAGAGCACTCCTTCAATCTCCGTTCCGTCCCCCGACTTCCAGGAAACCACTTCGCGGTGCGCCAGCGTGAACCCTTTGAGCTGCTCTCCCATCGCGGTCATTTTCCTGCCCTGCCACGGCGCAACGCTCGTGGTGTAGATCTCCCCGTACTGATTATCGAGTGCCGCGCCGTAGGCCACCGTTTTGTAATCCTTCGAGATCGAAAAGCCAAATGCCGCCATGCCCTCGGGCGCGCTTAGTTTCTCCACAGCGCCGTTCGCCGGATTCAGTCGGAACAAATGTGCCGCCGTCTTCTGCTGCGCGCCGAAGTAAATTCCTTCCGGTCCCCAACCGACGAGCGACGGATCTTCATCAAAAGACTCCGTCAGAATCTGCACCGCGCCGCCGTCAGCCGGGACCACCGCGATCCTTCCGTCGGTGTAGAAGAAGTATTGCGATCCCGCCGCGGTTTCGAACGCGATGCGCGTCCCGTCGGGCGACCAGTGCGGATTTCGGTCCGGTCCCGGCGTGCTCACAATCTTTTTCACGACCTTGTCGTTCACGCCGATGACGTACAAATCTGCCGTGCCTATCGAAATCAAATCCGGGTCCCTTTGGGCGCTGAACGCGATGCGCGTTCCGTCCGGCGACCAGGAAAAGTCCCCCACACTGAATTGGTCTCCTTCGGTCAGCCGCCTCGGCTCGACCGCGGTGGAGCTTCCGCTCGAAAACTCGACGAGCCAGAGATGGGTCATCTGATAGTCGCCATGCACTACGGAATAATCTCCATACTTTTCTTTGCGGTCTTTCATGGCCTTGGTCTCCGGATCGGTCATGGAAAAAACGATGCGTTTCGAATCCGGCGCCCATTCGAAAGCACTCACATCGTTCTCCACCTTCGTCACTTGCTGTGCTTCCCCTCCCTCCGCCGAAATCACATATAGTTGCTTCTTGCCTTCCGGCGTTCCTGCCATTTGCCCCGGGCGGTCAGAGAGAAACGCGATCCATTTCCCATCCGGCGACCACCCCGGATTGCTGCTGGACTTCTTTGCCGTTGTCAGCGCGTGGGTTTCCCCGCTAGCGACCTCCGCAATCCACAAATTCCGTTCGAACGCATTTTCCTCCCAGTTGGTTTTCTGCACTTCGTAAACCACGCGCTTCCCGTCGGGGGAAATCTTCGGGTTGAACGCGCTTTGCCATTCGAGCGACTGGTCGATGGTCGGCACCGTGGACGAAGGTCCTTGCGCCTTCTTTGCCGTCTCCTGCGCCGCCAAGCCCGCAAACATTCCGCCCCAGGCCACCCAAAGAGCCATCAAAGACACTTTTCGCATCTCCGCCTACCCCCATTCCTTCAAAAAAAGTCGTTCAGGATTTTTGGTTCCAGATGAGAAATACGACAAGAAGTACGACGGCAATAATGGCAAATCCCAGGTAGACGTGCCATCCACTCAGTTCCTTTGCCGACACGATCGCCCCTAAAGCGGACAGAATCAGCAACAGGGCGGCCTTGCCCGTGGTTAGTTTCTTCTGTTCGACCACTCGCGTTTCACTCGGCTCGCCTTGGGCGCCCACTCTGCGTCCAGGCGAGGCGTTCTCCCGGCCTTAAGTTCTCGCCAGCTCTCGGCTCAGGTAGATAATCTGCCCCACGTGATGATAGGCGTGACCCGCGCAACGCACGAAAATCTCAAAGCGATTTTTCGCCTCGGGCTCGCGCTCCGCGGTGTACGCCTTGCCCCAATCTCCCTCTCCCTGCGTTTGAATCGTCTCGACCACCATGGCCATGGTCTTATCAAAGGCCTCGAGCGCCTCCTCCTTGTGTGGCGGATGCGGGTCGTTGAACTCGCGGTCCCGGTCGCGCAGGTATCCCGTTTCCGCGACGCGTGCGCCGAGGTAATAACTCAGGTTGCCGGTCAGGTGCAGCACCAGGTGCCCCACGCTGTTTCCGTACGGATATGGTTTCTTCCAGAACTGTTCGTTGCTCAGCGGGTCAACCCACTTGTGCAAATGTTCGGCAACATATTGGTAATACGCCGCCAGTCCATTTGCAACGGTTTCATTGAGCGCCGCCAAGTCAGGCCTCCCCGCGCGAGCCGTTCCTCATGGTGACGGAGACAATATCGCGCCCCGCGCAAAAGTCAAGCACTCGCCCGTTCCCGCAACGGCGGCAAACAATGGACGTAGAGTTTTTGCGCCGGGTTACGCTTCTCGACAGCTTTTCCGCACCTTTTTCCACATCTAAGGCCGGGGGAGACCTTTCGTACTATTGCGTCTGTTACTCCCTACTGACGACACTAGCAACCGGATGGCTCGCTACTCATCCTTTCTCGGTCGACGTGTGGAAGTGCAATATCGCGCCGGGGATATTCTGTTGCCTGCTTCGGGAATTTTCGTCGCCGATTCCGGCCGCTCCATTTTCCTCGAGCAAAGCTTTGAGCAACGCGGGAAGAACGGGCACTTCCGCTGGGAGATTCCCTATCAGTGTCTGGTCCGCATCGAAGAAAAACCGGACTCCGGCGCAAGCGCAAACGCCGCGCCGGTTCGGGCCAAGCCTGCCTCTGCCCCGGAAGCACCTGCCGCTCCGAATGCTGGCAACAAGGCTCACGGCGCGACTTTGACTGCGGCGGCTTCGGCGGGCGGCGCAAAGGTCGTCCCCAACCACGGCTCAAAAACCGCCTGAATTTCCCCGGACCCCACCGTCCGCTTCCTCTAAAGCAAAATTCGGCTACAATGATCTTTTTTTTTCGGGGCCAATGGCTTCGGCCGGAAGCCTGACTGCTCTCGAGGAGGGCTCACGTGAATCCTGCTAAAAAACAGATCGGGCTTATCGGTCTCGGCCTGATGGGCCGCCCCATGGGCATGAACCTCATCAAGGCCGGCTACGCCCTCACCGTTTGGAACCGCACGGCCTCGCGCGCCGATGAGCTCGTTGCCGCGGGAGCCAAACTCGCGAAATCCCCCGGCGAAGTTGCGGCCGCCTGCGATTTTTTGCTCACCATTGTCAGCGACCCTCCGGCCCTCGAAGAGGTGCTCTGGGGCCCGGGCGGCGCCATGGGCGCGCTCCAGCGCGGCAGCATTTATGTGGACTCCAGCACCGTCTCCCCGGGGCTTGCTCGCAGAATCTCGACCGCTTGCTCCGAGCGCGGCGTACGTTTCCTCGACGCGCCGGTCACCGGGGGGGATTGGGGCGCCAAAAAAGGCGAACTCGTTTTTATGATTGGGGGCGACGGGGAAACGTTAAGAGAAGCCGAGCCCGTCCTCGGGGTCATGGGCAAGAAACTCTTTCACCTCGGCCCGAATGGCGCCGGGCAAACCATCAAGCTGGCCATGAACCTCATCCTGGCTCTCCAGGTGGACGCCCTCGCCGAAGCCCTCGCGCTCACCTCTCGCGCCGGAATTCCCGGCGAAAAGCTCGTCGAAGTCATGCAATCCAGCATGGCCCGCTCCGGCGTTCTGGACGTCAAAGCCCCCAATCTCATCAAGGGCGAGTACGTCCCGAGCTTCCCGCTGCGCTTGATGCACAAGGACCTCGGTCTTGCGCTCGACCTGGGCAATCAGCTGGGCGTGGCCTTGCCAGCCACCGCCGCCGCCCGCGAAATCTACAGCGCCGTAAAAGGTGCCGCCAAGGAAGACCTCGACTATTCCGCGGTCATGAAATTCTGGAAGCGCTGAGTCCTCGCTCGGCTAGGAATCCTGGTCGAGCGTAAAGTGCAAGGTGACGAGCATGTCGACCGCCACTGGCTGCCCGTTCAGCAGCGTTGGTTCATACCTCCATTGCCCGAGGGCTTCGATCGCCGACTGCACCAGCAGCGGGCTTCCCGACACGACTTTCATCTGCGTCACTCTTCCCTCGGTATCGATGACGCTGTCAATGACGACGTCGCCTTGAATTCTCGCCTGCCTTGCAAGGGGCGGATATTCCGGCTGCACCTGCCGGATCAAGCGCGGCGCCTCGACTTTGCCGCCCACGCGGTAGGGTCCTTTGTGAGCCACGGGAGTGGGCCGAGGCGGTGCCGGCGCCGGCGCGTGACCGATCCCTCCCAGGATGCCGCCCAGCACGCCGCCCAACTGCCCGCCCGGCACTCCTCCCATGACGCCACCTGAGACGCCGCTGGCCGCGGGAGGCGGAGCCTCCTCCTTGATCTCGGCGACCTTTTTGGGAATGAACTTCGGCTGAAACAGCTGGCCTTTCGCAAAAAATGATTTTGGCACCCGGGGCAGGACATGCACGGCCGAAGGCGGCGGAGGTGGGGGCGGAGGCGGCGCCTCGAGCAGCGTCTTCTGGAACTCCGGCATATTGATGGCTTCGGTGAAATACAGGGGCAACACGATGAGCACGGCAACCACCACGCTGTGTCCGAAGACGGAAACAACAAAATCCATCCAGGTGCGCGGTTTTTGCAGGTGAAAATTCCCCACCATGCCCTCGGCAAAATGCGTTCCTACGCTTTTCCCCGGCTGCCAGACTTTCTTGCCGGCCTCGGCCCCGGTGCCATTGCCGCGGGAATGGCCGCGCTCTTCCACGACCAGCCCTTCCAGCTCTTTGTACATTTCCGCTCCTTTCCCTGCGCCGCGCTGGTTGGCTTCACACTACCGCTTGCGACGCAAAATGCCGGTTGGCCTGCGGGTCGGATTGGGGTTCGGGGAACTTTGGAGAGCGGGCGGTGGGAGAAAAACTTTGTCAGCAGAACGAAAAAGTTCTTTTCGACGGGCTGTCTCGGCTCGTTACGGGACGCTCTGGTTCCCGGTCGAACTTCTCGGCCATTCCTGGTCGGCCCGGCCCGGGGCACGGGCTCACCTCTAATATATCGTACTACGATATAAATGTCAACCCGCGCCGCGAGAGCGCGCCGCTCGCCCGAGGCCCCCTCTTAACCAAAGAAATGAAAGGAAGCAGCGCAATTGCCGACGGAGTCCGTTACTATTGCCCGGAAGTTTCATCGTCGCTTACAAGGTTCGGGAAGAGGTGGGTCGTGAAAATTGGATTTCTGGGCCTCGGCGACATGGGCCAGGCCATTGTTCCCCGCCTGATCGCAGCCGGCCACAGTGTGGCCGGCTGGAATCGCACCAAAGAAAAAGCGGCGCCCTTGCTCGAAATCGGCATGGTTTGGGCCGACACGCCCCGCGACGCAGCGCGCCAATCCGAAGTCGTCTTCTCCATCGTCACTGACTCCGCGGCCGTTCGCGCCCTCGCTCTCGGCGAGAATGGGGTTATCAGCGGCCTCGACAAGGGCGCCGTCTATCTGGACATGAGCACCATCGACCCGGACTCGAGTCGCGCGATCGCCGCGGAATTCGCCAAAGCCGGCCTCACCATGCTGGACTCCCCCATTTCCGGCACCACGCTCACGGTTGGCCAAGGCCAAGCCTCACTCCTGGTCGCGGGCGACAAAGCCGCGTTCGAACGCGTCGAACCCGTCCTTCTCTCGATCGGTCCCAAAGTCACCTACATCGGCGCCCAGGGCCTCGCCGTGCAGCTCAAGGTCGCTCTCAACCTGACCTTGGTCATTGAAGTGATGGGCTTCTGCGAAGGCGTGGCGTTGGCAGAAAAAGGCGGTGTCCCGCGCGAAGTTGCCGTCGGCGCCTTTCTCAAAAGCGTGGTGGCCTCGCCGGTTCTCAACTATCGCGCGCCGCTCATTCTCGAGGGCCACATTTCCGACGCTACCTACGGCAACGTCAACCTACAGCAGAAAGACATGCTGCTCGCGCTTGATTTGGGCCGCAAAATGGGCGTGCCCGTTCCACTCGGCGCCGCCGCCAACGAAATGCTCAACGCTTGTCGCGGCCTCGGCCTTGCGCATCACGATTTTGTGGCGGTCTACGAGGTCTACCGCCGAATGGGAGGAATGTCGCCATGAAAATGAAACCCTACCGCACCAATCTCCGCGATGTTCCGCATGTCCGCGGCCTCAAGCGCAATCAGGGCTGGATCGACATGCAGGTCCAGTTCCTGATCGACCAGACTTCCGCGGGCTCAGACAAACTGCTCATCGGCTGGACCGTTCTTCCTCCGGGTGCGCGCCACGACAAGCACCGCCATCCCAACGCCGACGAATTTTTCATCGTGGTGCAAGGCCGGGGCTTCCTTTACACGGACAGCGGCCGCGAGCCTTCCGGTCCGGGAGACGTGGTTTTCACGCCGCGCGGCCACTGGCACGGGTTTGACAATACCGGCGGCGAAGATGTCGTGTTGGTCTGGGGCTGGAGCGGTGCGGGCTCGCTCGAAGCTGCCGGCTACGAAATTCCGCCCGAAGGCTATTGACCCCCCCCAGGCGCAACGAGCGCCATCGCTTGCTATACTCTCCGGAGTGAAGAAGAAGAGACCGCGCCGCCCGGCGGCGAAGGCCCGAGCGGCTCCGAAAAATGTGGCGGAATACCTCGATCGCATTCCAGAACCCGCGCGCAGCGCTCTAAGGAAAATGCGCGCGGTGATCCGCTCCGCGGTGCCTCGCGAAGCTACGGAAACCATCAGCTACCGGATTCCGGCCTTCAAGCACCACGGGATCCTGGTGTGGTTCGCCGCCTTTTCCGACCATTGCAGCTTATTCCCCACGGCCGCGGTCATCGAAGCGTTCCAGAAAGAACTCAAGAGCTTTCAGACCTCCAAAGGAACCATCCATTTCCCTCTAAACCGGCCGCTCCCGGTTGCGCTCATCAAGAAAATCGTGAAGGCCCGTGTGGCCCAGCTCGAAGCCAAGCACAGCCGTTGACCGCTTGGTCCTGTAGAGGCTAGTTGTTAGCTTGGCTAGGGGTCTTTGCCGCCGGGGTTGGCGATGAATTTGGGCGGCGTGGCCGCGTTGGCGAATTGCATTCCCGTCAAGTACGCCAGGCGCAGAATCTTGGCCATCTTAGCGTAATTGATTTTGTCCGCGGTGTCCGTGGTGTGGTGGTAATCGGGGTGAAAGCCAGTGAACCACCAAAACGACGGAATGTTGTGCAGCACGAAGGGGAACTGATCGCTGCGGAAGAAGATGTTGAGCGCGTAGTCGCGGTCGAAACGGTAGTCCAGATCCAGGCCCACGAAGTTGTTTTCTTCCACCACCGTCCGATTGTAGTCGGGGCTGTACGATCGGCCGATGAGGTTCAGCCGGTTGCTCGTGTCGGCGGGAATGTCAAGCAAGCCTTTGGTCTGATCGCTTTCGGTTTCGTTGCGGCCGATCATGTCGAAGTTGAGGACGGCGCGCGTGGTCCCGAGCGGGCGGAGCGGATGCGCGGCCATGTAGAAGGAGCCGAGCAGGCCGCGCTCCTCGGCGGCGTACACCACAAAGAGCAGCGACCGCTTTCCTCTCCCGCCGCGCGCGGCGTTCGCGGCGAAGGCGCGCGCCAGAGAAACCACGCCCACGGTTCCGGAGCCGTTATCGTCCGCGCCGTGCCAGATTTCCGTGCCGGAAATGCCGTTGTGATCGTGGTGTCCGCTGAACAAGATGGTCTCCGCCTTGAGTTTTGGGTCGCCGCCCTCGAGCAAACCGGCAACGTTGTAAGTCGTGCCGGTATGGGCGGAGATGTTGCGGTAATGCAATGTGACTTGCGTGTCCGGCAGCTGGCGCGACTGCGGCTTCAAGTCGCGATCGATGGCTGCCTGCAACTCTGAAAGGCTTGCGCCGGCGGTTCGGAAGATCTCCTTTGCGACGGCGTCGGAAACGATGGCCGCAGGCGTATGGAGAGCGTCCTCGGCCAGCGCCTGGGAGGGGATGGGCATGGCGCGCGTTTCGGATCCGCCAATGCGGGCGACGCGCTCCTGGTTGGACGGATGCGTGCGGTTCGGCTCGGCGACGATCAGGACGCCCACCGCGCCATGCTCCTGCGCGTTCAGGATTTTCACCCGCCCTGTGGCGTAACGCGTGTTGCCGGTGCCGTTGAAGACGGAGTTGGGATCCCTCTCTTGCGGCTCGTGGTCGAAAATCAGCACGATTTTTCCGTGCGCGTCGATGCCTTGGTAGTCGTCGTAATCGAGCTCGGGCGCGGTGATGCCAAAACCCGCGAAGATTACCCCCGCGGTCACATCAACATCCGCATGGTAAGAGCCAAGCGCGTCGGGAAATTTCCATTGCTTCTCGCTCCCGCCGCGGCTGAGCGCCACGTAGTTGTGTTCGCGGTCGCCGCGGTATTCGACGAGCTCAACCGGCTGCAAGAAGCTGCCGTTCGCGGCGGGTTCGAGTCCCGCCTTGGCAAACTCGGAGGCAATCCACTGGATGGCGACCGCGTCGCCATTCTCGAGGGACATGCGGCCCTCAAGCGCGTCCGAGGCCACAAAAGTGAGGTCCGCGCGCAGGGTGTCTTCGCGGATCGCGTTGAAACCGGTCTCGACGCTGGCCGGCACCCGCTGCTGCCCATCGAGGGAGGCCAAGGCGCTAAGCAAAGCAAGACCAGCAACAACAATCAGTGAGATTTTGGTTGTTTTCATGGGAAGCAACATACGCAATGCCGCGCCATCGCGCAACGGCGGTATAGGGGGAGCTGAAGCGGAAAGGTTGCCAAAGCAAGGGGTAGGTTCGGTTATGGTTCTAGAGAAACTTGCTTTACTCGTAGCGCAGCGCTTCGACGGGATCGAGCCGCGCGGCTTTGACCGCGGGATACATGCCGAAAAACAGGCCCACACTCATGGACACAGCCACCGCCAGCACGATGGCCCACAGCGGAACATAGGACGGCAACGAGGGGATCGTCAAATTGATAAGCAGGCTGATGCCTCCGCCGAACAGCACGCCGATCACCCCTCCCGACCCTGTCAGCACGATCGCCTCGGTAAGGAATTGCCAGATGACGTCGCTGCGCCGCGCTCCAATGGCTTTGCGCACCCCAATTTCGCGCGTGCGCTGGGTCACGGACATCAGCATGATGTTCATCACCCCGACGCCGCCCACCAGCAACCCGATGGAGCTGATCACGGAAATCAGCAGCGCCACGGACGAAGTGATTTGCCGGAACTGGTCGGCGACTTGTTGCGCGCTGGCCATCCCGAAATTATCCGGCTTGCTGTACGGCACGTTTCTCCGCCGCCGCAGCACGCCGCGAATCTGGTCCTCGGCTTCCGACATGCGGCCCGGATAGGCAACCGCCCCGACCAGATTTTCGTCGTCCATCGGCAGATGCTTTTTGTAAGTGCGGTAAGGCACCAGCACGGCTTTGTCCGCAGATTGGTCCTTTACCAACTGGCCTTTGCGCGGCTCCAGCACGCCGATCACCTCGTACGACACGCCGTCAATCAGGATCGGCTTCCCGAGAGGATCCATGTCCGGGTACAGCGTTTTGGCGATGTCCGAGCCTATCAGCGCGACGTCCGCGCGGTGCTGATTTTCCGCTTCGCTGAAAAATCTCCCGCGCGCCGGCCGGGAGTTGAACACTTCTTCGGTTGCCGGGAGCGTTCCGTTGTAATCGATCCCGGAAACCTCCTTGCTCAGGTAACGCGCCGTTACCGGTCCGCGCCCCGGCCCTTCTTCCTCGAATCGCGGATACACGCTCGCGGTCACCGCGCGCACCGCCGGGCACAATTGCTCGATCGCTTGGGCATCCTCCAGGGTTAGCGGCTTGCGGGCCCGTTCCTCGGGCGTCAGGCGCCCCGCGTGGATGCCCGGGTCGAAGCGAAAAATAAACAAGGTGTCCGGCCCGTAGTCCGAGAGGTAGGCATTCACGTCTGCGTACACACCCATCAGGATGGACACCACAGAAAGCAGCGCGGTAATTCCGATGACCACTCCGAGCACGGTGAGGAACGAACGCATTTTGTTTTCTCGCAGCGTGGTCAAGGCCATCTGCGCGTTCTCCCCCAACTGCAAGCGCGCGGTGATCTTCAAGGGCGCTAAACCTCCTGCCGCAATGCTTCAATGGGCTGCAACCCGGCGGCTTTCTTCGCGGGATACACGCCGAAGAAAATTCCCACGGCTGCGGAAATCGCTTCCGCGATCAGTACGGCAATGAACGGTACGTTCATGGGCACCGAAGTGGCTGCTTTGGTCAGTCCTGCGATTCCATACGCCAGGGTAACCCCCAGTGCTCCGCCAATGGCGGCCATCACGGCGGACTCGATCAGGAACTGCAGCAGGATATCGCCGCGCCGCGCACCGAGCGCCTTGCGGATGCCAATCTCGCGGGTCCGCTCGGTGACCGTCGCCAGCATCACGTTCATGATGACGACCCCGCCGATGACCAAAAACACGGAGACAATCCCAACCATCGCCGTGGCGATCACCCCGGTCAGGTTCTTCCACAACTGCATCAGCGAGGCCTGATCGAAGATGCCGAAATTGTCCGGCTCATTCGGCGGCAGGTGCCGTCGCGCCCGCATCATGGCCCGCGCCTCATCCTGGGTACGTTCCATCCACTCCGGGCCACGCGCTTGGATGTTGAGCCAAATCGTGTCTTGCGTCCCGTACATCTTGAAATACGTTTGCATCGGAATGTAGGCAAAATTGTCCTGAGACTGGCCGAAGGCCGTGCCAATGGTTCTCGCAACTCCTACCACCTGAAACGGACGCCCCTCGATCAGAATCTCGCGCCCGATGGGATCCACGTTGGGGAAAAGCTTGGTGGCCAGATCGTTGCCAATCATGGTCACTTGGGAGCGGCTCTGGTCGTCGCCTTCGGAAATGTACCGCCCATCGCGGGGCGTCACCGGATCGATGTCGCCCATGTTGGCGGTCACGCCGCGAATGTTCACGTCCGTGATGCTCTCCGCGCCCCGGCGCACTTTGCCGCCCGCGCGCAATTCCACGCCCACGCGCAGCGGCAGCTTCAGGTTCGCGCGCAACGCTTCGTAGTCGTCCCAGGTCACTTTTTTGTTGCGCCGGTTGGCCTTCACGTACTCTTCCACATCGGTGATGAGCGGGAAGCGCGTCAACAGAAACACGTTGGACCCGAGATTGGCCACACGGTCGGCGATATATTTGTTCACACCGGAAATCAGCGAAATCACAACAATAAGAGTGGAAACCGAGAGGATGATGCCGAGCAACATCAGGAAGGAGCGCATTTTGTGCTGGCGCAAGGTGTCGAGCGCCACCTCGACCGGCTCGCGAAACAACACGCCGCGCTTCAGCTCGCCCCTGTTCATTCGGGCACACACTCCCTGCCCATTCTACGCGCAAGGGAAGGCAATTGTTTCGCCCGCTCCGATGGCGAGCGGCCTAGCTTTTAAAGAGCGATACGTCAAGAGGGAGGAAATGAGCTTCGCGGTGGGCAAAGAGCAAGGGCGACAGCAGCCCCAAATCTGCCGTCGCCCGGCCTTGCTCCGACCCTTTAGGCCTCGGCGCGGACTCTCGCGAAGGCGTTAGATAGCAATGACAGCACGAGCCCGGAGAATCCCCCGTCAATCAGTCCCTCGACCGTGCCGATGGCCAGGCTGCCGGCGGTTCCGGCGGAATGAAATCCGGGATAGACGGAACTCGTCATCCCTAGGAAACTCACTCCGTAGCTTGGGTCGAGCCTATGCAGGATCCGCGACAAGGATGGCCCCTCCCGAGAGTAATCCCGCGGCGATGGTCATGGCCTTTACGGAGAGTCGCATAGTCATTCCTCGGGGCCGATTCACTTCCCCACCGGATTGCTGTGGGTTCGGGCGACGCTAACCGCAGTCTTGGCAGCGGCTTCCACGCGCTTCAAGCTGGGTTCCTTGCTGGCCCAGAGGATGCGCGCATCGGGGGAATCATCGGGATAAGTTTCGGCGGATTGCTGTCCCGCGGGCTCGAGCACGATGTCCACGCGCCGGTTGTAGGCGAGCCAGGTGGCCCGCTTGTCGCGCCGCATCCACGTTTCCGGTTTCTCGGGATTGTTGGCCTGGAGCATCTCCACCCTTTTCCTATCCAGTTGACGTTCCTTGCCTTCCGCGCGCGTCGAGATCAAGTCGGCGGAAAGGCCGTGGGCCTCCAGATACGCCTTCACCGCCTCCGCGCGCCGCTCGCTGAGCTTTTGGTTGTATTTTTTCGAACCGCGAACGTCGGCATGCGCTACCAGGGTCAGCTTCGCGTTTTTCTCGTACTGCGTGTAGTTCTCGAAGTTCTTGGCGAGGTTCGACAGCATGCCCTGTTCACTAGACACCAGGCCGACCTTCGGGTGTCGCGACTGCGGATAATCGGTCGGGTAGAACACGCTGGCAATGGTGATCGGAGGAGGGGGATCGATGGAGCCGGTCACGTGCAGCGTGGCCGTCTGCGTGGTCCTACCGCCGCAGGCATTGCTGGCGGTGAGCGTGTAGGTGATGTTTTCGTTGACCGGGCCGACGGTCGTTTGCTTCAGCTTCGGTTCGATGGTTTCGCTTCCCGATATGGAATGGCTGTTGATCGGCTGGACGTCAACCGAATTGGCGCCGGAAGTGGACCAATTTACCGTGGTCCGGCCGTCTTCCTCAACCTTGTCGCCGACTTGATGATAGCGAACGTCGGGCTGGCCGAGGGAAATGCGGGCCGTTGGCTCGGTGTTCACGTCTACGGTCACATCCTCTGTGGCCTTGCCGCCTGGTCCCAAAGCCGTCAATTCATAGGTGGTGGTTTTCGTCGGGCTGACCGGGCGGTCCCCTTGCGCTTCGACGTCTCCCAGATTGGTGATGGCAATGCTCGCGGCGTCCGCGGTTTTCCAACGCAGGTCGGTAGACTGCCCGCAAGCGAGGTTCTTCGTTTGCCCGGAAAGCTCGGCGGTTGCCGGCGCTATCGGCACGGTTGCGCTTGCCACTCCGGCGTGGAAGCGCGGCTTCGGGGCCATATGCAAGCCTTGCTTCCAGTCTTTCGTTGTAATGGCGCCGTTGCGGTCCAGATCGACCGTCACTTGCTGGCCGGCTTTGGCCGTCACGGGCCCGGACCAAATGGTATTTCCTTCGCGCGTTACGGTGACCTGGTAGGTGCCCGGTTTCACCAGCAACCGCTGGCGCCAGATCCAGTTCCAATCGAATTCATCCACGTGGCCGACGAAAAAGTCGGGGGTGGTCCCGTTCAGCAGCACGGCCGCACGGGGGTGTCCCTTAAACTGGATGTCCGCAAAAGGCCCGGAGACTTTATCTCCGGAAGGCACGAGGGTAACGTCGAGATCGGTTTTCTTGCCGCTGGCGATCTGAATGTCTTGAACCTTATCCATGTACCCATAGTTGTAAACGCCGATCTTGTGAGAGCCGGTGGACAAGTCGATCGTCTGGCTGCCGTCGCGGACGGCTTTGCCGTCCACAAAAACGTAAGCCTGTTTGGGGCTGACGTGGATGTGCAACTTGCCGTTGTTTGTCGAGGACTGTGCAAAAACAGGCGCCGCCTCGAACAACAAGGCGGCGGAAGAGAACACTGCCACTGCAAGGACCAGCCTCATTCGCATTTTATGGATTCTCCTTCCCTGGTTGTTACCTGGGGAGCCAACCGCACGGTGGCGAGCGTGGTGGCGGGGTCGCAGAGCAGGGACTCGGCGGCCCGGCCGCACCCTCGGCGGCCATTGGGGCCGGCCAGCCCAGGTGCGCATGCTCGCCTAATATATCGTGATGCGATATAATTGCCAAGGGTTGCGCCCTCATTTATATCGTAGTACGATATAAATGAAACTGCGCTACCGGAGCCATGGTCCCGGGACACTGTCGTGCCGGGCGGGATTTCCTCAGCCCGGCCTTAAAGTGCCGCCGAAACGGTGTTGCTCACTTCCGTTTGGCCTTGGCGTAGGCCTCGGCGCCGAGAAAATGCAGCGAAACATAGGGCTCGTTCCCCACGACCCAGCTGTCGTGCCCCGGCGCGATGTAAAACACATCCCCGGCCTTCATTTCGATCACTCTTCCGTCATCCATGGCCGCCGTCGCACAGCCGGAGAGCACCATTCCGACGTGTTCGACCGCGCAGCTCTTGGCTCCGGTCGCCCGGCCTACGTGCTCCGACCATTTCCACCCGGGCTCATAGGTTGCGCGGCCGATGGTCATGCCGCCCAGCTTTATGATTTCAAACCTCCCTTTTTCGAACCGGCGCACTTCGTCCGGCTTTTCGAATCGCTTCAGAATGACTTCGAGCATGCGCGTCTCCTTTTGCATCCAGCAGCGAAACGTCCTTTAAACCCTATCCATTAGGAAAGATTCGCCTGGCCGGCTGACAGGCAAAATGATCCCGCAGCGGAGATCGCAGAGGGCCGGACAATTTGGCTTGCCGCCACTTCGGCAGTGAAGAGAGGCTCCCGAAAGAAGCGCTAGAGCGTTTGGCTCGGGTTCCACGTAAAATCGTGGAATGAGCGTTCGACTCATTGCGGAGCCGTGGTGGGTCAACTTGCTGCTGCTGGTCCCGCCGCTGGCCTACGTTTCCTGGAAGCGCGCGACGAGCGGCCTGGCCCTTGCGCCCAAACTATTGCTCGCGAGCGGCGTGTTTGCGGCCGCATTCGGATTTATCGAAGCTACGGTTGTGGTTTACCTTCGTGCCGCCACCGGATTGCTCCCCGGCTATCAGGGAACACTCGCGGATGTCGTGCGCAGGTCGAGCGAGTTCTACCAGCAATCGCAGGCGATTAACCAGTTCCCGCAAAGCCTCCTCACTGTGGAAGTTTTCCGTGAGGCGGCTACCATCGTCGTGCTCCTCAGTGTGGCATTTCTCGCCACGGCGAAGATGAGGTCGCGAGCCGCTGTTTTCCTCTGGACTTTCGCCATCTGGGACGGCACCTATTACGCCGCGCTTTGGGCCACGGTGCGCTGGCCGCAGTCGCTAGCCGACCGGGATGTTTTGTTCTTGATTCCGCGGCCGTGGATTTCGCCGGTTTGGTTTCCGCTGTTAGTCAGCGCTTTGGCGATCCTTGCGGTGCTCTTCGCCCGTGACTCCGGCGAAAGCGGATAAGGCTCGCCCGGAAGCGAACCATGCGCGGCACGCGGAAAATCCTTTTCCCATCCCGTCCGAGGAAGCGGGCTTCGCATCCAAGAGGTGTCGTGTCCCGCAAGACACATCCTTGGGGCGTACCGCCTTGGACCGTTGATTTCCGACCGGCACCGGGCCCACTGCCGGACCGCGTCGATTTTGCCATCGCTGGCGGCGGCTTCACCGGGCTCTCCGCGGCAGCGTGGTTGCGCAGGCTGGCGCCGGGGAAATCCGTGCTGGTGCTCGAGGCGAGTGCACTCGGCGAAGGCGCGAGCGGCCGAACCGGCGGGCTTGCGCTTGGAGAAACCGCGGCCGGGCCGCTCCCCGGACTCGGCGATGTGCTCGCCGGATACAAGAAAATCCTACGCGCATTGCGCGTCGATGGCGGCCTAGAGCTCCCGGGTGTGTACGAGCTGGGGCGCTCGGATCCCGCCAAGGATTCGCCGATCTGCTGGAGCGATTCCGGCGAGCTGAAAGTGGTCCGCACCGTGCCCGGCGGCGCCGTCGATCCCGGAAAAGTTGTCGCGGGGCTGGCCCGCGCCGCAGAAATAGCCGGCGCGCACATCATCGAGCACGCCGAGGTTCAAGCGATCGAGTGTTCAAACCCGCCGTGCCTGCGCGTTCGCCGCAAGGTTCGCGGCCGCATCCAGCAGAAAAAAGTCCGTGCGTCGCAAATCCTTCTTGCAGCGAACGCCTTCTCGCTCGGACTTTCCGGATTGCGCGGTGCCACGCAGCCGAAACTGACCCTGGCGATGGCCACCGCGCCGCTTTCCCGAGCCCAGCTCAAGGCCATCGGCCTGGCCTCCCGTCGGCCGTTTTATACCGTAGACCTTCCGTATTTGTGGGGCCGGCTACTCGACTCGAACGGCCTGGTCTTCGGCGCGGGCCTGGTCCCGGCGCCAACCACGCTGGCCTCGCTGTTTGGGAAAGCTTTAGAACGCTCGCCACGCCACGCCGCGCCGAATTTGTACCACTTCGATGTGCGCCAAGGAGAAGCCGCGGAGAGCCTTCGTTGGCTCGAAGATCGCGTGCGTCGTTTGCATCCCGCGCTCAGCTCCGTGCGCATCACGCACCGCTGGGCGGGCCCGATTTTGTTCACGGCAAGAATGCAGCCCGTTTTTTGCCGCCATCCCCTCTCTAGAGACGTGATGGTCCTCGCCGGATACAACGGTCACGGGGTCGCACTCGCCGTGTATCTCGGTCAATGGGCCGCCGAAGTCTTCCTCTCCCGCCGGTCCCTGCCCTCCTGGAGCTAGCAGTCTTTTTCTCTACCTCCTGTTTCGCTCCGCCAGTGGTACAATGCGCGCGCTTGACGGAGGAGAAACATGCGCAAGACGGTGCGGGTTCGGGTGATTCTGGCGATATCCGCGATGGCCATGGCTGGGAGTCGGGTGCCGGCGCAGGAACCAGATTTTTCCAAGGTGCAGATCAAGGTCAGCAAGGTTTCCGGAAACATTTACATGCTCGAGGGCGCCGGCGGAAACATCGCGGCGTCGGTCGGCGAAGACGGCATCGTGATCGTGGACGATCAGTTCGCCCCGCTGGCGGAGAAAATACAGGCGGCGCTCAAAGATTTGGGGGTCACGACGAGGCCGGTGCGTTTTGTGATCAACACGCACTACCATGGCGACCACACCGGCGGAAACGAGGCGTTCAACAACGCGGGCTCTACGCTGATCGCCCACCAGAACGTGCGCAAACGTCTGGAGACGGGCGGCACGGCGGGCAACGGCGGATCGCTCAAAATGCCGCAAAAAGCGGCGTCAAGGAACGCGCTGCCGATCATCACCTTCGAGCACGACGTGACCGTGCACCTGAACGGCGAGGATATTCGCGCGCTGCATTTTCCTTCCGGGCACACCGACGGTGACTCCATCATCTTCTTCCCGAAGAATAATGTTGTGCACATGGGCGACGACTTCGTGCGTTACGGCTTTCCGTTTATCGACGTGGCCAGCGGCGGCAGCGTGCAGGGGATGATCGCCGCCACGGAGAAGGTCGCGGCGGAGTTGCCTGCCGACGTAAAAGTGATTCCCGGACATGGGGCGCTTTCGAATATGGACGACGTGAAAGCCTTCACGAAAATGCTGAAAGAAACCTCCGCGGTGGTCGAGAAGGCGCTCGACAATCACAAAACGCTGGAGCAGATGAAGCAGGAGAAGATTCTGGCCCCGTGGGAGAAGTTCTCCGGCGACTTTATCAACTCCGACGCGTTCATCGAGACGCTTTACAATTCGCTGACCGGCCACAAGGGCGAGTTTGTGAAGCACAACTGAAAGCGACGGTCGCGCTCCTCGCTGTTCGGCCTAGCGACGCCGGCCGATTTTTCCCCTTGGTGCTTTCCCATTTCGCACTACGGTTTCGCGCTGGGCGAAAAGAAGCCGATGGGCAGATCGCGCGAGGTGCGCAGGCCTGCCGGCGCGTCTAGAATCACGGGGATGGAATTCACCACCACCGAGGCAGTGGCGATGTCGCCGTGGGAGCCGCCGGGGATGGTGAGGGTGATGTTCGGGTGGCCGGTGAGCGTGATGGTGTCGGCCGGATCTTTTGCCCCGACGTACATCTGCAACTCCAGATAAACCAGCTCCTTCCCGTCTTTCGAGAGGCCCCGTCCGATTTGATGAACGCCGGCAGCCTGTCCCTTCTCGACGGTAAGGTATTCGGTTTCGACACGATCGGCGGCTAGTTTTGGCTCGATGGTTTCGCTGATGGTTTCGACCGGGAGATTCAGGCTGTCGGCGACCATGGCAACCGATTCCGGCAGCCCCACGTGCTTGATGACGCCGCCCTTCACTTGCGTGCGAAATTCATCCACGGTCATGCCCGCGCCGATTTTTTTCTGAAGGGGAAGCCGCCGCTTCGAAGCGTCCACAATGCGCAGCGCTTTGGCATGTTCGATGCGTTGCGAAACCGCAGCCAGCGTCACCACGAGTTTGTCCATCACGAATCCGGGATTCACGCCGGTTCCGACCAGCGCCACGCCCCATTCCTTGGCGGTGCCGTCGAGCTTGGCGGCGAGTTCCGGATGGGTGCGAAACGGGTAGGACAATTCTTCGCAGGTCGAAACAATACACGACTGCGCCTCCAGGCAAGCCAGCAATTGATCCATGACTTTGGCAAGCGAGGATGAAGTCGAGTGCATAACCACGTCGGCGTTTAGGTCGAGGGCTTCTTTCGCATCGGCGAACACTTTGACGCCCCAGGGCGCGTCGCTGGCGCCCACGACTTCTCCCAGATCGCGTTCCGCCTTGGCGGGATCCAGATCGATCGCGCCGATGATTTCGATGGCCTGCTTCTCCCGCATCAACTTCGCGATGGATGCACCGATGGGGCCGACACCATATTGGATGGCGCGAATCTTCTTTTTCACGAATGTCTCCGTTTTGTAGGGGCGTGTCGACCTTACCGCCTTTTGGGGCTACCTGAGAAACCCCTACATTAGTGGATTTTGCGGGCGCGTTCAACGGAGAACGAGCAAACAAAGAGACGCTGAATCGGCGCGCTTGCCTCCGTGACACCCTTACGAGTCGAAAGGGAGGGGAACGTTGCCTGGGGCGGTGTTCGACCGCATAATGGCGATGCGAAACGGTCCGGAGGACAAGGCCATGCCGGCAAGGAAACTCGGCGAAGGGGAAATCACAGCGCTGCTGCTAAAAATAAAGGGCTGGAGTGTGGTAGACGGCAAGCTGCACCGCGAGATCGCCTGCAAGGATTTTGTGACCGCGTTTGGCAACATGACGCGGGTGGCGCTGGTCGCGGAAGCGATGAATCACCATCCCGAGTGGTTTAACGTGTGGAACAAGGTGGTCATCGACCTGACGACGCACAGCGTAAAAGGCATCAGCGACTACGACTTCAAACTCGCGGAGAAAATCAACGAAATCTTTGGGGAGTAGATCGCTCGAGGGCGTCTGGCCGGGCAGGCCGTTTGCATGGATCGCGAGTCCTCACCGATCTTTAGCCGTTACGCCTGCCTGAGAAACGCGGCGGCCAGGCGGCTGCGCGGTCTCGAGTGTCCGCCCAGGGACGCGAAGCGTTTTAACTGTTGAAACAATCCCTTTACCTACCGAGAGCAGGAGTACCGGATTCAACGATTTTTGCCGTTGACACGCGCCTCGGGCGGTGCTACAAGGCGCTGAAAGAAAAGCTCTTTGGTGGTGAGTCTCCTATCGAATTGCTAACCGCAGGACGCGAGTGAGGCCGCAGACCTGCCTGGCAGGGCAGGCCTGCTGAGCCGCCTGAGGGCTTTTGACATGCAACACCCCACCCACCCCGGGAGGTGAAAACGTTGGTGTTTTCACCTCCTTTTTATTTGCGACTCCGATATCCGAGACCTCAAGAAGTTTGGCCCTGGGCTTCGCCCGGTTAAGATAGCCCTGGACGGCCGGGCGTGCCCATTTGCCCGAAGGAGCATGAGTGGCGCCATCCCTTCTATCCCTGAAGAATGTGACGGTGATGCGCGGCGATTCGGCGGCACTGTGTGAAGTGAATCTGGAGATCGCCGCCGGGGAGCACGTGTGCATCCTGGGGCCCAACGGTTGCGGGAAGTCCACGCTCATAAAAACCATCACGCGGGAGTGCTATCCGCTCGCGCGAGACGGATGTTCGATCGCTATTCTTGGACGCAAGCGGTGGAATATCTTCGAGCTGCGGTCACTGCTTGGCATCGTTTCACCGGACCTGCTCGCGTCGTGCACGACGGAAGCGACGGGGCGGGACGTGGTGCTATCCGGATTTTTCAGCAGCACGAGAATCTTCCCGCACCACCATCCCGATCCCGAACTTGTGACGCGCGCGGAAGCCGCGCTGGTTCGGCTGGGCATCGCGCACCTTGCGGATCGGCCGGTGACGCGCATGTCTTCGGGGGAAGCGAAACGGACGCTGATTGCGCGGGCGCTCGCTCATGAGCCCGAGACGCTGCTCTTCGATGAGCCGAGCAACGCACTGGACATCGCTGCTCAATTGCAACTGCGCGAAACGCTAAGCCGGCTGGCGAAGTCTGGGTTGGGCATTTTGCTGGTCACCCATCACGTCTCGGAGATTATCCCGGAAATCGACCGCGTGGTTTTGCTCCGCGAGGGCCGGATTCTTCGAGACGGTCCCAAGGAGGCGATGCTTACCGAAGAGAATCTGTCGAAGCTTTTCAACGCCACCGTGCGGCTCGGTCAGCACGACGGATATTTTCACCTCTACTGAGTGAGGGCCACCCAAGGTTTTCGAGACTACTGCCCGTCAATCCGCGCCACGAAACGCGCTGTCGCCCTCAGCTGGAAGGGTGACCAGGCGATGGTGATAGACAGTGAGCGTGGGCCAATCGGGCGCCTCCGCTAGAGACCGTGCAGAGGCCAGAGCTGGTGACGATGCGAGTACAGGCAGAGGCGGCACCGTTCTCGGCCTAGAACCACGAAACTCTCACCGAGGAGGGTCGCCGACCGAAGAACCCTTTACGACCTAGCGCCGGGGATTTCTCGGCACCCCAGCATCTGGCCTCTGGCAAAGTGTGTGTGAATTCGTCTAAATCTAAAGCGTTATACAACTTCTAGATAGCATTATTCTAAATTTCATATACTTATGTGCAGTAATAGGTTGACCGTAGCTCGACCCCAGGCTGCTCTTCTATATGTATGAAAGTAAACGCTTTAACTAGGCAAAACCAAGCTCTGTTATGGAAGGCAGATTGCACGCGTGAGCTAAGTCTGTCACACAATGTGGGTGTGACTTCTCAACATCTTATCGTTTTTCGCTAAATCCTGGGAGGGTTAAGTGAGAGAAAGGTATCTGAAACTCGTTGTTTGTCTAGCTCTTGCGGCTTGCCTACTGATTCCCTCGGCGGCACGGGCGCAGAGCGTTGTTAGCGGCGAAGTGGACGGAACGGTGACCGACCAGACCGGCGCGGTAGCTCCGAACGCGTCCGTGAATCTGATCAGCACTGAAACTGGCTTCAATGAAACGACAACCACAGGCGCGACCGGAACGTTTCGGTTTGCGCTGGTAAAACCTGGCAATTACGGATTGACGGTTACACTCAGTGGGTTCTCGACGGTGAAGCGCGCGATCGTCGTGTCGCTTGGTCAGGTGACCAATGTTCCGCTGCAACTGGAGGTGGGCAAGGCCTCACAGACCGTTGAAGTCACGGCCGAGGCGCCGTTGCTGCACACCGAGAACGCCAACCTTGCCTCGACGGTCAGTGAGAAGACCATCGAGCTGGTACCCAGTCCAGGGCAGGATATCACCAACTACGTGATGACCACTCCGGGTGTGACCTTGAGCACCGGGGCCGGTTACGGCAACCTCACGGCAAACGGTCTTCCTGGCACCTCCAACCTTTACACTGTCAACGGCAATGATTACAACGATCCATACCTGAACCTGAACAACTCCGGTGCGAGCAACCTCTTGCTGGGAGCCAACGAGTTGCAGGAGATTACCGTCGTGACCAATGGCTACACTGGAGAATACGGACGAATGGCGGGCGCGAACGTCAACTATACGACAAAGTCCGGCTCCAACAGTTTTCACGGCAACGCCACTTGGCTCTGGAACGGCCGTTACCTAAATGCGAACGATTGGTTTAATAACGGAGGGCAGGGTGGGACCACAAATCCCCGTCCGTTCTCAAACAGCAACCAGTGGGCGGGTGCTGTCGGCGGACCGATCAAGAAGGACAAACTATTCTTCTTCTACGACAACGAGGGTTTGCGGTACGTCCTCCCTGGCGGCGGCGCTCCCACCTATCTCCCAACAGCGCCGTTCGAGAGTGCCGTGACGGCTAACGTCACGGCAAACAACCCGAGTGCAGTTCCTTTTTACCAAACTATCTTCAAGCTCTTCGACGGCGCGCCGGGTGCCAGCGGCGCCCGACCCCTCGATACAAATGACGATCCAGCTTTGGGCTGCGGCTCCTTTGCCGGAACGGCTGCTCCCGGCGGAGGGACTTTTGGAGTCGCAGGTGGAATTCCTTGCGCGAGAACTCTGCGGAGTGCCGTGAATAACCTCAACACCGAGCGGCTAATGAGCGTCAGCGTGGACTGGAATGCCTCTGCAAACGACACCGTCAAGTGGCGCTACAAACAAGACCGCGGTGTGCAGGCAACCGGCACCGACCCGATCAACTCGCTCTTTAACGCCAATAGCGTTCAACCCGAGGACGATGGTCAAGTGCTTTGGACCCACATCATTAATGGCCACACGACGAACCAATTCATTGCCGCAGGTCTTTATTACAGCGCGATTTTTGGACCGCCAAACATTAACGCCTCGTTGTCCCTTTTCCCGACGACGATCATCTTCAACGATGGTCTGCTGAATAACATGGGCGGCAGCGACTTCAATTTCCCGCAGGGTCGCAATGTGGCCCAATACCAGTTCGTGGACGACTTTTCTTGGACTCGAGGAAACCACGGGATCAAGTTCGGCACGAATTTCCGCCGCAACAACATCGCCAGTTTTGCTGCCGGACCTCTTACTAGCGGCGAGGTCATAATCAACAACATGAATGATTTCTACAACGGCGTGCTGTCAGTTGCTGGCGGCTCGCAGATGACAAAGCGCTTTGCTAGCGCAAACGATTTGCCGATCTCCTACTACAGCCTTGGCCTATATGTCCAGGATGAATGGCGCGCCACCAGCAAACTGAAGCTGACACTAGCGTTGCGTGCGGACCGCAACTCCCCAGAAGTCTGCGGAAAGAACTGTTTCGCGCGGCTTCAGAATCCGTTCGAGTCGATATCCCACGACGCTACCATTCCCTACAACCAGGTGATCGTAACTGGTTTGAACCAGGCGTTCCCGACCCTCGAGAAAGTAGTCTTTTCACCCCGCGGCGGTTTTGCCTACAACGTCGTAAATGGTTTGGTCATTCGCGGAGGTGTTGGACTCTTCACCGACCTATATCCGGGTGAACTTGCCGATCGCTATATCACCAACGCACCTAATGTGACGTCGTTCACCATATCGGCGACAAATGCGAACAACAACATTCCGATTGCACCCGGAACGACGCTAAATGGCGTCCAGGACGGCTTTTCGCAAGCAGCCGCGTCGAACACGGCTCTGCGAAATGCCTTTACGAACGGCGGAACACTAGCCAGCATTCAAGCGTTGTTGCCGGGTTTTTCGGCCCCGAACTTCAATCCGGTTGCCACGAACATAAAGAATCCTAAGTATCTCGAATGGAATCTGATGGTCGAGAAGGCCGTCGGGACCCAAACGTCGGTCTCGTTGAACTATGTCGGTAATCACGGCTACGATCTGTTCACCAACAATGTTGGTTTGAACACATACTGCCTGCCTGGAAACTCTCACGGCTGCCCCGCGGATTTGCCCGCAACTCAGCCCGACTTGCGGTTCAGCAATATAAGTGAGCTCCGCAACAGCGGCTATTCGAACTATGACGGCCTGACGGTGTCGGTGGTGCGCAGGTTGTCTCACGGTTTGCAAGGGTCATTCAACTACACTTACAGCCATAGTCTGGATACGTTGTCCAACGGAGGATTGTTGCCCTACAGCACAAACACCGGTGGGGATTCCTTCCGTATCCAGTTCGACCCTTATAACCTTAGGCATCCTAACTATGGAAACTCCGACTACGACTTCCGGCATAGCCTCAGCGCGACGTATTTCTACGAAATGCCATTCAAATCGCAAAACCATTTCGTCAACGCGGCTGTTGGCGGCTGGTCCATCGCCCAGACGTTCTTTTTCCGCACCGGAGAACCATTCAGCGTGTACCGCTCCGGTAGTTCGTATGGCTTAAAGAATGGGGCCAGCGAGACCGTGCTGGCCGATTACATCACTGGCCCGACGAGCTGTACGGATCCGACTACCGCTTGCTTTAATAAAGCGGCAGATTTCGCTTCGTCGTGGAACAATTTCGGGAACCCCGCACGTAACTCTTTCCGCGGGCCACGCTATTTCAACTCCGACTTCTCGATCTTCAAGAACTTCAAGATCAGAGAGAGCGGAATGGGGTTCACGATGATGGCCGACGCATACAACATCCTCAACCATCCCAACTTCGCCAACCCGATCGACAATTTGTCTTCGGGGGCGTTCGGGCTCATCACCAGCACAGTTGAAGAACCCAACAGCCCCTATGGCAACTTCCAGGGCGCGGCAGTTTCCGGGCGAGTTCTGCAGCTGGGACTCAAGTTTAAGTTTTAAGAGCTTCGGATAATCACAACTTCTCGAAGGCGGCCTCGCAAGGGGCCGCCTTCTTTTTCTGCGCTTGCGATCTGACAAACTGTGGACAGACGGTCAGTAACGTGCCTTCTGGATTTGTGAAATTTCTTCGCGGACGTGATCGGCGCGTGCTCCCTGCGGTTCTTCCGTTAGAAAGATTTGAAGTTGGGCGAGCGCGTCGGGAAGACGATTCTCGTGTTCCAAGGCCCGCGCGGCGATGTAGTGGACCACGGCAAGATTCCGGTGCGGAAGGGCGTGGGCACTGCGAGCGCTGGCAATCGCTGCATCATAGTTCTTGTTGAGGAGTTGCGCTTCGGCCAGCAGCGTCATCGTCTCGGCATTGCCGGGTTCCAAGCGGCTGGCACTCTCGAGCAGGTACTCCGCCTGGCCGGGGTTGCGTTCCTTGAGGCACAGCTTGGCAAAATTCACATATGCTGGCGCGAAGTGGTCATTCAGCGTAATGGCCTTCTCCAGTGCCTCGCGCTCATGCGCCCCATCATTCATATGGCCGTACACCACGCCCAGGTTGTTATACGCGGGAGCATACTGCGGATAGACGGCTATCGCGCGGTTGAGTAGTTCGAGGGCCTTTGTCCAATCCTGATCGGCGATCGCTTTGGTGGCTTTATCAAACTCTCTTCGGGCGGCATCAGGCACATTCAGGTCCACCGCCGCCACCGACGGAGAACCCGCAGCAACATGTTTCGAATCAGATTCATTGCTCGAGTGAACCGTGACAAACAGGGACTGGCTCAACTTGCGGCGATCCACTTCGAACGGCCCGCTGTCAACCGTCGCAATCCCTTCCCCCGACACGACAACATGGTAGTCGCCGACGGGTACTCGAGTGAACTCCGCCGTGCCCTGATCGGTGGTGAAATTCTCTGCCACCGGCGTGCTGCCCGAGCCGCTCATCAACTGCACCCGCAGATGCATTCCGGCAGCATGGTTGTCAGGGTACTCGACGTGCACGCGGACGTTGCCGAAACTAGCAGAATCCATGCCCGGTTGTACGCCCTGAGCACGAGCCGACAGAGCAAGCAAGCAAACTACTGGCAGAGCCGAGAAGTTGCTGTACCGCATGGCTGCCTTCCGATTCGTGTCATGATACTCCTTCTTGCGCCAGCCCGTGAGTGTCGCCACATGCTTCGCAGGCTTCGGCGCGCAAGTAAATTTACAGGCTGGTGTTCCGCCCGTGGCAGAGCACGGGTCCATCTGTCGGCGATACCTGAGATGTTTCCCGACGAACGGAATCGCTTAGAGCGAACCGATCCAGTCTTTGAGGCGGGTTGCCTCCAGGTCGATCAGCACGGGGTCGCCGAAGGTGTGCGCCAGCACAGACACACCCTGCGTCGAGGAGAGAAGATGCACGGCGAGCGAGCGAGAATCGGCGCCCTTGCCAAGCGCCTGGAATTGCCTCTCCATCCATTCTAGGGCGGTCCGGAAGAGCACCGTCGATTGGTCCGCCGCAGGGCCGCCAAGCTTGCGCAGTTCCGAGCACAAGGTGCCGACAGGACAGCCATGGCGCGCGAGTTCCGTGCGGTTCTTCACCTTGATGTCGACGAAGGCGCACAGGCGCATTCTCGGAGAATCCGCCTTGTCGAATTCCTCGAGCAGCTTCCGGAACCGCGAGACGCGCAGGTTGACAATGGCGCGGGCCATCTCGTCTTTGGTCTTGAAGTAGTAATAGACGTTGCCCAGGGGAATGCGGGCCTCTTCGGCGATGTCCGCGATGGCCGTGTTGCCGAAACCATGGCGATAGGTGGTTTTCTCGGCGGCCTCGAGGAGCCGCGCCCGGCTGTCTGCTTTCCCTTTTAGCATTGCGGCGTCTAATAGTCAGTTGACTGACTGATTCCTAGGATATAGATTAAGCCGCGGCACGTCAACGGCGAGCGTCTCGGGCAAAAAAAAAGAAACGGCAGCAAAAAAAGCCGTGAAGACAAGTACAGCAAGTGCGCCGGTCGACAAGCGCTCGAAACTCGACGGATGGATGGTTTCGGGCGTGGCCGTGGTTTCTTTTGCCGCCGGCTCGCCTTACGCGCCTCGACGGCGCTAAGGCGGAGGCGCTTCATGCCGACACGGAGTTCCGACCGTATATAGAGTCTACGGAGCAGCTCATACAGAAGGCAGACGAAAAGTACAAGGTCGACGAAGTGTACATGCGGCCGACCGATTTTTCCGCGATGAGGTAGATGAACCTGGGGAAACTGACGCTCATGAACGCACTTCGCAATTCGATCGTCGCTTGCTTTCTTTTGTTCTTCCCGCAATGGGCGGCGGCTCAGAGAGATGTTTGGATCGGAACCTGGGCGACCGCCCCGCAGGCGGCCGTACCGGGGCACGCCGAGATCTTCCGGCACCAGACGCTACGCCTCATCGTGCACGTCAGCGCCGGCGGGAGCAAACTCAGGATCAGGATTTCCAATACGTTTGGGGACCAGCCGTTGCCGATCGGAGGCGCACACATTGCGCGACCGACCGATGGGGCGGACATCGATCCGGCCTCGAACCGAACTTTGACGTTCCGCGGACAGCCGGCCATTACCCTGCCTGCCCATGCGACGGTCGTGAGCGATGCCGTTCGGCTCGACGTGCCGGCGCTCGGGGATCTGGCCATCAGCCTGTTTCTCCCGGAAACCACCGCGGCGACCACATCTCATATTCTGGCGCTGCAAACCAGCTACGTGTCGGCCGAAACAGGGGACGCGACTGCCGCGGTGAAATTCCCGGTTGCCGGAACGATTGACTCCTGGCCGTTCCTGACCGGAGTTGACGTCGCCGCTAGGCCCGGCGCAGCCGCGATCGTGGCCCTCGGCTCTTCGCTCACCGATGGAGACGGTTCCACGAAGAACGCCAACCGGCGGTGGCCGGACGCGCTAGCGGAGCGCTTGCAAAAGGATGCCGGCGGGAACCGGGAACTCGGGGTCCTGAATGAAGGAATCATCGGCAACCGCCTGTTGAGCGACTTCGACAGTCCCCGACAGGCGGGCGGGCCACCCCCGCTGGGACCTGTTTTTGCGCAACTGGGGCCGGCCCTGGGACCATCGGGCCTGGCCCGTTTCGAACGCGACGTGGCTCGCCAAGCAGGCGTCAAGTACCTTATCCTCGCGCTCGGCGTCAATGACATCCTTTTCCCGGGCTCGTTCATACCCGCAACCGACGGTGTGAATTCCCAGAGCATCCTATCCGGCTATCGTCGGCTGATAGCACGCGCGCACAGCAAGGGAATCCGAGTCATCGGCACAACGATTCCGCCCTTCGAGCATGCCCTGTTTCGTGACCCTTTCTATGATCGGTTTTACGCCCCCGAGAAAGAACGCGTGCGAGAAGAGGTCAACGCCTGGATCCTCAGCAGCGGTGAATTTGATGGAGTAATCGATTTCAACGCTGCCGTGCGTGACCCGGGCCACCGCACGCAAATCGCGCCCCGCTACGACAGCGGAGACCATTTGCATGTCAATGACGCGGGAAACGTCGCCCAAGCGAATGCCATTCCGCTCGAGCTGTTCAAAGATCGTTAAAGCTACACCGACTGCCGATTCATCGCTTGGCCAAGGCGTCGAGGGCCGCGCCAAGGCGCTCGAGGCCGGCGCCGAGGGTTGCGGTGTCGCCGCCGATGCCGATACGGAAATGCCGAGGCATCTCGAAGAAGCCACCGGGAACAACGGTGGTTTCATATTTTTCGCGAAGCAATTTGAAAAAAGCTTCGGGATCGCCCGGCGTAGCCCCGAGACGGAGCCGGGGAAAAACCACCGTGCCGGCCGGGGGACGAAAGCATTCGATGTCGCGGCGTGAATCGAGGAAGGCATCGAGCAGGGCGCGATTGGCGGTCAGGAGCGCGCGGGCGCGTTCGCGGAATTGCTCAAGATGGCTGAGGGCCACGACCGAAAGGCGCTCGGCGGGATGGGCCCCGGTGGCGGCAAACAAATCGTTGAGGAGCCACATGCGGCGGGCCAGGTCGGGAGCGGCCAGAATCCAACCGCAGCGCAGCCCGCTGAGGCCGTAGACTTTCGTAAGGCTGCTGGTAACGATGAAAGGATTTTCGCTGGCGCCGGCGATCGAGTTGCCAAGGGGAAAGCAGAACGGCGCGGCCTTGCCGAAGAGCATTTCGAGATAGACCTCGTCCACCAGCACATGCGCGCCGGCGCGATGCGCCGTCTTGCCGATGGCCTGAAGCATTTCCGCGGAGAGCAGTGCGCCACTGGGATTGTGCAAATTGGTAAGCACAATGAGGCGCGTGGAGGTGCTGATGGCGCGCTGGAATTCTTCAAGGCCGATGGAGAACCGCGCTTCGAAGCGCCGCGGCAGGCGCTTGACGCGCGCACCAAGATAGTTGGCAACGTCGAGAAGCGGGCCGTAGGCAGGCTGCTCGACGAGGACCTCGTCGCCGGGATCGATTACCGCGGCCATAGCCAGGTGATTGGCCATGGAGGTGCCCGCTGCCGCGACCACGCACTCTTCGGGCACACCGGTGTGCTCTGCGAGACGGCGCTGCAGCGGGGCGTAACCGTAGTTGCCGGGAGCGGTGATTTCGAGTTCGTCGGGCTCGAGGGGAAATTCGGCGCGAGGAACGCCGATAAGGCCGCTGGTCGCGAGGTTGTATTTGGCGTGCGAGCGGGTCTTGGCCCATTCCATGTACAGCGAACGCTTCGTGCGGTCGGAACTGCTCATGCGCTCGGGGCCTCCCGGCTCTTGGCGCGCCAGAAAAAGTATACCGGCAAACCGGCGATGGCCATCAGCAGGCCGATGGTGGAGCGGCGCGGGTCGCGGGCAAAGGTGCTGATGACCACGAGCCACTCGGCGGCAATGAACAGCAAAGTGGTCCAGGGATGGCCGGGAACGCGGTAGTCGCCTCGAGCGGGGCGGGAAGTCGTGTCGCGGCGGCGCAGCAGGAGAAGGCAGAGGGCGGTCAGACCGAAAAAAATGGAGTCCATGGCCACGACGTAGTTGACCACTTGCGCGTAGGTCCCGGTGAGGGCGATCACCATGGCCCACACGCCTTGCAAGGCGATAGCGACGACCGGAACGCGCGTGCGCGGATGAACCCAGGCGACGCTGCGAAAGAAGACGCGGTCTTCGGCCATGGCGAAATAGACGCGCGGCGCGGTCAGGATGGATTGGCCCAAAAAGCCGAAAGCGGAAAAAGCGATGCCCGCGGCGATGAGCGCGCCTCCGCGAGGGCCAAGCGCCGCGCGCATGACCGCGGAGGCTGGGGTGGTTGTGGCGGCAAGTCCCGCAGGGCCAAGAGCGCGAACGTAAACCAGATTCACCGAAGTGTACACGGCGATGACGCCGAGAACGCCGCAGACCAGACCGCGGGGAAGAGTTTTGCGCGGGTCGCGGACTTCCCCGCCAAGGAAGCTCGAGGTTTGCCAACCGCCGTAGGCAAACAGGACGGGAGTCATCGCGGAGCCAAAAGCGAGCGCGAGTTTGAGGGAGGGCGGCTGGTCGAGCATGGGGCGAAAGGAAATCTGCGACGGCCCGCCGCGGAGGAAGCTCGAGAGTTCGAGCACGCCGATGGCGGCGATGGCGGTGAGGGTCATGGCAGATTGCACACGGCTCCCGGCGCGCACGCCGAGGCAGTTAACGGCGGTGAGCAGGGCCAGAGCGGCTGCAGCAATCAGAGAATCGCTCACCGGCCAACGGGTGAGTTCGAGAAAATAGCGCGCGAAGGTGACCGCGACGGCAGCCATGCCGCCTGTTTGAATCACCAGCAGCAGCACCCAGCCATACAGAAAGGCGATGCCCGGATGAAGCGCTTCGCGCAGGTAAGCGTACTGGCCGCCAACCACCGGCAAGCGCGCGGCGAGTTCGGCATAGATGAAGCCGCCGAGAAGCGCGACCACCCCGCCGGCAATCCAAACCGAGAGGATGAGGAACGAGGTCTGGACGCGTTCGGCGACCAGATAAGGATTGATGAAAATTCCCGCGCCGAGGATGCCGCCCATCACCGCCATGGTGGTGCCGAACAGGCCGAGATGGCGTGCGAGGCCGCTGCCGGGCGAAGACGGCGGGCTCGGGATCTGGGGTGAGCTCACGGTCGAAAGCCAGTGCTCAGCCGAGTTGCGCGAGTTCGTACAGGTATTCGACGTGAGAAAGGGCGGCGCCGTCCATGCCCTGCACGCGGGGATTGCTGGACTCGATGACGTAATACTCATCGGGCGCATGCGCGCCGTTGCCATGGCCGAGTCCGAAGTGCCCGGCGGGCAGGCGAAGCGGCTCGCCGGTGAAGACGTAACCCGGCCAGGAGCCTGCCAGGCGCGGAAGGATCACCGGGTCGATGCCATTGTTTTTGTACACGGCCGTGGCGGCGCGAATGACGGCGGAGTCGGCGGCCGTGGAAGTGGGGTCGTAGCCGCCGGTCATGTTCACCTCGACATCGCCGAAGCCTTTTCTCTCGAGATGGGCTTTGAGCAGGGCGAGCGATTCCTCGGCGGTCATGTCGGGAACCAGGCGCAGGTCGAGCTTCGCCAGCGCTTTCCCCGGCAGAATCGTTTTGCCGCCAGGACCGGTGTAGCCGCCGACCAGCCCTTCGATGTTCACCGTGGGGCGTGAAACGAGCAGCTCGAGTGACTGCTCCCAGCTTACGTCGTGGACCCAGTGCTCGACGCCGAGAAGTTTTTTTGTGTCGACTTCGTTCATGCGGCGGGCGGCTTCGGCGACCATTTTCTTTTCGGCATCGGAGAGTGGGCGGGCTTTTCTAGCGTAACCTTCGATGGCGGGATCGTTGCCGTCGGGAGAGACGAGCGAAGCCAGCGCTTCAACGAGATGCCACGCGGGACTGTCGAGACGCGCCTTGTTGCTCGAGTGCACGTCCTTGCGCGGCCCGCGGCCCCATCGCTGGCCGCTCGAAGTCAGTTGGCATTCGATGACCCCTTTCGCGCCGAGGAACATCGACACACCGCCGTCGAGTCCCTGCGAGGCATAGGGCATGAACACGCCGCTGCACTTTTTTAACGCGGCGGCCACTTCGGAACTGCGGACCACTTGCGGGAAATGCGGCGAGCCGATCTCCTCCTCGCCTTCGGCGACAAAGACCAGATTGATGGGCATTTTCCTGCCCGCGCCGCGCATGGCGTGAAACGCAGCGAGCAACGTGGCTTCTGGGCCTTTCTGATTGACCGCGCCGCGCCCCATGATGATTTTTCCGAGGCCGGCCTTCTCGACTAGGGCGGCTTCGAACGGCGGAGAAGACCACTCGGCAGGGTCGGCCTGCTTGACGTCGTACATGAAATAGAGGCCGAGGGTTTTCCGGGCGCCCGCGTCGAGCGTGGCGAAGACGCCGGGCTGGCCGTCGGTGGGCATTTTCTTGACGTCGCTGAAGCCCGCTTCGCGGAGCATCTCGATCATCAGCTCGCAGCCTTCGTTCATGCCGCGATTTTCCGCGGCGATGGACGGCTGACGAATCCAGGTTTGCAGCCGCCTGACGGCTTCGTCGTGGCGTTTTTCGATTTCGGCGCGAATGGCGGTGGAGTCTTCGGGATGCGCTTGCGCCCAGCGGGGCATCGCGGTCAACGCCGCGGCGGCCGCGGCGCCTTGCAGGAAAGTGCGGCGATCGGTTTGTGGATCCTTCCTGTCGCTCGAGTTCGATGAGTCGGCCATAAAATCCTCCGCAAACGGCTTTTGCGCGATCCGAGAAGGAAGAACTATACGACCACTTCAAATACGGAGCCAAGAACTTCGTTGGACGCGTGGGCTTACCCATGAGCCAGTCGTTCGCTCGACGAACCGCCAAGAAAACGGCCCGTACTCGCTAGTGAATGAGTAAACCTGCGATCGTGCCGTGCGCGCCGGCGGCCCAGCCATGCTTCCCATCGAGGATGGCCAAGGCGTTTAGATTCAGGGAGTCCGTCGGTTTCCAGTGGACTCCGTAATCGTCGCTGATGTCTTCGCCGGTTGGCCCGACCGCGATCACGCGAGAACCATCGAGCTGTGCCAAAGCCGAGCGAAATCCACCCGGTTGCTGGGCCGCCAGTTGCCAGGTCCTGCCTGCGTCCAGGGAATACGCGGCCGTGCGCTCGGCTTGAGCTGTCGCCTGGTAATCTCCTCCGACCACGATGACATGGTTGTGGTCATCGGACACGATGGAAAAGATTCCGGAAGAAGCGTTGCCGTGAGCCACGGGCGTTTCCGCGACGGTCCAAACGAGCCCGCCGTCATTCGAGTGAAAGACCCGAGCGGCAGGGCCGCCGGTCGAGAAGAAAATGTCTTTGTCACCGGCAAGCGCCAGGCAGCTATTACTTGCCGCGAACGCGCCCTCTCCCGGCAGCGCCGCGGGCATGCTGTCAACCGCAAGCGCGTTCCAATGCTCGCCGTCGGTGCTCTTTAGCAGGAGGAACTTGCCGTTGATCGGGTCGCCCAGGGCAAAGCACTCTCTTTCGGAACGGCAGGCGATGGTGTCGAGGAAAAATTCTTTGCGATTGTCCGAGAATTCGAGCTTCCAGGATTTGCCGCCATCGGTGGTCTTGAAGATTCTGGATTTCGCGCCTTCTCCGCTGGAGAGGACATAGGCAATGGAGGCATGGAAAGCCACGATGCCGCGGAAGTCGAGCTCGTCGCCCCCTTGGACGTAAAGACGCTGCCAGGACTTACCGCGATCGAGCGATCGCACAATTACGCCATGCGAGCCGGAGGTCCAAACAACGGGGATGGCCGCCCCATTTTCACCCGGGCTAGCCGTGACGCTCACGCCGCGAAGGTTGCTGTCCAGGCCGCGGGTTTCGACCTCCCAGTGCTGCGCCCCGGCGGGCGTCGAGAGGAACAGGCAGAGCAGGAGAAAGGGAAGATTCGAGAATATGCCCTTCATAACCAGACTATTTGCTCCCCGCCACATGATTCACGACGATGGTTCCGCCTTTCATCACGAAAACGACCCGGCGAACCGCGGTGAGGTCCTTGAGAGGATCGCCTTCCAGGGCAATGATGTCGGCGTCCAAGCCGGCAGCAATCGAACCGGTACGACTCTGGAGACCGAGCGCTTCGGCGGCCAGGGAGTTGGCAGAAACCAGCGCATCCATGGGTTCTTGACCGCAGGTCTGTATGCGATAGATGAATTCTTCGGCGTTGCGGCCGTGGGCGCCGGCGACAGCGTCGGTCCCAAAAATGACCTTCAGTCCGTGGGTGGTTATCGCGTGGCGGAAGAGCGTCTGAAACTCCGGCAGGGCTTTCCGCATGGTTTCAAAAGCAGCTTCCGTGTAATTGCCAATGCCGAGATAGTGCGATTGGTTGTCGAGATAATTCTGAAGCACCAGGCCGGCCTGCGGATCGAAATAGGTGCCGTGCTCGGCGAGGAAGCTTAAATCATCATCGCTGGCGTAAAGCCCGTGCTCGACTTCTGTGCAGCCGGCCTGCGAAGCCAGACGCACCGAGGGGCCGTAAGCGTGCACCACCGTGCGCAGGCCGACTTTCTTGGCCTCGCTGCAAATGGTGTTGAGCTGCTCCCCGGACAGCGTGGGCTTGCCGCCTTCGCGGATGCTGCCGGAAGCAAAAATCTTAATGACGTCGGCGCCGTCCCGGGCGCGCTCGTCGACGAGGGCGCGAAGTTCGTCGGGGGTGCCGGTGGCCTCGCCGCGGCCGAAAATCGGTTCGAGTGAAGTGAGGATCCGCGGGCCGGGCAGTCCGCGGCGGTCGATCGAGTCGCGCAAGTCTTTGTCGAGCGGAGACCCGAGGCTCTGCACGGTGGTGAAGCCGGCGGCAAGCATCTTCCAGCTGTTTGCCGCGCCGGCAAGAGCGGTCAGCTCCTTGGGCTCGTTCTCGCCGGCCAGGCGTCCGTTGGCGTCAAAATGCCAGGTGGGATGAACGTGGGCGTCGATCCAGCCAGGCAAGACCGTCAGCTGCGTGAGATCGTAGATAACCGCGCCCTTCGGGGCGCTCCCGCCGACGCGCGCAATCTTGCCGCCTTCGACGACAACGATGGTGTTGCGAAGGGTTTTCCCTCGGCCATCGAGGACGGTAGAGGCTTTTAGAACGATCGGCTGTTCCTGAGCGGCGACCCCTCCGGCGTCAAGCACGAGCGCGAGCGCCGTCGAAAAGACCACCAATCTCAGTCGTAAAGGCATGGCCATGTCAGCACCTCAATGGAGCGGCGAAGGGCAAGGTGATCATTCGCCACGAAGAGGGCCTTGGTGGCAGCGCGGGCGAATGCCTATTTTTCGGCGGGCGGCATCATAGCGCCGAGCGCTACTGCTCGCAAGGGTGTTGCTCCCGACTCGCCAGGTGCGAAAGAACCCGGCCCTTCACCTAGCTTTTCGGAAAACCCAGGTGAAAAAAACTATTCCTTTGCAGTAGGATTCTGCGGGCTTAGACTGGCGCTCGACCATTTGGTCGTCGGGCAACGGGGTGAACGCAGCCGATTGGCGCCATAGTTCAGGAGAAAGCCGACATGTTTTCCAGAATCGTGAGGAACGGGAGTCTCGCCTTCGCGTGTTCGGTCGTGATGTTCAGTCTGATTCCGGCCATGGCGTGTGCCCAAAACCAGGCGAAAGAGACGGAGTGGCCTTCCTACGCCGCGGACACCGCCGGCACGCGCTACCGGCCGCTCGATCAGATCAACGCGTCCAACTTCAACGATCTCGAGATAGCCTGGCGCATCAAAACGGACAATTTCGGCGATCGCCCGGAATACAAACTCGAGGGAACGCCGCTGATGGTGAACGGCGCGCTGTACGCGACAGCGGGCTCGCGGCGCGCGGTCGTTGCGCTCGACCCAGAGACGGGTGAACTGCTGTGGATTCACGGCGAGCACGAAGGCAAGCGTGGCGGCGCGGCTCCCCGGCAGCTTTCCGGGCGCGGACTGGCGTATTGGTCCGACGGCGCGGACGAGCGCATTTTCTACGTTACGCCCGGCTTCCGGCTGATTTGCCTGGACGCAAAGACCGGCCAACGCGTCCCGTCGTTTGGAGAAAATGGCGTGGTCGATCTGAAACTCGATGACGACCAGGATATTTTCCCTGACCTGGAGACCGGAGAAATCGGGATTCAATCGGCTCCGGTAGTCGCGAAAGATACGGTGATCGTCGGCGCGGCCTTTCGCGAGGGCATGACCCCGAAAAGCATGCGTAACAACAAGGGCTACGCGCGCGGCTTCGACGTGCGCACCGGTAAGCGGCTCTGGATTTTCCACACCATTCCGAAAAAGGGTGAGTTTGGCTACGACACCTGGCTAGACGGTTCGGCGGAATACACCGGCAACACCGGCGTGTGGACACAGATCAGCGTGGACCAGCAACTCGGGCTCGTGTATTTGCCGGTGGAATCGCCCACCGGCGATTTCTACGGCGGCCACCGGCAAGGGAACAATTTGTTCGGCGAAACGCTGGTATGCGTGGACCTGAAAACCGGCGTGCGGAAATGGCACTTCCAGCTGGTGCACCATCCCCTGTGGGACATGGACATTTCCTCCGCGCCCATCCTCGCGGACATCACCATAGACGGCAAGCCGGTGAAAGCCGTCGCGCAGCCCACCAAACAGGGCTTCCTTTACGTTTTCGATCGCATCACGGGGAAGCCCCTCTGGCCGATGCCGGAAAAACCCGTGGAAGTCGGCAGCGTGCCGGGCGAATGGTATTCACACACGCAGCCGATGCCTTCGAAGCCGCCCGCTTACAGCCGCAACGGCGTCTCCATCGATGAGCTGATCGATTTCACCCCGGCGCTTCGTGAACGCGCCAAAGAAATCGTCTCGAAATATCATCTCGGCCCGGTCTTCACTCCGCCGACGTTGAGCAAGCTTGAGGGACCGCTCGGCACGCTCACCATGGGCACAGCTTCCGGCGGAACGAACTGGCCCGGTGGCTCCTACGATCCCGAGACGCATATCGTCTATGTATACGCGTGCAATTCCTGCATCGAGCCCATCGGCCTGGTTCCCGCCCCCAAGAACATTTCCGACATGAACTACATTGCCGGCGTCGCCGGAAGAGAGGTCCAAATGATGCGGGGGCCCGGCGAAAACGCGGGCGCCGATTCGCCAAAGCCGCCAAAGAAGCGGCCTGCGGGCCAGTACGTGCGGTTGGATGTCGACGGACTGCCGCTGGTCAAGCCGCCTTACGGAACCATCTCCGCGATCAATCTTGATAAAGGCGAAATCCTCTGGCAGATCCCGCACGGAGAAACGCCTGACGTAGTGCGCAATTCAGAACTGCTGAAGGGTATGAGCATTCCGCGAACCGGCCAAGAGACCTACAACGTCGGAACGCTCGTGACCAAAACGCTGGTCATCGCCGGCGAAGCGCAAGTGACCACCACCGCGGATCATCCGCGCGGCGCGATGTTGCGCGCGTACGACAAAGCCACCGGGAAAGAAGTGGGCGCGGTCTATATGCCCGGGCCGGAGAGCGGTTCGCCGATGACCTACATGATCCACGGGAAGCAATACATCGTGGTGGCCGTGAGCGGCGGGCCGTATTCCGGCGAGTACATCGCCTACACGCTCCCCTCGGCGGGCGAATGAACAAACCGCTCGCGTGGTTGGGCGCAGCGGTAATGGCATCGTCGTTTGGTTTTTTGCGAGCGCAGACCCCGGCAGAGACACGTTCGGTCTGGGACGGCGTGTATACCGACGAGCAAGCCAAGCGCGGAGAAGAGGTTTATCACCAGGAGTGCGCGGCCTGTCACGGCGAAATGCTCACCGGAGGTGAGTCCGCGCCGCCTTTGACCGGCGGCGCGTTCCAGGCTAACTGGAATGGCTTAACCCTTGGCGATCTTTTCGACCGCATCCGCAAAACCATGCCGCAGAGCAAGCCGGGCCGTTTGACGCGCCAACAGGACGCCGACGTCCTGGCCTTCATGCTGAGCATCAACAAGTTCCCGACCGGGAAGACGGAACTCTACCGCCAGTCGGAGATGCTCAAGGAAATTCGCTTCGAAGCGAAGAAGCCGGCGAAGAATTGATTCCTCCCGGAATTCGCCCGCTTCTCCTGCCGCCTGAGCCACCCGAGCCGGCGCCACCCAAAGCCGCGATCCGGGGGGCTGCAGTTACATGATTATGAAGATCAACATGGGGTTCTATCCTTGGGCTTTGATTCGGTGAGTTATTAAGAAGGGGCCGGCGACGGTCTCGGATGCGGTCAGCGGAGGTCGCCGGGCTCAACGCCCTTTTTGCGCGCTTCGTCGTAAAGCGCGTCGATCTTCGACTTCAAATCCTTCTTCTTGTCCTCGAGCGCGCGTATCTGTACCTCGATAGGTTCCCGCTCGTAACGTTTGTCGAGCTGGACTCCGCTCGCGCGGGTCGAGGGCTCTCCCGCGTTGAAATTCTTCAGATCGGTAATCTGTTTGTTCACATCTTCCAGCTGTCTCCCGAGCTGTTCGAGCTGTTTCCGCAGCGCTGCGATGTATTGCGGCGTTGGCGTAATTGGAGCGGCGGGCTTGGGCTGCTCCTTGGCATCCCCGACGACGGAGATTTTCCCGTTCGTTTTGGAAAGGTCTTCATTCGTGAAGACTTTCTTGGTTTTTTTGGCCTCCGTTGAAGCTGCCGCGTCCTGCGGTTTCGAGGCGGGTGGAGGCGCGCTCGGCTCCGTTGTTTGCGCGCAGGCCGGGATGGTCAAAAGGAGCGCAACAACCGGCAGAGAGAACGCGCGGAGCATGAAACCTCCCAGGCCTCGGAAGTCGAGGACGAATCTTTCCTGCTGACAGTGTAAGAGGAAAACGGTCAGCGGTCTGCGGCCCTCGAATCCGTCTTGTTCAAGTCGGCACGGCCGAGTTCTTTGCGAATGACCTCCAGGGCTTCCTTGGGCGGACCGATGTAGCGGTAGTTCGAATAAAACGAGCGTTCGTGGACGGAAAACGCCGAAAATAGCTTGCGGCCGTCAAAATCGTATTGCGATAAGGTGGGCTGCCACATCCCCGGCCGAACTTCGCGGCGTTCCTGCAGGAAGCGGCTGCCCTTATAGATTTTCCCGAGGAACAGGCCAAAGGGAACGTCCTCCGTGACTTCCCCTTCGACGCGGGCGATTTCCCCGGCATCTTCGTCGATCCAGACATATCCGTGCACTCGGGTGAGAATGGTGGTGAAGCGCGACGTGGGTTTGAACGTCGGATTGGGCGACATCTCGTATTTTGCAAGCACGCGATCGCCGCGCGGCTCGGGGCCGACAAAGGTGAAAAGGAAAGCGTTGCGCGTCGCGTCCATAACCTCGTTGCGGTCTTTGCGGCGCTTTGCATATTTTTCCATGGCTTCGCGCTGAGCGCGGTTGTTGTCCACGATCAGTGCCAGGGCGCGCTCCAGGCCTTCCAGACGCGCGCGGTATTCCGCCGGGTCCAGCGGATGGCCATCGGAATTCACGGGGATCTTGTCCATCCCCGTGCCCGAGGGAATGACCCGCGTGATCTTTACCGTCGCGGGATCTCGATCGTTGGGATTCTTCCGCGTTTCGAGCCGTTCCATGCGTTCATAGACCTCGAGGGCCACTTCGTCCTTCTTTTGATTGGCAATGATCCGGTCGAGCAACCGCGAGGGGTCGGGAGGTACGGCTGATTCTGATGATTGCGCCATCGCGCCGGCAGGCGCAGCGAGAAAGAAGACCGCGATGGGGACAACAGCACGATTTCGCATTGTTCGCAAAAGGACGGAGGCTCCGCCGGACCGGCTAATGGATTGGATTCGCGACCCCACGGTACTGTTGTACGCCATCATTGTCCCAAACGACGCGGATCATGACGAATCTGATACTTCTGCCCGTGGGCGTTCCGCGCGGGGAGCCTAGCGCTTTTGGCTTATCGGCGGGCTGCCGCGGAAACTCTTCGCTGCAGGGTGGAACCACCCCTTTAATGCGCGCGTAGGCAATCGACTGGCCCAAGTGCTCGCCCCAGTGCCTATCCATCTTCACGAAGGAGCCGCCGGAGGTGGTCTCCCGGTTGAACATCTCCTGCGGTTTGTCGGCGTCGCCGAAGGCTCGAATCGCGCGCCGGTAAGGAGCGAAAGACTCCTTAAGCGCTTGGACTTTGGTGTTGTCGGGAGAAATGTCAGTGAGTGTCGGATCAAAATCGGGCTTGAGAAAGGAGTTCCCCAGGGCTTGGCAACCCGAGAGTGGGTCATGACGATATGTGGATAGATCGGGGCTTCTAGTGTGGGGGTAGAGACTCGCTTCACCGATAAACCAAGCCGCGTAACTAACAGAAGATAAATGAGATTACGGCGCTTCTGTGCCTCCACAGGCTATAACGATGGTGAGTCTGGCCGCCCTAGAATGCCCTGCGTGGACCGCAGCGCAGCTCAGGCGCGGGGCAAAGCAAAGCGCCCTTTCCAACGTCTAATAATCATGGCTCTAGGGGTGTTCCTGGAACGAATGGCCAGAGATAAACGTAGTACACAGGTGGGGTCGGAGGCCGATTTTGGGCATTGCGCCGATTGACAGGTTTGTCGCCATTCCTCGGGTGATCCCGCCCACCGTGGATGCTGCCGGCAAACAGGGCCGAGTCCGCCGGGCGGCGATCACTTTGTGGGAAACCCTGCGCCTGGCACTCGACTCGCTCCAGGCTCACAGGCTCCGCAGCTTCCTGACGCTTTTCGGTGTCATTATGGCGGTAACCACGCTGGTCGTGGTCATGAGCGCGATCGCCGGCCTGAACCTGTACGTGGCCAACCGCGTGGCGAACCTGGGCGCCAACGTTTTCATCGTCGACCGTTTCGGCATCATCACCAGCATGGACGAATTTCAGAAGGCGCAAAAGCGCCCGCTGATTACTTTTGACGACTACACGCGCCTGCGGGACAGCATGCAGACCGCTAAAGCCGTCGCCGCCATCGATGACCGCAACGTCCAGACGCGCAGCGGGGACATCAAGATGGAGAACACCGACGTCATGGGCGCCAGCGCGAATTTTGCCGACGTGCGCAACATTGATGTCGCGCAAGGCCGATTCATCACCCCAGCTGACGATGAACATCGCACGGAAGTGGTCTTCATCGGAGCCGACCTGGCCGCCAAGTTTTTCCCCAACGTGGATCCCATCGGCAAGACCATTCGCGCGGAAACGCACACTTATCAAGTCATCGGCGTAGCGCAACCCTTTGGCAGCGCCTTCGGTCAGTCGCAAGACAATTACATGATCATTCCGCTCAACACCTACATGAAGGAATGGCACCGCCAGAGCGACTGGCTGACCATTTTCGTGCAGTCCCCAACCGCGGAAATGATGGAGGCTTGCGAGGACGAAGCGCGCATGCTGATGCGCGCTTGGCGCAAGGTCCCCTACCAGGCGAAAGACAACTTCGCGATTCTGGGCTCCGATTCCATCATGGCCCTGTGGCACGAGCTGACCGGCAACCTGGCGTTTGTGGCCATGGCCCTGGTCAGCGTCTTCCTGGTGGTCGGTGGCATCGTGATTATGAACATCATGCTGGCCAGCGTGACCGAGCGCACCCGCGAAATCGGCCTTCGCCGGTCGCTCGGGGCGCGCAAGCACCACATTATCTTGCAATTCATGACCGAGTCCGCGGTGCTCGCGGCGGTCGGCGGATTGATTGGAATTCTGTCCGCCTACCTGGTGGTTTATACCGTGCAGGCGTTGTTTTCCTTCCCCATGAATACTCCGATCGGCTCGGTCGTCTTGTCCCTCGGAGTTTCTACCGGCGTGGGGCTTTTCTTCGGGATTTACCCCGCCACGCGGGCCGCGAAGCTGGATCCGATCGAAGCGTTGCGGGCTGAGGGATAAGGCGGCACACATGGCGCAAGCACACGGCGAGAATCTGAAGCAAGCCATGGACACGCTCCGCGCGCACAAGATGCGCAGTGCGCTGACGGTATTCGGCGTGGTCCTGGGCGTGAGCGTGATCATGCTCGTTGCCGGACTGCTCTCCGGCTTCGACCAGAAGATTCAGGAGCAAATCAATCAGTTCGGCGCGGACACCGCCTTCATTACCAAATGGGATCAGGGCCGCCACAACGGGCCGCCGCCGCTCGAAGAACGTCAACGCAAGCCGCTCACCATCGAAGACGCCAAAGCCATCGAAGACGGCTGCCCGGCGGTCAAAAATGTGACCGCGTTCCTGCAAACGGGCTGGGGGCAGGCGCATTCGGTGCGCACCAAAGCGGGAGAAGTCACCGCTATCGATTTTCGCGGGGTGCAGCCGAATTTCGGCCAGGTGTACGCCAATGCCGCCACGGTGGAAGGCCGCTTCATCAGCGAGGGCGACGATCTTCACCGGGAAAAAGTAGTGATGCTCGGCGAGAACGTCGCGCCGGTGCTGTTTCCCGAGGGTCATCCTGTCGGGAAAGACGTCAGGATCGACGGCTCTGACTTTATGGTGGTCGGCGTGGTGGAGAAACCCAAGGGCGGCTTCGGCATGGGCGACGAAGACCGCCGGGTCCTTATCCCCTTCAGCACCTTCCGGAAGACCTATCCGTCGGCCGACGAGGTCAACATGCGCATGCAGGCCAAGGCGGGATTGCTCGCTGAGGCCGTGGATCAGACGCGCGAAGTGCTCGAGCGGCGTCGCAACATCCCCTATGGAGGCAAGGACAATTTCTCCATCGAAACCGCCGAGCAAGAGGTTCAGGAATTCCACTCCATCATGCAAATGACCTACGTTGTAACGACCGTGATCGCCTCGATTGGGTTGCTCATCGGCGGAGTAGGGGTGATGAATATCATGCTGGTTAGCGTGACCGAGCGCACTCGCGAAATCGGTGTGCGCAAGGCCATTGGTGCGAAACGCAGCGACATCACCTGGCAGTTCCTTCTGGAGGCGATGACCTTAACCGGCGCCGGCGGGGTTATCGCGCTTTTTATCGTCAACCTTTTGATTCTTCTGATCCGCTGGGGCCTGCACTGGCCAAGCAAAGTGCCTGCCTGGGCCGCCGCCACAGGCGTCGCGGTGAGCGTAAGCATCGGCTTGGTTTTCGGCGTGTGGCCGGCCATGAAGGCAGCAAAGCTCGATCCGGTCGAAGCGCTGCGCTACGAGTAAGCCTGGTCGCGCGCCGACTACCACCTGCCGCGAGATAGGCGGCACCCCGGCCGACCCGGTTCACCTATTCCGAGTGGCGATGGGGGAAACCTGTAGCGTGCTGGCGGGCTCGCCGGAAACTGACCCCAGGCGAATCGTCGGGATGATCGAGGACAGCCAGAGCAATCTTCCCTACATGGATCATTCGTTGCGGCGTTTCCTCTTTCCCCGGTCGTCCCGGCGCGTCGGAGGCGTCTGGCGGTTGTTCGACGTCCGGCGTTTGCGCGGTATAGCGAAACGCTTCATACGGCACCCGAGGACGATAGTAAGACGGCGCCGGGGCCGGGGGGATTCCAAACCTTTTGCGCAGCGCGTGCGGCAGTTGCGAGAAGACCGTGAGCAGGACACCGGCAGCCGCAACCATCCAAACGTCGCGATGCTTCGACGGCCGCATCCACCAGGGCCGCTTTCCCGCCGGCAAGTAGGCTGGCCGCGAGCGCGTAAAGGGGTACAACGACCGCACCAACTGGTCAAAGGAATCGAAGCGTTCCAGCGGATTCTTCGCCAGGCAGCGGGCGATGACGCGGTCCACCTCGCGCGGCACCGCGGGATTGCGCTTGGAAGGCGGCACGGGCTCCGCATAGAGAATCTCCGAACACACCGCGCCCACGGAATTCCCCCCGAACGGCCGCGCCCCGGTCAGCAATTGATAAAATACAATCCCAAAGGAAAATTGATCCGAGCGCTGATCTTGCGAAGCGCCGAGAATCTGTTCCGGGGCCAGATAAGCGGGGGTACCCTTCACGCGTCCTGAGCCGGAAACTTGCGTGGCCAGGCGCGCGATGCCGAAGTCGCCCAGTTTCACCTTTTCCTCTAGCGTCACAAAGATGTTCCCGGGTTTGATGTCGCCGTGAATGATTCCCGTGCGGTGGGCCAGCGCGAGCGCGCGGCCCAAGTCGGCGGCCCAGGCACACGCGCGCTGAAGGGTTAACGAAAAGGATTCGAGATATTCTTCCAAGGTCTTCCCGGCGATGTATTCCATCACCAGAAAAGGCGTGCCCTGCTCATTGATGCCTACGTCGTAGAGTTGCACGATGGCGGGATGGGATAGCTGCCCAACCAGTTGCGCCTCGCGCAGGAACTGCTCTTCCAGGTCTTCATCGAAACTGTGGATGAAGGTTTTGAGGGCCACGATGCGGCCAATGACATTGTCCCGCGCCCGCTCGACACGACTCGTGGTGCCTGACCCGATGGGCTCGAGCGCTTCGTAGCGGCCTTTTCGCAGTGCAATCATTTAGGCGTAGCGCAGCACCCGCCCAGCGCGGTCGCGCTGCCCATGGCCGTTGCCGCCCGCGTTAGCCTGTGCCGCAGGACCGGGAAGCGGGGTGTGCCGCGCGAGAGGGTAGAGTTCCTGCGCTAGCGCTTCGCCGCTGGCGTAGCGGCCCGCCGGATCCTTTGCCAGGCAGCGCGCCACAATGTCATCGAACGCGGCCGGCAGCGAACGATTCGCGTGCGACGGCGGAAGCGGCGTCGAAGAAAGAACGCGCGTGCAAATGCCTTGAAGCGAGTCCGCGTCAAACGGCCGCTGCCCGGTCACCATTTCATAGAGAACGATGCCCAGAGAAAACAGGTCGGAGCGCGCGTCCTGGGGTTTGCCCACAATCTGCTCGGGACACCAGTAAGCCGGTGTTCCGGCAAGGGCCGTCGTTTTCGTGTCGTGACTGGCAAGCCGGGCCATGCCAAAGTCCATCAGTTTCACTCGGCCGTCTTCGGTAATCAGCATATTGGCGGGCTTGACGTCGCCGTGAATGACGCCCTTGCGGTGCGCCACACCCAGTGCGGTCGCGACTTGCCCGGCCCAGGCGCAGGCTCTTTGAAAGGGAATGCTGTGCTTGTCGAGGATGCGATCCAGGGGCTGGCCCTCGAGGTACTCCATGACCAGATAGGGTGTATGGCTGGCTTCGTCGATGCCCATGTCGTGCAGCGTGATGATGGCGGGATGCGAAAGCTGACCCACCACGCGGGCCTCTTGCAGGAAGCGCTGCCGGGCTTCGCCGTGCGCCAGTTCCTTGGGGAGAAGCTTGATGGCCACCAGACGCCCGATGAGCGGATCGTGAGCCCGGGCCACCCGTCCATGGGCTCCGGAGCCGATAATTTCCAGGATTTCGTATCGTCCGACCTGCATCTTTGTTTTTCCCTCAGAAGGGTTTTTGCAATCGAGGGTTCAAGAGTAGGGAAATCGCGCGGGCAACGAAATGAAACGAGGGTAATGTTTTTCCGGGGTACAGCGGTACTAGGAAAAAATGAAAGTACAGGTCGGAACACGTTACTAATAAAGGAGTTCCAAGGGCAAGTCGGGGAAGTACAGGTAGCTAGCGGCGAGGCGGCGCGAGAGTCGGGCTAGAACGCATGTAGTCTGGGAAGTTCTGGATAAACTTCCTCATCGAGGGGTGCCAGAAGCCGTTGAAACCAAAAAAATACATTTCGCCGATGGCCTGGCTGGGGTTCCACTGGTCCACCGCGATGCGATAGGTCGCGACGAATATGCCGGTGCGATCATCCCCGAACCGGCAGTGCACGAAAACCTTTGGTTTCGGATCTTCGCGAAACAATCCGAGGAATTCGGCCACCTGCTGGTCGCTCGGAGGCGCCCACCCACTCACCGGAATATACACAAAGCGCATGCCCAAAGCGGCGGCTTCGCGGCGTTCCCAATCGGCCTTGTGCGGGTCGTCGCGCCGGAGGTCCACAATCGCTGTCACCCCCAGCTTTTTCAGCTCTTCGAGCCCCGCTTGTTTGGGTTGCGCGCCGCGGTAAAGCATGTCGTTAATTTTTCCGGCGTTGTGAATTCCCGCAATACGCAGTTTCTCCCCGTAAGCCGGTTCGGCCGGCGCGGAATGGGGCGGCTCGGCCGCGGCTTTTTCCTGCGCAAGTAGTTGCGAAGAAACAAGTCCGCCGAAAATCGCAAGGGCAAGAATTCGTCTCATCATCAAGTTGGATGCCGGTAGTGTATCGCGAGAAGAAACTGTTGAAAAAGTGTTGAAGCGCCACGAGTTGTGTGGAAAATGGACCACTACAAATAGACGCCAGTGCAAAATTATTAACCATATTTTGCGTTTTTCACTTGACAGGGTTTTCGCATCCGTCGATACTGCAACACCAGATTCTGGGGACGTGGAAGCGCCACACGGACCGAGTCGAGACCGAGGATGGTCCGGCGCGCACGGAAAGCAGCCCGCTTCTTAGCGAAAATTTCGAGCGCGAAGTGTTGGCTCCGCGCCCGTAAGCGTGGAGGAGTATCCGCTGTGAGGCCGACGGCAAACGAGCGGCCGCAGCGGTGCTTTGGCGTTTCGCGCTAGCTCGCTTGCGACTGCTCGCCAGTCGTCTTTTTCTCGCTTGGCAGCTTCACGGACCCGGAGTCGACTTGCGTGCGCTTCAGCCCCGGCCTCTGAAGCGAAGCATGGCCCCCGACAGGGGAGTAAAATAATAGGGTCCCCCCGCACCTTGGCGGGATCCGGTGGCGCGGGAGGGATGAAATGGCAACCGTGAAGCACGCTCTCAGCGGAAATTCCCGGGCGACGGATGCGGTCGATAAGGCCACCGCACGCGGGGGTAAAGGTCTGGCCTTTCCGCGGTACTTTAGCGACCCCAAGAAATCGCCTTTCGACGCCGTCGAATGGGAAAAGCGCGTGGCCCTCATCGGCAACGAAAAGGGCGCGACCATCTTCCGTCAGGAAGATGTCGAAGTTCCAAAAACCTGGTCGCAAACAGCCACCAACATCGTCGCGAGCAAATATTTTCACGGCAAGATGGGCACTCCCGACCGCGAATCCTCGGTTCGGCAACTCATCAGCCGCGTGGCCAATACCATCGTCCGCTGGGGCGAACAGGGCGGCTACTTCGCCGATGCCGCCTCGCGCGATGCTTTCCGCGATGACCTGACGCATCTGCTGGTTGAGCAGAAAGTGGCCTTCAACTCCCCGGTCTGGTTCAACGTCGGCGTCCAGCCCAAGCCGCAATGCTCGGCCTGCTTTATCAACTCCGTGAGAGACGACATGGGTTCCATCATGGATTTGGCCAAGACCGAGGGCATGTTGTTCAAGTGGGGCTCGGGCACCGGCACGAATTTCTCCACGCTGCGCGGAAGCAAGGAAACGCTCTCCGGGGGCGGCATTGCCTCTGGTCCGGTCAGCTTCATGAAAGGTTTCGACGCCTTTGCCGGCGTCATCAAGAGCGGCGGCAAGACGCGCCGCGCCGCCAAGATGGTCATTCTGAACATCGACCATCCGGACATCGTCGAATTCATCGAATGCAAAATGAAGGAAGAGCGCAAAGCCCATGTGCTCATCGAACAAGGCTACGACAGCTCGATTGACGGCGACGCCTATGGCTCCATCTTCTTCCAGAACGCCAACCACTCCGTGCGCGTCACCGACGACTTCATGCGCGCCGTGATGGATGACAAGGATTGGTGGACCAAGAACGTCCACGATGGGCAACCTGTGGAAAAGCTCCGGGCACGCGACTTGATGATGAAGGTTTCCGACTCCACCTGGCATTGCGGCGATCCCGGCATGCAGTTCGACACCACCGTCAATCGCTGGCACACCTCGAAGTCCACCGCGCGCATCAACGCCAGTAACCCCTGCTCGGAATACATGTTCCTGGACGACACCGCGTGCAATCTGGCATCGCTGAATCTCATGAAATTCGTCTCCGCGGGCGGGCAGTTCGATGTGCCGGCATTCAAGCATGCCGTGGATGTGACCATTACCGCGCAGGAGATCGTGGTGGACAACGCCAGCTACCCCACGCCCAAGATCGCCGAGAATTCGCACAATTTCCGCCCGCTCGGCCTCGGCTACGCCAACCTCGGCGCGCTGCTCATGTCCATGGCCCTGCCCTACGACTCTCGGGAGGGCCGCGACATGGCTGGCGCCGTCACCGCGCTGATGTGCGGGGAGGCCTACGCCCAGTCTTCGCGCATTGCCGAGCGCATGGGCGCGTTCCCCGGCTACGAGGTGAATCGCGAGCCGATGCTCGAGGTCATGCGCATGCATCGTGAAGCCATGCGCGGCATCCAACCGGACCATGTGCAGCCGGAATTGCTTCTGGCCGCCCAGGAATCCTGGGACACGGCTCTCGAGCACGGCGAAAAGTTCGGCTTCAAAAATTCTCAGGTTACCGTGCTGGCGCCCACCGGCACCATCGGTTTTATGATGGATTGCGACACCACCGGGATCGAGCCGGATCTGGCGCTCGTGAAGTACAAGAAGCTGGTTGGCGGCGGGCTGATCAAGATTGTCAACAACACCGTGCCGCAGGCGCTCATGAAACTGGGCTACACCCCCGAGCAATCCAGCGAAATCGTCTCTTACATCGACAAAAACGGCAAAATCGAAGGAGCGCCGTACCTGAAGGAAGAGCATTTGCCGGTGTTTGATTGCTCGCTCGCGCCCCAGGGCGGCGGGCGTTCCATCAGTTGGACCGGCCACGTGAAGATGATGGCCGCCGCGCAGCCGTTCCTCTCGGGGGCGATCTCAAAGACCATCAACATGCCCGAGCAGTCCTCGGTCGAAGACATCATGAATGCGTACATCGAGTCGTGGCGGCTGGGGCTGAAAGCCGTGGCTATCTATCGCGACAATTCCAAGCGTTCGCAGCCCCTTAGTGCGGCCAAGGAAGTCAGGAAGGAAGGCCACAGAACCGAATTGGCCGCGGGACCGGCCGAGCCGGTGCAACGCGAGCTGTTTCAGCGCGCCCAGCGCGAAAAAATGCCTTACGAACGCGCTTCCGTCACCCACAAATTCAGCGTCAGCGGCCATGAAGGCTATATCACCGTGGGCATGTACGACGACGGGCGTCCCGGCGAAGTATTCATCAAGATGGCCAAGGAAGGTTCGACCCTCTCTGGCGTGATGGATGGTCTGGCGTTGACGATTTCCCTCGGCTTGCAGTACGGCGTTCCGCTGAAGGTCTTTGTGGACAAGCTGCTCAACACCCGCTTCGAGCCTTCCGGCATCACCGCGAATCCGAATATCCGCTTCGTTTCCTCGGTCCTCGACTACATCGCACGGTGGCTCGGAGGACGTTTTATTTCCTCGGAGTACCTAAAACTGAACGGGGGCGGGACGCATGCCGAGAATGCCGGCGCGGCGATTCCCGCTCCGGCGATTCTCTCGGCGCTGGCCTCTTTTCCCGCGGCTGCAGCCGCCACCAGGCCAACCAACGCGTACGAAGGTGCGCCGACCTGCAGCGAGTGCGGCATGCTGATGGTTCCGAACGGCGCCTGCTACAAGTGCGAAAACTGCGGCAGCACCAGCGGCTGCAGCTGAGCCAAGGATCATGGCAAAGGTGACCGCGGTGGAACACAGCTCAACAAAAGGTCATTTCCGAACTGCCGGAGCGGCCCGAGGAAGCTGCTGCCGCGATCTAAGGGGTTTAGCTGGTTGGAGCCCGGGACCTTCGCACTGGGCATTTGCTCTCAACAAGAATCCAAGGAAAGGAACCTCGGACAAGCGGTGAGAACCCAAACACGATGAGTGCACACCCTTCCGGTTCGGGTGTGGCAGCGCGGCGCGCCCCGGCACAGCCCAAAACCCGGGGCTTTCTTCATATTGATCGTCATGGAGCCGGTCCCCAGGCCATTTACGTCCTCACCTACCATCGGGTGAACCACGGCGGTCGCCCGAAGCCGGTCGAAGCGGTGGGTGCCGAGGCGCTGCTCGAATTGCTCGAGCGGATCGGTGTTGATTTTCATCTTCGCGAAGTCCGCGGCGCACTCGAAGACATCCTTCGCCTCGGCTCCGCCAACATCCCCGATCTGTGGCTCACCGACGAGGAGATTTTCGAAAAAGGCCTCGTCGAGAGTTGAGTTCCGGCTCGTTGCGGACCAACTTCCTGTTCCTGCCGGGCCAGGGCCATTTCCGCAATTTTTCTGAATCCGAGTTTGCAGCTACAAAGGCCGGGTGGGGCATCGCGGCGTCGACTTCGACGGGCTCAAATCGACGAGCAATGGGCGAGTAGCGCCATTGCCTGACCGCCTCGACCGATGCCTTCGCCCGCGAACAGCAGCCCCGAAGCACAACCCAGCCGCGCCATGGAGCCGTCTTCGATAGTGATGGCGTGGAGCCTGTCGGTCGCTTGGAGCCGTTCGTTCGGGGCCTACTTGCGGATATTGCGGCGGAACTCGTACGCAGCGTGGGTCTAGTTTCAAGCGAGGGAAAGGCTATCTCCAGGAGATGCGCTTGGTTCAGCGCGGGCGCGGGCCGAGCGGGCGCGTGGTGAGCAAACGCGGCCGCATACGCAACCGCGGACCGAGCGGCGGCGGCACGTTGCGTAGGAAGTCTCCGCAGGAAGGGCAGCGGCCGTCGTTGGCGACCGGACCAGCAACATCCGCTCTCAGCCAGTGCCCGCGGGCTTCGCACAGCGGATTGATGCATTGCACCGTCAAGCCGGGCAGGTATTGCATCGCTTCACCTCAAGGGCCGCAAGGCCCCCTACCATGGCGCAGCCGCGCAGGCGCGAGATCTGGCCGCGCCCCGGGCTGTCCGCCGCGGTCCCGAAGGAGAACGCTTAGAGCAAGGATCCCGTACCTGTGGTCACGAACCAGGGGCCGCGCGGGAACAGCGCATTCGACGGCGCATTCTGCCCTGAGCCATCGTTGGTGTCAAGCGGAAAACACCGCAAGATATTGTGGTGAGGTTGCAGCTGTGAAAAACCTCGTTAGCTCCTCGAAAATCCTGCGGCAAAACACCCGGATCGGGGCCGCCAAAATACTACGAAGATTTTCGTTGACAATACGAAACTCTTCGTAGTAGGCTCCCGCGCATGCTCAAGGAACCCTTGCAAAAGCCAACGGCTTCGGAATTGGAAATCCTTCGCGTGCTGTGGGCGCGCGGGCCTTCCACGGTCCGCGAGGTCCACGAGGCTCTGAGCGAAAAGAAGTCCCTTGGCTACACCACCGTCTTGAAACTGCTGCAGATTATGACCGCCAAGGGCACGGTGCGCCGAGACGAAGACCAGCGCGCGCACGTCTATCAAGCATGTCAGCCTGCGACGGAAACCAAACGGCAGCTTGTGGGTGACGTGCTGCAACGGGTGTTTGAAGGCTCCGCCAGCGAATTGATGATTCACGCACTCGAGGGCCGGCGCACCTCCAAGAAAGAACTGGAAGAGCTGCGCCGCCTTCTCGATGAATACGAGAGGAGAAACCGATGAGTATTCTGGCGCACGGAATCTCTCCCGAATTGCTGGACTCGCTCGGCTGGACGCTCGTGCACTTCATCTGGCAGGGCGCCGCGCTCGCGGCGCTGTTTGCCGTGGCAAACGCGGTTTGCCGGCGTGCGGGCACGCGCTACGCCCTTGCGGTGATTACCCTGGCTTTGATGATGGCCGCGCCGGCAGTCACCTTCACGAAACTCATGGGCGCGAAAGATCCGGCCGTTAGGTACGGGGCCCGCGCCCGCGCGGCGAAACCGGTCGAAGGCGCATTCCTCACGGCGCGTCCCGGCGCCCCGGCGCCGGAAATTCCTGCGAGCCGGACGGACGGAATCCTGTGGTTTGTGGAAGCGTGGTTTCTGGGAGTGCTGCTGCTCAGTCTGCGAACGGCCGGTGGACTCGTGTTGATCGAGAGAATGCGGCGCCGCGAAGTGAAGCCGCTCGGGCGGCAACTCTACGAGAAATATCTGGCGCTCCAACGGAAAATGGGGCTCGAACGCGTAATCCGGTATTGCGAATGCCTCGAGCTGGATGCGCCGGCGGTTTTGGGATGGTTTCGCCCGGTGGTGCTGCTGCCGGCAAGAGCCCTGACGGGATTGAGTGAAGAGCAGATGGCCATGATCATCGCGCATGAACTGGCGCACATCCGCAGGCTCGATTGTTTTGTGAACCTTTTCCAGATCGGCGCGGAGACGCTGCTCTTCTACCACCCGGCGGTTTGGTGGGTGAGCCAACGGATTCGCACGGAGCGCGAACATTGCTGCGACGACGAAGCCGTTGCGGTTTGCGGCGACGCGGTGAACTACGCGCGCGCGCTCACGCTGATGGAAGAGTGGCGCACGGCGCCTTCGCTCGTGATGGCGGCGAATCGCAGCCCGCTTTCCGAGCGCGTGGTGCGGCTGCTGGGGCTCGACGGGGCGGGGGGAAGATTCCGCGTGGCGGGCTTGGCCGCGGGAGTCGCGTGCCTGGCCGGAGCGTTGCTGGCGGGGAACGCTTTCCTGGGGGTGGCGCGGGTGGCTCTAGGAAGCACAGCAAACCCGAATCGCACCGAACAGCGAAGCAGCCCGACGGTTGCCGGCGAACAAGGGAGCAGCAGTGTGATCGTGGTGCGGCCGGCAAATGCCGGAGCGGCAGCAAGGCATTTTGCTTCGAGCGAACAGTCGGGGAAAGACAAGGACAACGACAAGCTCAAAGAAAAAAAGCAGCAACGGGACGACGAACAAGCGGGCAAGGAATCCTATATGGATGCCTTGGAAGCGGAGGGATTCAAGAACCTGACCGCCGACGAACTGATCTCCATGAAGATTCAGGGCGTGACCCCGGCTTACGTCAAAGAAATCCATGATTTGGGAATGAAGCCCAGCGTCGAAGAGTTCATCGGGATGCGCGTGCAGGGCATCACCCCGGAGTATGTCCGCGACATGCGCGGCCTTGCTCCGAAGCTCGGCATCGACGAACTGGTCGGGATGAAAGTGCAGGGCATCACCCCGCAATATGCCAACGACATGCGCGGGCTGGGTCTCGAGTACGATCCGGAAAACCTCATCGGAATGAAGGTGCAAGGGATTACACCGGAATACGTCAAGGGCATGCAGGCCCTCGGCTTCAAGCCCGACACCGAGGAGTTGATCGGGATGAAAGTGCAAGGGATCACCCCGGACTACGTCAAGGCCATGAAGGCTACTGGCTTAAACCCGGATATGGACAACCTTATCGGGATGAAGGTGCAGGGCATTACGCCCGAATACGTGAAGGGCATGCAGGATGCGGGCTTCAAGAACCTCGACGTGGATGAACTCATCGGCGCAAAAGTGCAAGGAATCACGCCGGAATTCATCGACAAAGCGCGCAAGCACGGCTTTCAGAACTTGACGCTCGACAAATTGATTACCCTCAAACAAGCCGGGGTTCTGTAGCAATAGGGAGAAGCGGAAACGGGAGAGGCACTATGAACTTCAATCGAGTGATGGGGCTCGTTCTGATCGTGGGCGGCGCGGCGTTCGGGCTGGCCACAGCGCTCCGCGGCCAGACGCAAAGCGGTGATTGGACCATTCACCCGTCCGATCAGCCGGGGAAAGTGGAAGTTTCTATCATGGATTCGCGCGGCGGGCATCACTTTCACTCGAGCTCAGACTGGGAAGTGAAAGAGCTCACCGGACTGGATCTTGCAAAACCGGGCCGCCAGGACGTGCGTTTCACCATTACGCGGGACGCCGGCCGATTCGAATGCGAAGGATTCGTGAAGGATGGCGAGGGTGCGGGAGTGTTCCATTTTATCCCCGATCCCAAATACGCGCAGGAGATGAAGGCGCTGGGATTCGCCGGGATCGACGGGGACAAACAGTGGGCCATGGCCCTTCACGACGTGAGCCTGAAGTTCGCCCGGGAAATCAAAGCAAGAAACTTGCAGGGGTTGGACACCGACAAGCTGATCGCCTTCAAGATTCACGGCGTGACGCCGGAATTCATCGACCAGATTCGTTCTTCCGGGGTGAATATTTCCGACAGCGACAAATTCATCGCCTTCCGGATTCACGGTGTCTCTCCCGAATTTGTCTCCGATCTGCGATCCGCAGGGCTCACCGAGACCGACAGCGACAAGCTGATTGCCTTTCGCATTCACGGCGTTTCGCCGGAAATGGTGCGAAGCGTTCGCCAGGCCGGTTATGACCCCGATCCGGACAAGCTCATCGCCATGCGCATTCACGGCGCATCCCCGGAATGGATGGCGGAGCTGAAAAAGTACGGATACGACCACCTGGAGCTGGACAAGCTGATTGCTTTCCGAATTCACGGCGTTTCGCCGGATTTCATCGGCGCCGTCGAGAAGCTCGGTTATTCGCATCCCGAGCCGGACCAACTGATCGCCATGCGCATTCATGGCGTTACGCCGGAATACATCAGCAAGCTGCAGTCCCGCGGCATGAAGAACCTGACCATCGATCAACTGGTGAGCTTGCGGATCCACGGTATCGACTGACCGTTTTGTTCCGCGAGTTTTTCTTTCCCGCCCGACCTGGCGCCTGCCAGAGGAAGGCCCTTAGGGGCCATGTGATTCGGCGAACCAGGCGTTCCCGTGCGCTCTTCCGCAATGGGTTTCTGTCGAGGGACAATGCCGTCGATCTAACTGGAAACAGTTTGCCGGAAACGCGAACGAGGTAGCTCGGCGGTGTCCGGGCCTGGCCGAAGGGTGAAAGCCGATCAGGGTTGCGCGGAGGAAGAAGCGGATTCGCCAAGCGACTTTTGCAAATCCGCGAGTTTGCCTTTCAAGCGGTCGATTTCCTGGCGCTTGTCGCTCATCTTTTGCTGTTCGTCGTCGAGTTTCTGCTTTCCCGCGGTGTCGCTCGCAAAGTTCGGTTGCGAATAATAGGTGTCTTGGTCGAGGCGGTTTTCGCGTTGCAGAAGGTCGAGATCGCCGAGCGCGTCCTTGAGCCGCTCTTTCACTGCGGCGATTTCCTTTTTTAACTTGTCGTCCTGGGCGGCTTGTGTTTTGCCGTCGCTAGCGGGCGGGTTCGCGGTGCCGTTGGCACTTTGGTTGGCGGCCTCTGGGGCCCCGGCGATCTTGGGTTCCTCCGCGACCGCGCTTTGCACATCTCCCTTCTTCACGTCCAGCGTGTCGTCGGTGATGACCTTCGCGGGTTTGCCGGAGTCTTTCTTCTTTTCGCGGGCGCGGCGAGCAGCCTCGGCCACGGATTGTGAATCCTGCGGCTGAGAGAAAGCCACGGGAAGGAAGGCCCCAGCCAGAACGACGGCAAAGACGGATCGCAGTACTATGGGGCGCGGCATGAGCTGCTCCTTCTCGAAATACTTTAGCGGACCAATTTTCAAGATACCGTCTCGCGATGGGAATGACAATGCTCGGCGGAAAGACGTTGCGAATCCAGCAACAGAGGGGAGCGTTGTCGGGAGATGGCAGCACGTGCTGCGATAATACCCGTTAAGGAGAGCGCGAGATCCGAGAGCGATGAACCCGAAGAAGCTTAAATTTCTGTTGCTGCTTCTTGCCTCGAGCGTGGTCGTCGAGACGGCCTGGCCGCAAGAAGCGCCGAAACCGGAGCCTTCCCGCGTCTCCGAGAGCCCATCGAAAACCTGCTCTCCGCTGCGGGAAAATGTTGCGCGACACCGTTTCTGGGAGCAACAGAATCGCTGGCTGTTTGCGGGTGTTGGTGCGGCGCGCACCCTGGACTATTTCTCTACTTTGAGCATGCGCCGGCGCGGCCGACAGGAGATTTTCCTGACCAACGATGTTGTGGACGATCACGCAGCCTTCGCCGCGATTGAAGCGGCGGCCGTCGGAGTCTCGACCGGCGCGTCTTA
>DATAIH010000154.1:0-18862 GCA_036262755.1 Candidatus Acidiferrum sp.
CACTAGGCCGTAACTCAGCGCGCAATCGAATTGCAGAATGTCGCGATCGGGCCGCAAGCCCGCGTAGCGGATAAGGTTTCGCGCGTCCGGCAAAGAAAAAAGATTCTCGCCCGTGGCCATAGAGCCGGAATAATGATCCGCGAGTTTGGCCTGGAGTTCGAAATCCAGCGGATCGCCGGGTTCCTCATACCAGCGGAGACCATAAGGAACGAGTGCCCCCGCATAGGCGATAGCGGTGTCCAGGTCGAAGCGGCCATTGGCGTCGACTGCCAATTGGTCTGGAGTTTTTAGGACTTTGAGCACGGCTTCGATGCGCCGCAAATCCTCGGAAAGTGGCGCGCCACCAATCTTCATTTTCACAACCGAGTACCCGAGCGCGAGATACCCACGCATTTCATCCCGCAAGGCGGAGAGGCTCTTATCGGGATAGTAGTAGCCGCCTGCTGCGTAGACGAACACTTTATTTTCAAACTTCCCGCCGCGATAGCGATTGGCCAAAAGGCGATACAACGGCAGGCCGGCGATTTTTGCGACGGCGTCCCAAACGGCCATATCCAGAACGCCGACAGCGACCGAGCGTTCGCCATGGCCACCGGGTTTCTCGTTGCGCATGACCGTGGCCCAGATGCGATGTGGATCGAAGTTCTCGCCTGTTTCATCGAGCAGCAACTCTGAGGGCGTTGCTCTGAGGCGAGGAAGGAAGCGATCGCGCAAGAGCCCGCTGGGCGCATAGCGGCCATTCGAATTGAATCCATAGCCAATGACCGGCTTGCCGTTGCGCATAACGTCGGTGACCAGCGCAAGGACGCTCACCGTCATTTGGCTAAAGTCGATGTATGCGTTACGAATGTCCGATTTGATGGGAACAACGGTTTCACGGATGTCGACAATTCGCACAGTGATTGCTTCTCTCCTCGAAGTACCACGGGAACTAAACCTGCAAGCTAGTTACGTTGTAACAGAGACCGAAGCTCGCGAATGTCGGTGACATTTTCAAGATGGAATATTTTCTCGATCAAGCTCGAGCATTTCCCCGCGCCGAAAACAGGCGTAATAAGGTCGGTCGCTTTGGCGATGACCTCGTCACGAGTCATGGGATTTTCCGGCGTGCCACGAACGTTGTCGACCCGCTCGGTGAGGCGAGAGCCGTCTGCCAGCGTAACCTCGACAATGGCCACGCGCAACGGCATAAGGCGTTCCAGCTCTGCGTCCGGAATTAGCTTTACTTTGGCGCGTTCGCGCAGAATCGTGGCATCTTTCATGCGTTTGCTGTCATGCGCCGAAGCAAAGCTGACCGTTTTGTCGAGCAGCATCACGGCAATCATGTGCTGGAGGCAGATGTCCGGGATTTCACGGTTGTTGACGATAGCGGCTTCATCCGTGGCAAGCCGCACGGACACTTGTTGGACTTCGGCCGCGTCAAACAGGCGCTGCTTTCGCAAAATCACTATCGCGTCAAGCGCCGCCTGGATCGGCGAACCCACGGGCCATTTTTTGATGTTCGTGCGCGTGACTTCATAACGCTCGCCTAGCTTGTCGACCAACCCTGATGGATCCGCGTGCGGATTGTAAGCCGCGAAAAAGTTGTCTTTTCCAGAGAGGATGTCAGCTACGCCGGTCCAGCCCGCTTGCACAAGCAACGCCGAAGTGACTCCGCTGCGCGCCGTCATGCCGCCGAAGTGAAAGGCCTTCTGAATGTGCTCGGTATCGCGATTCCATGCCCCGAGGCCGGAGGATTGATGCGCCGTGTAGCCCAGCATCCAGCGCATCTGCTGTGCGTTCAAGCCCGCGGCACAACTTGCCGCTGCAGCGGCGCCAAACAGGGGAGAAATACTGTGCGTGCTCCAGTGGCTCTCGGCCTCAAAGCGCTGACCACCCAAGGTCATCGTGAAGCGTGGGCCGATGTCGTAGCCCAGCGCCACCGCGCGCAAAAAATGTGTTCCGCCGATTCCGAACCGTTCGCCCGCCGCGAGACCCGCAGGAATAACTGCGCAGCCAGGATGCGACTGGGAAGGGGAGTGCGAATCATCGGTCTCGTCGGCGTGGGCCAGCACGCCATTCGCAAGCGCCGCTTCGATCGGGCCGCACTCGAACTTCGAAGTTACTACGGTGGCAACCTCCCGGCCACCGTAAGAGCGCGCGAACTCAATTGCCGTGCGGCCGGGAGGCAGTTCGGAACCCGAAATCATCGCGGCAAGGGTATCGAGCACATGTTCTTTGGTTTTCTCAACGACTTCCTCTGGCAGTGCGCGGGATCGTGCTTCGCTCATGTACGTGCTAAGGCGTTCCGTGAAAGAGCTTATCCCTTCTGCGGCGCCGTCATCATGCGGAGGAGTTGTGCCGTCGAAGGCCATCGTCGAAGGAACCGCAGCTGCTGCGATGGCCAACCCGGCGATCTCGAAGAGGTCGCGACGAGTCAGAGACAGACTCGTTCGCGGCCCTTTGGACTCCTCCCGAGGATCAAGTCGCATGGCTGTAGCTCTCCTCACAAGCGATACGAATGACTACGTGTTTTCTGATACCGACTGCGCCCCGGGCCGTTCCACCCACTATCGCGCAAGCCAGATTTGGCTAATGAGCTTACCTCCCAAGGCTCACTTTTGAAGCAATCGCCGCCCCCAATTCCTTCGTCGAAGCGGTCCCTCCAATGTCCGGGGTCCGCACGTTTCTTTGCGCCAAAACTGCGGCGATGCCGGCTTCCACCGCGTTGGCAGCCTCCGATTCGCCCAAGTGCCTGAGCATCATCGCACCAGACCAAATCTGCCCGATGGGATTGGCAATTCCTTTTCCCGCGATGTCCGGTGCGGAGCCGTGAACTGGCTCAAACATGGAGGGAAACTCTTTTTCAGGATTCAAATTCGCAGACGGGGCGATCCCAATCGATCCGACAACCGCGGGCCCGAGATCGGAGAGAATATCCCCGAAAAGATTCGACCCCACAACGACGTCGAACCAGTCGGGATGACGGACAAAGTGCGCGGTCAGGATGTCGATGTGAAATTGGTCGGTACGAACGTCTGCGTACTCCGCGGCCATGGCACGGAAACATTCATCCCAGAAGGGCATGGTGTGGATGATGCCGTTGGATTTGGTTGCTGAAGTCAGGCGCTTCTTTCGCTTTCGCGCCAATTCAAATGCGTAGCGCAGTACGCGATTGACGCCGCGCCGCGTGAAAACGGTCTGTTGCATCGCGATTTCGTCTTCCGTTCCTTCGTAGAGGCGGCCGCCGATGTTCGAGTATTCTCCCTCGTTGTTTTCGCGGACGATGCAAAAGTCGATTTCGCCGGGCTTCCAGTGCTTGAGTGGCGTTTCGATTCCTTCAAAGAGCTGTACCGGGCGGAGGTTCACGTACTGGCGGAAGCTTCGGCGCAGGGGAATCAGCAAGCCCCACAAGGAGATGTGATCGGGCACTTCGGGATGTCCAACGGCGCCGAGGAAAATAGCGTCAAACGGCCGTAGTTGCGCGATGCCGTCTGCCGGCATCATTCTTCCAGTCTTAATGTAGGTTTCGCAGCTCCAGTCAAGGCATGTCCAGGTAATGCGGAACCCAAAGCGCTTTGCTGCAGCTTCGAGGACCAGCATGCCTTCAGGCACGATTTCTTTGCCGATGCCGTCTCCGGGAATAACCGCAATGTTGAAAGCTCGCATAGATCAGGACTCTCTATTCTTTCTCCGATGACAGCAAGGGCGACATTGCGCTCATATCAGGTGCCGATTCCAGGGCCATTATGAAATCGATGATTTTCTCCGTTTTGGATTGCGGCCATTTGGCGTATTCGGCACAGCCTCGAAATTTCGCGGCTGTCTCTTCGAAGGTCATCGGATCGGCGGGGCTGCCCTTTGCGAAATCTGCCTGATCTTTCAAGGTTCTGCCATCCCTCAGGTGAATGGTGATAATCGAGGTCATTTTGTCATATCCGGCTTTTTCCGCGACTGGGTCGACATAAAAATTGATGCGGCGAATTATCTCTTGCACTTCGGGGCGTCTCACATATTCATCCGTGAACTGGCCCAAAACCGCCCTGCGTTCCAATAGCAGAACGGAAAGGCAAAATTCCATACTGAATTTCGCCTGTAGGCCAGTTTGCGGGTGGTGATGAATCAGCGCGTTGGGCATGTTGTGGTTCGTGCCGACGTCCACTTTTTCGACTTCCGTAGCAATGATGTCGTATTTCCGGATTAAGCGCAGGAGAGCAGTCATCGCAGGGTGCGTGAGGGAACCCGAAGGGTAAGGCTTCAGGGAAACACCGGGATTCGCAAAGGTCCACGGATTCCCCAACTTATCTATGATTGCGGAGAGATCGTAAGTACCGCTATACGCGTGAAAGAAGCCCCGCGGGGCCTCGAGGATTTGCGGTGCAGCAGTCCAGCCGAGACTCGTAAGGTCGGCTGCGACAACTCCATTCTCTGCCGCATGTCCGGCGTGAAACGGTTTCGTCATGGTGCCGAAGTTCTCGCGCAGCCCGCTGGCCTCGGAAGCGGCGATTCCGTAGGTGGTCAGGATCTTTTCCGGAGAGAACCCACGGATTTTTGCGCACGCCGTGGCGGAACCAAGCGTGCCAAACGTACCGGTGGAATGAAACCCATCCTCGTAATGGCGAGGAGAACTGGCTTCGGCGAGCTTGGTTTCCACTTCTACGCCGAGGTGGTAGGCGAGCAGGAAATCCTTGCCCGATACTTTACCGAGTTCGGCAATGGCGAACGTAGGCGGTAACACCGGAGCGGTCGGATGAGTCAGAAGGCCATACACGCGATCTTTAGCCACGGCGAGCTGGGTGTCGTCAAAATCATCCGCATGAATGGAGACGCCATTCACAAAAGCTGCGAATCGTGGCGCGGACTTAAGCGCGGAGCCAATGACGGTAGATTTCCCTTCGCAAAGGCCCAGGCTTTGGATGTATTTGCGGCTGATGGGACCGGATTCCGCGACCGAGCCGGCCAAGGCCAGCCCGAATCCGTCCAGAATCGATTTCTTACCGAGAGCGAGAACGTCTGAAGGGATGTTCTCGTATTTTGTATTTAGCACGAACTCTGCGACATATTTTGTGAGACCATTTGGTTCGGAAAAAGGATTCTGGCCCGCAAGGGCGATGCCGCCGCCTGACTTGCTAAACAGAGTAGCGGCGCCCGTGGCTAAAGATGCCTTCAGCAGATCGCGTCTCATCATGATTTCATCCCCGTCGGCGCTGGAATCGCGGCCAGCCGGTCAACCTGACATGAACAGAAGAGCTGCAGTGACGAATAGAATCTAACGTGACAAATCTAAACAGAGCCTAAATCCGGGGAAACACACCATCGCAGAACCGGCGATAGAAGCAGATTGGGCCACGGAGGATAGCTTTCGCCTCACTGGTGCGGCAGTCTTACTCCAGAGGGCAAAAAGAGCGCATGCCAGGAATGCGAGAAGTAAGCGATCGCTTGCGGGTCGCGGTGCGCCGCGCTGAAGAGAAATTTTCCGAAAGCCACTCCACCGAGAGCGTAGTACCCGTACGCCACACCTCCGATTGCCGCATAGCCCACCGCAATGCCGCCTTTGGCAAACCAGCCGAGGGCAAGTCCGGCGATTGAGAAAATGCCGATACCGCATCCGCCGGCCGCGATTAGGCCTATCGTCAAGCCACCCAAGGCAATTACCCCTCGGGCGAATCCGCCACACGCCACAACGCCGGTCGCTATATCTCCGCAAGCGATGATGCCGCGCGCGTGTCCTCGTAATTCATTCTTGGTGCTGTCGGCGCCAATGGCAACGGAGATAAGCGGATGCCCGAGGATGGTGGCTGACGAGTTCCAACGAGTGGCCATAAGGGTTCCTCCGTTCCGTCCTCACCCGGGGACAACTCCCGATTCCCTGGCCCGCGTGCACTTAGGACGAAGTATTTAAACGTCTTTCGGCATCGTCAACGGTATTGTTTGTCATGTGCTGCAACATAGACAATAGGGCGGATAAAACGCTGCCCGAACGAATCGGGACGGCGTTCCATAGAGTGAACCGTGAGTATCGAGGAAAGGGTGCCTCCTCATGAAAGTGAATAGCGGGTCTTTGCGCGCCGTCCGTTTGCTGTTAGCGGGCTTCGGTCTCCTCGCAATATCAGCGACGAGAGCCGAGCAGGAAATAGAGAGAGTTACGGCGATCAAGCCTCCGACCAAACCGCTTCTCCCCGAGGCTGAGTCGCGCGGAATCACAAAATTCTCGTTTGTCGTGTACGGAGACACGCGCGGACGCCGGGACGGCACTGAAGTCCAGTATGAGCACTCGCTCATCGTCGACGCGGTGCTTGCACAGATCAAGAGACTTGCCACCACGGACTATCCAGTGAAGTTCGTCCTGCAATTGGGAGACGCGGTTCAAGATGGGCGTGAGGTGAAGCAATGGAATGTCAGCTTCGTGCCGCTCATCAACCGCCTGACGACCGAAGGCGACGTGGCGTATTTCCTCGTGCCCGGAAACCATGAAGCGACCACGACGGAAGCAGGCCTACGAAACTATTTCGATGCGGTGTCGGCCCTCATCCCGCCAGAGGGGTCGCCACGACGTTTGCGCGGCCGTACGACCTACTCCTTGGGGTATGGCAACACGTTCGTGATCGCTCTGGATGCGAATATCGCGGGCGACGAGAAGCAGTTTCAGTGGGTGAAAGGGCAACTCGAAGGACTCGACCGAAGCCGCTACATCAACGTCGTTGTTTTTTGCCATCAGGCGCCCTTCTCTTCCGGTCCGCACGGGGGTGCGCATGTGGAAGAGCCAACCAAAAATCTCCGGACTCTCTATATGCCCTTGTTTAATGCGCATCATATCCGTGCCGTGTTCTCTGGACACGAGCACCTGTTTGAGCATTGGGTGGAGCGCTATGCCGACGCTGGTGGACCGCATCGCATGGACCTGGTTGTGTCGGGAGGTGGCGGTGCCCCGATCTACGCGTATTCAGGAGAGCCCGATCTCAGCGAATTCCTGAAGGCCAACGAGACGAACAAACTCAAACTGCAGCATCTGGTCAAGCCGGGGGTCGAGCGAGGGTCAAATCCTTACCACTTCGTGGTCGTCCACGTGGACGGGGAAAAGCTCGACATGGAAGTGATCGCGGTGGACTGGGGCGGCGGCTTCCAGCCATACAGGAGCAACAAGGTAGAGTTGCAAGACCCGCCGAGCTAAACACGCCAAGCAGACGTTGGAGGAATGCTCTTAATAGAAAGAATGGCTTACTTCGAGTTTCCGCTGGCGTCGTCAAAGGTAAAAAGCCGCATCCGTTACCCACCCTCTACCTTACACGACCTTCAGTCAACGCCAGCGTCTTGGTCAAACGGGGATACCGAGAACGTTGGTTCTCGCACGAACAGAGGGCAAAGGGTCTGTGGGGTAGCAATTTTGCCGGATGCCCCCGGCTGCCGCGAGGTGGCCAGGCCAATGCGTTCACAACTTTTTACAATTCTTTGCTCCGGCTTGACACATCCACCCTATCGGAGCTCTATATTCCTGGCATGATTCGGGCCGAGTAAACGAATTGGCGAGGCGAGGAATGTCCAAAAAGCGCCGTATAACAGACCGCACGCGGCTACTCCTTACTCTGGAGCTCGCCATTATTCTTCCGGCGGCGTCCTTGATGGCGTTCAGCATCGCTAACTTACACCACATTCAGCGCGACAAGGCCATCGAGGCGGCCATTCAGCGCGACTTTACCCATGTGCTAGGAATCGCTGAGAAAAGAAGCTGGAGCAAGGCAACCGATATGCTCGTACCCCTGCGCAAGGAGTTTCCCTGTACCGGGGAGTCAGCCAGCATCAAACGCAAGCTCGGGAGCATCCTCGCCGCTCACCCCGAATTTCTTTATGCTGTTCTCTTCCAGGAAGTGTGGGTCGACGTGGGCAAGGAGCGTTTTCTCAAGGACCATTTTCTCATTTGGCGTTCCCAGCCTGCTCGCGACCGCGATGAAGAGTTCCAAAAGCGAGCCGCTGAGATGGTGAACATGTCCGCCAAGTGGCTTCCCGCGGAGGCCCCAGATCTAGTCCAGAAACTCGGTGCGATGGCCAAAAAGGAAGAGATGCCGTTCGGTTTCTACGGCTCCTGGATAACCCAAAACGACCAGCCGTACTACTCGAGCATTGCGTACTTTGTTCCTCCCAAGGTCTCAGAAGATAGCCCGGAAACCTCGTGCTCGGGCGGAACCGGCTCCGAACTCGTGACCCTGGGTATCGTCGGGTTCGACCCGGATTATCTGCGCGATACTTTTTTCCCTGCGGTGATGAGCAGCGTTCTGGCCAGCACGAGCAGCGCATTGCGGTCTGACGCCAATCCGCCGGTGATGATGGCCCATGCGCCAAGAAGCTCCACTCCCTGGGTTAGTTCGGCAAACTGGGACGGAGGCAAACCCGAAGTGGAGAAGACTTTTACGGACGTTTTCCCCGATATTGTTTTCTCCATCAAGTACCCGGGCACGACCATCGATGAAATTAGCGCGAGATTGCTAAGGTACAACTATCTGGTTCTGACGGCGCTGTCTATCATCTTGGCGGGTGGGATTTTTCTCACCTACCGCAACATTTCGCGTGAGATGAATTTGGCGAGGCTCAAGTCCGATTTTGTTGCCAATGTCTCGCACGAGCTGCGCACGCCGCTGGCGCTCATCCGACTCTACGCGGAGACTCTGGAGCTGGGTCGCCTTACGGCGCCGGAAAAGTATCAAGAATACTTTCGCATCATTCGCGAGGAGAGCGAGCGTCTGACCGCTCTCATCAACAACATTCTGGACTTCTCCCGCATAGAAGCCGGGCGCAAGGAATACGACTTCAAAGAGACGGATCTCGCCGAACTGGTTCGTTCGACCCTCGATTCCTATCGTTTTCAAATCGAACAGAACGGCTTTGCCTTTGAGGAGAATATTGCCAGCAACATTCCGCCGATCAGCGTGGACCGGGAGGCTATCGCCCGTTCGTTGCTCAACTTGGTCAACAACGCCCTGAAGTATTCGAAGGACCAGAAATTCATCGGCGTCAGCCTGTACCGCGCCAACGGCAGCGTGAAGCTGGAAGTGCGCGACCGGGGGATCGGAATCCCGCCGAACGAACAGGACAGGATTTTCGAGAAGTTCTACCGCTGCGGCGATCCGCTGGTCCATAACGTCAAGGGATCCGGCTTGGGGCTGTCGTTGGTGCGGCACATCGCGCGGGCTCATGGGGGTGATGTTTCCGTGGAAAGCGTGCCGCAGAAGGGCAGTAAGTTCACCATTGCGTTGCCCATCGACACGACGGCCCGAGCGGGGGCCGTGCCGGCAGGAGCACATTAAGCCGTCAGATGGTCGCAAGGCCCCGGCAACGCAAGGAGAGTTCATGACAGCAACGAAAATTCTGATCGTTGAGGACGAGCCCAATATGGTTGCCGGCCTGCGCGATAACTTCGAGTACGAAGGCTTCGAAGTGGTCACGGCGCTCGACGGCGCGGAGGGACTCGAGCGGGCGCTTAAGGATTCTCCGGACCTGGTGCTCCTGGACGTGATGATGCCGCGCATGAGCGGGCTCGATGTGTGCAAGCAACTCAAAGCGAAGCGCCCGTCGATTCCCATCATCATGCTTACGGCTCGCGGGCAGGAAGTGGATAAAGTCGTGGGGCTCGAGCTTGGCGCCGATGACTACGTCACGAAACCTTTTTCGATACGCGAACTGCTCGCGCGTGTCAAAGCCGTCTTGCGGCGAACTCAAACGCTCCCCAAGGAGCAGGACCGCTACAGCTTCGGCGATGTCGAGGTCAATCTGCGCAGCTATCAGGTTTTTCGTGGTGGGAAGCTCGTGGAGTTTTCCGCGAAAGAGTTCGAGCTGCTGAAACATTTCCTGTGTCATCCCGGGGAAACGCTGAGCCGGGATCGCCTCCTCGAGGAGGTCTGGGGCTACGAGAAGTATCCAACCACTCGAACGGTGGACGCACATATCGTGCGTATTCGCCAGAAACTGGAGCCGATTCCGGAGGAGCCGCGTTTCTTCCTAACGGTGCACGGTGTGGGGTACAGATTTGTGGGTTGAGGTGGGCGTCATGGCGTTTGGCGGAGGGATGTTCGGGAAATCGCTGGGGTCGTGCCCGGAGGAGATGTGGGGCCGGGTTACAACAGAGGACCTCATCACGGCGAAGTGTGCAGCTTCCCCTCAGAATGTCCCATTGGAGGATTTTCTCGCACTCCAAGAAGAACTGGTCGCGCTGCGCCAGGAACAAGCGAAGCTACGCCAAGCCATCTTTGAGGCAGCCCAGGTGCAGCGCAGGCTCTGCGCTCCCCGCCAATTGAGTTGGGGGGATTTTGAGATTGCAGGCGAGATATTTCCGGTGCGCCATCTTTCCGGTGACTTCTTCAAAGTGCTTGACCTCGGCGCCGCTTTGGGACTCGCCGTTGGTGATATCGCCGGCAAAGGGCTGTCTGCGGGAATCTGGCTGCCCCATCTCACGGGAGTGGTCCAACGCTGCGCCCGAGCGCATTCGGACCCGGCCGCCGTTCTTACCGAAATTAACGGCGAGCTTTGTGATGACGAGGGCGCTGCTCCCCTGACAGCCCTGTTTTTCGCTCGGATAGAGCCTCAGCGGGGCGAGATCGTGTACTGCAACGCCGGATTGCCGCCACCTTTGATCCTGCGCGGCGACAAGTCGGCCGTGCCGTTGGAGAAAGGCGGCCCAATGCTGGGTGCGTTGCGAGGGGCCACGTTTAACGCCGGCAGCATCACACTCGATCCAGGGGACATGTTCATCGCCTGCTCCGATGGAGTGACGGAGTGCCGCAACTCGGGCGATGAGGAATTCGATACCCAGCGGCTCTCCGTGGCAGCCGCGGCTGCCAGCCACGGCACTGCCACTGAGGCGCTCTTCTCAACTTTAGGTGCCGTTCTAGACTTTGCTGATGGTTGTCCGCCCGGTGATGATTTGACGCTTCTGGTCATTCGCCGCGGCCAAAGAGTGCTCAAAATGCATGCTGCACCGAGTGACAGGGATTCTTCCACGCTAGAACCTGGGCAGGCTCCAGACCCTCTACCTGGCCGCGCTGCCCGGCAACGATTGGTTTCCTAGAGGGCAAGTCAGGCGGAGGGGCTTCCGACGGTCCACGAAAACGTTGACTCGGAAGCGATGCTGGGGGTGTGCCTGCTGTTACGGGGAAAGGGGAAGCAATGGCATCCGTCACGAGTTCGATCCCGGGGCTTTGCAATGTTCTGAACGAGCCCCTGCAAACTTGTCCAGAAGTGCTAAGCGCAATCTATACCACACACTATCGCCACGTTTTGCAGGTCTGCCGGCACTTCTTCTGGCACCAGGAGGACGCTGAAGATGCGGCGGCCGAAGTTTTCCTGAAGCTGCATACCATTTTGGGCACCGGCGTGCGGCCCAGGACATTCTGGCCGTGGCTGTCAAAGGTGACCGGCCGACATTGCATTGATAAGCTGCGCAAGAGGCGGCGCGAGTCGCGTCATACTGTCGAGGAAGAGCGGTTCACCGACCTGCCGGATACTTCAACCGCCTCCCCGCTCGCGAGAGTGCTGCTCCAGGAACAGCAACGCCAAGTAACCGAAGAGCTGCGGCGGTTGCCCCGCCAGTACCGCATTCATCTCGTCCTGCGATACTACCGTCGCATGAGCTACACCGAGATTGCTCGCACTCTCGGCAAACAATTACCCGCTATCAAAATGACGATATTTCGAGCCAAGCGAGAACTCCACGGAAGGTTGCTGCGCTTGAGAGTGCAAAGTGCAACAGACAGTGCAAGACTGTGATCACTCCGTCGCCTGCAAGGCGACGGAGTGATCACCTAGATCTTCATCGTGGACTACCTTTCCTAGTCTTCTTCCCCGATGGTTTGGGCGTACGTTTTGCCGTACGGAAAGAAGAGGTCCTTGCGGCCTTGCTGCCACGCCGCTTTCATTTCAGGCGTAGTGATGTCCCAGTCCGGCCGGCATTTTTTGGTGACGGCGCGGAGATCCTGGCGGAGATCTTCCATCGTGGGACGGCCCCAAAACCAATAGCCGTTGTAGACCTTATAAACCACGAGACCGGGCTCGAGAACAAAAACATGCGGGATCATTGGATTGTGGAGAGGGTCAGTGTATTCCGCGATGTCCAGATCTTTTTGAACTATACGCCCCGGGTCGGAGAGGAAAGGCCAATGGGCGCCGACTCCACTACGATATTCATTCGTGTCGGTGATGTTGTCAGTGCTGATGGTGACTAGCCGCGTATAGGCAACCTCCATCTCACGGTGGAGTTGAACAAGCCCTTCTGCCTGCCGGCGGTCCTTCGGGCAAAAACCTCCCCGGCTCAGCACGAGCACCATGGGGTGCTGTCCTTGCAATTCGGAGAGTCTCCTGTGTTTGCCAGTTTGGTCGGAAAGCTCGTAGTTGGGGAAAATTGCTCCTGGAACGATGTCGGGTCGCATAGAGAACCTCAACCATTGGATGTGCGCCGCCGGATTGCGTTTCAGTCTTCATTACCTGGCCGAAAGCGGGAGGCCGCTGCTGGCCAACTTCAGATCGTCAGAACCACGCGGAACTGGGCGAAGAAGTTCTTCCGCCCAAACTTACCATCTGTTGTTTCGAGATCGCATGATCAAGGCCGGCGGTGAAGGGCCCGTGGCAGATCGAAATCAGCCGGTCGCCTAGTCTCAGATCCGTGGCAGCAGGGAAAAATCGGTCAGCGTCAAGAAAGTCGAATCAATTTTCTCCGCCAGTTTGCCTTTCTCTTCGGACTTGGCCTTCACGGTCTTCCATTCCCGATCGTCCTGGAAGGCTTTCCAGTTCGCGGTCGCCGCCTCGCGGCTCGGATGCTCCAAAATGTAAAAGAACGTGTTGCTTTTCACGGGCTCGTCCAGCGCCGTCGAGTAGGCAACACTCTTCATTCCATGCTTCGCAAAGAGCTTATCGGTATAATCTCGGAAGCGGGCCACCAGGCTGCCCAGCCTTCCGGGGATCACGTGATAAATACGCAATTCGTAGACCTTCGCTGATCCCGTCATCGCGTCACCTTCGCGCTTCTCCTCTGCATTTGGACTCCCGATGGCCCTGAAGAAACGCCCACTCACGCCTTCACGGCAGGCCGCGCGATTCGCTTCAACCGATGGGTTTGATGTACTGGGAAATTGCTCATGTTTTATCCACTTACTCCTGCAGACTTCATTTTGGGACGGAGAGGGACGCGAGCTTGAATGGTTGTTCCATGCCGCAGCTTCGAGTCAATAGACAGCTGCCCATCAACGAGCTTCAGCCGTTCTTTCATGCTGACCAGACCGACCCCTCGCCCATTCATAGCGTCATCAACATCGAAACCTCGACCCGAATCGCGCACACTCAGCTCGATCTCATTCAATCCGCTGCTGAGCGACACTTCGAAGCGCTCAGAACCACTATGCTTCATCGCATTTAGGAGGGCTTCTTGCAACACACGAAATAGGCAAACTGAGATTTCTTGTGGCAGAACCTTAGGGAGGTCGTCGGAGTGAAAGGCTATTTCCGCTTTTTGCCGGTCGGAGCACTCCCTGCAGAATCCGCCGGCCGCCGCTGCCAGGCCCAAGTATTCAAGCTTCGAGGAGTGTAGGCGGTGCGACAGGGCCTGGATATCAGTTCCGAGCTCTGTGAGCCGGCACGCTATCTCTTCCATACCCTGCCTCGCTGCGGTCTCTGGGGCCTGCATCAAAGTACTCAGATTTACCGCCAGAAGCGCTATACGCTGATTGATGTCGTCGTGAAGCTCCCTTGCAATCCGGGTGCGTTCCTCCTCTTGGGCTTCAATCAATCTGCGGTTCACGCTGGAAAGAGCCTCCTCTGCTTGTTTGCGCTCAGTAACGTCAATGCAGGAACCAATGTATCCAGCAAAGGAACCATCAAGGCTGAACCGGGGCACGCCCAGATCGAAGATCCAGCGGTATTCTCCGTCATGCCGCCGAAGGCGATACTCCATCTCGAAGGTCTCGCGTCGATCAAACGCGTTGCCGTAGGTATCCATACAGGTCTGCAAATCATCGGGGTGGACGCCTTCCGCCCACCTATTTCCCAGTTCTTCGTGTATGCGGCGACCGGTGAACTTCAGCCACGGTTGATTGAAATACGTACAGAGCTTATCGGGACCTGCCATCCAGATCATCACCGGAGCCGTATTCGCCACAAGACGAAAGCGCTCTTCACTTTCGCGCAGAGCTGCTTCTGCTTGTTTGCGGAGAGTGATGTCGCGCGCGATCTTGGAGGCGCCCACGATCTTGCCTGTCCAATCGCGTAGCGGCGAAATCATCAGGGCAACATCAATGCGCTTGCCTTCCTTGGTGAGACGGATCGTTTCATAGTGCTCAATCCTCTCACCTGCAGTCAACCGCCGTAAGAAGCTGCGTTCTTCGTCTGGCTGTTCAGGGGGAACGATCAAGGAGATGGGCTGACCGAGCGCCTCTGCCTCGGTGTATCCATAGATCCGCTGTGCGCCAATATTCCAACTCAAAATCGTCCCGTCCAGGTCCAGCGAGATGATGGCATCATCGGAGGACTCCACAATGGCGGTGTGACGGAATCGGGCTTCTTCGGCTCGTTTGCGCTCGGTGACGTCCCGGATAATGACCGTTAATAGCTTTCTCCCGGTAGCCTCTGTCCGTGAAATCGAGGCCTCTATTGGAAATTCTCCGCCGTCGGCGCGAAGAGCCGACAGCGGACCTAAGGTACCCACCGATCGAGCTGTGACGCCGGTCTCAGCAAAGCGCTGAATGTGCGCGCGGTGCGCCGCGTGGAAGCGTTCTGGGATGAAACGGTCGATCGCGCCCCCGATCGCGTCCTGCGCCCGACACCCAAACATTTTCTCGGCAGCGGCGTTGAACACAACGATTCGCAGTTGGTCGTCGACGGCAATAACCGCGTCCATTGCCGACTGGACAATGCCTTCCAGTTGTTTCTGGCTCTTGCTTAGCTCCGCCTCCGTATTTCTCCTTTTTGCCCGTTCCCACAGAAGCGCAAGGATGGCCAACGCCTGTGCCACGAGGACGAAAAGTCCTACCAAGACATACCACTTGTAGAGTTGCCAGAAGGTCGGCGGGCGGTTGAGCACGATGCTGCCTGGCGGCAGATCGCTTTCGTTGAAACCCCAGCGCTTCAGCGCCCTCCAATCGAACATGTAGGCGTCGTTGCTTGTAACGATGGGGATATCCTGCGGCTTCTCCCCGTTGAGAACCCGCACGGCCATGTCCGCGGCGACGCGGCCGTCGTCGGCCCAGTTCACCAAGTCGCCGCCCACCGTTCCTCCCCGAAGATCCGCATCGTCCATGACAAATACCGGCGCATTTGCGGCACTGGCCACCAACGGTACGGACTGCGCCGAATCAACAAAGCGCTTTCCTGCTGCATCTTGAGTGATTGCAGTGTGATAGACGATCGTGTCGCTCGGCAGCTCTTTGAGCCGCCCAAGCAGAGCGGGCATGGTCAAGTCAGTAAGATACGTGAATTCAAGCTTTGATTCGTAGTTATGGAAACTCTTCTTGGCGATGGCCTCCCATCCATCGTCAAACTTGCCCTGACCGCCCACGACTACCACGTGCTTGGTGCTCGGCAGCAAATGCAGGGCCACATTCAGAGTCTCCTCCGGACGTAACCTGCCCAAAACGCCGGTAAAGTGCAGTTCGGGATTTTGCCGGTTCGGAATCTCCCCTAGAATTGCACAGAAGATGATTGGTGTGTCCTGCAGGAATCTTTCGCGCGACTCGGCGATGAACGTGAAGGACGCCGACCCGGCCGCAATGATCACGTCGGGTTTGCGCTCTGAATACTTGCGAACGAACTCTTCACGAAACCGGCCTTGAGAAACTGCGTCCGGAAATAAGGTGACTTCCAGGCTCTCATGATAAAACTCGATCTGGTATGGCGATTTTTGTAGACCCGCGAAGAGTGCCTGATCGATTTCTCCGAATCCGGGTGACGAGATAGACCCAAGGTCATCAAGAACGAGGACTCGCCGGATTTCCTTGAGTTGGGCGTCAACAACGCCCTGAAAGGCGAATAGATAAAAAAAGACGAGTGACGCCGCTGCCGCGACCCATGCTCTAACTGGCTTCCGGGCATCGTCTCCTACGACATGCTGGGCGATTCTCCCAACCGCAGAACGTATTGCCAGGCAGGGACCGCTGAGCGGCGACCCTTTCTGCCCGACAGTTGAGTTTCGTGGGCCAAACTGTAATAAGACCATCGTAGTTCTTTAGAGCTCCGTCCGTCGCTTCTCAAGTTGCCCAGATTCGATGGGATGGTATGGATCCGCGGATTACGACAGGGTTCAGGCCGCCACCACTTTGCTACACCGCTAACATAACCAGGCTGACTTTTTTACCAAAGAGGTAAACTGAAACCACCTGTAAAAACTGTCAGTTCTAGTACCGACAGCTTGCATCGCATGTGGGCCTCGAACGCGGAGTTGATGTTAAGCGGGTTAATCAGGCACGCGAGTACATGAAAATATCCCCCCGAGCATTGGTGGCCAAAACACTCACAACAAGCCTGCTGGCGTTGTTCATCACAAGTGCTTGGCCGCAAAATTTTTCGGATGTCAAGCCGTCTCCTCAGCAGGTCGAGTGGCAGGACCTCGAGTTTGGCGTCATCCTTCATTTCGGTCTCAATACATTCCAGGATCGCGAGTGGGGCGACGGCTCGGCGGATCCGGGTATTTTCAATCCCACGGCATTTGACGCAGAGCAGTGGATGCGTGCGATCAAAGCCGCTGGCGCTCGATACGTCGTTATGGTCGCCAAGCATCATGATGGCTTCTGTCTCTGGCAGACCGAACAGACAAACTACAGCGTGAAGAGTAGCCTATGGAGTGATGGAAAAGGCGATGTCGTAAGAGAAGTATCGTCTGCGGCACGAAAGTATGGGCTGAAGTTTGGAGTTTACCTTTCGCCGTGGGATCGCCACGAACCCCGCTACAGTAATTCTCCGGAGTACGACAAGTACTATGCGGCGCAGCTGGACGAGCTTGCTCAGAACTACGGTGAGCTCGTCGAGTTCTGGCTGGACGGCGCCGGAAGCGCCGGCCATGTTTATAATTTCCCGCGCATCATCGAGGAACTACGGACCTATCAGCCGAACACCCTGGTTTTTGCGGACACCGGTCTATTCGAATACGGAGACATCCGCTGGATCGGGAATGAAACAGGGATAGTTCCGCGCGAGAACTGGAACGTGATTGACCGCCACGGATTCCTGCGCTGGCGCCCTGCGGAGGCGGATACTCCGCTGCGGAAAGAACATTGGTTTTGGCACCAACACGACGAGGCTTCACTGAAATCCCTACCGGACTTAATCCGCCTTTACGAGGAGACCGTGGGACGGGGCGGCCAGTTGATGCTTGGACTGGCACCGGACAGACGAGGCTTGCTGCCCGAGGAAGACGTCAACCGGCTGGAAGAATTCGGAGCGGCCATCTCGAAGCGCTTTGGGATGAATCTAGCCGCACAAAAGCATGTGCGCAGAAACGACGAGACCGAACAGGCGTTGGACAACGACCCGGACACTTTCTGGCAGGCGCCGCCGGGTTCGCACCACGCGGTATTGCAAGTGACTTTTCCCGCACCAGTGGTCTTCGATCACGCATTGATCATGGAGCGTTTGAACAACGGCCAGCATGTTCAGCTGTTCCGCGTGGAAGCCTGGGACGGCAAGCATTGGCAGGCGCTCTTTTCCGGTAGCACTGTCGGACACAAACGAATTGAGGGCTTTCGGCCGTGTAGCGCGTCGCGAGTGCGCTTGAACATTCTTAGCTCCACCGACGCAGCGGAAATTCGGGAATTTCAGTTGTTTCGAATTGGAGATCACCCAGACCCTGGCCATCATTAAAAACGGAGCGGGCTGAGGCTCTTACTTAGCTTCGCCGTTGAGAAGACTCGTTTCCAAACCTCTAAGGGAGTCGTGTGGCCCATCCTCCTTCAGATCGAAGACCACAACTTCATTCCACTTTTCTTCAGACAAGGTCCCGGAACATAGCGCGTCTTCTGCGGACCGATACTCCGGACTCGGCCAAGCGTAAGATCATCCGTTGGCAAAAACAATCCGGGCAGCGCCGAAAGGTATCATGGATGTAAAGAATGTCCTTTGCGAATTTCTCGCTCACGCGCTTTTTGTGTCGAGAAAGAGCCTATCGATCATTCATCTCCTCGAGCGTGAAACGCCGCCCCGCCCTGACATGCTTTAGGCGCTTCATCAAGGAATCAAACTCCTGCGCGCTCCCCGATTGCCCAGTAAACTGCACCAGCCATTCCCGAAATGCGGCGCTGAGAGTCTTACGCTGAGCTTTTGCCGTAAGCCGAGCTTGTTCGATGAGATTCTCATCGGCGCTTAGGGTGATGTTCTTCATACAAGAATAGTGTACACGAATCTAGTGTTAAAAAGGAAACGGCAACAGAAACAAGCGAAACAAGCAGGGACAATACGCGCAATAAACCAAACGGACGAGACCTACCCCATCCGTTTGGGGACGCGTTGTAATTAGCTGCGCCTGCACCGCGGTCTTGAAGGACCACCTTGAAAAGCATCGTCAGATGGCCCTGGTTTCAGGACCGCGGCAAGTTGGAAAGACTACCACTTGTCGGTTGCTCAGCGACCGGTACCTCAACTAGGACAACACAGATGACCGGCGCCTCCTGCTGCGCGGTCCAGCTGCTGTGGCTGAGACCCTGGAGTTGGACCGCCTGCAGGCAAAACCGCCGGTCAATGTGTTCGACGAGCTTCACAAATATAGTCAGTGGAAGTTTCTCCTGAAGAGAAAGGGCTCGGGGAATCCTCCGTGTTCCCACAGCGCATCCCACTCGACCGATGCGATCTCAGACGGTGGCTGTATCTCTGTGGCTGCTAGCCCAAGTTCGTCACGACAGTGGGCGAAAGACAGCTAAGTCGT
>DATAIH010000155.1:0-11667 GCA_036262755.1 Candidatus Acidiferrum sp.
CGAAGCCAGCGAGATGCCATTTGCGCGGCTTGAGGGATCCCAGGACGCAAAGGCCAAAAATGGCGGAGATGGCCGTGAGCCGGGAGCCAAGCAGACCAATCCAGCCAGCATCGGGCGAGGGCCGCAGATTTTCCGGCAGCAACGCGGTTGCGCAAAAAGCCACGACATACCATTCGAACGGCAACTCCAATCGTTTCCAGACACCTGGTTCGCGTGGCCGCGCGAGAAAATTCGCCGCGACACAGGCCACGCCAAAGCAAAACGATGCTGCCGCCAGGGCAATGTATCGTTTTCCGTACAGCACCAGTTGGTCTGCGCCGTTATACCAATAAAACGGTCCGCGGTCCCAGTCCGCCGAAAGGTCCGGTCGATCTAGGGTGTACCGGTGGACCGCGTAGAGTCCCGCCACAGCCGCGACGGGCAACGCTACCTTCCACCATCCCGGCAATTTCGACCGCACGCGCATGTACGCAACCATACCGATCAGCCACAAAAATCCAATCGGATGGGCTACGAAAGTCAGTATTGCGAAGATGGCTCCGCCGACCCAGTCCACTCTCCGCGGGCGCCACACGACGGCCAGCCCGAAGCATGCGAGCCCGATCGAGAAACAGTAGTTTATGAACCCCATGCTGAAGGAATAGCCAAAGGCCAGCATGGCCAGGCAGGGTGTGAGAAGCCACGGAGGCCGCTCGGTGACTGCGGTGATAAACGCGAAGACTCCCCAGAAAAATACCAGCACGCACAGCGAAACCACGATGCGCTGTGCGGCCGCAAAGCCCACGGCCTTCGCGAGCCCGAGCAGCATCACGTCAAACAGAACATTGTCCCATTGCCGGGCAATCGAGAGCCCCGGCGCTTGCCCTTTCTCGATCAGTTGCGCCAGCCATGCGTTGTAGACGTGGCTCGCCAGGTCGCCCGCTTCAATCCGCCGGTGCCAGAAGCACGGAATCACCACCGCCGCACTCACCGCGAGAACCAGCCAGGGCCTCCGCCGCAGAAAGGCCACCGTCGCATTTTCTTCGTACAGGAAGCGCCCCCAGGTCTCAAAGATATCTTGCAACGGCCCCATTTCACTCCTTGCGCCGGCTTCTTGAATCGACTCGAGCCGCGCGCCATTTTATCCGACGGCTGATATCTTCGCTGGAATTTAGACGGCAATGCCGACGTGCCTCGATGCCAAGTCGCTCGCCTATGGCAAAACTCGGATCTCGGGCGGGCCGAGGGTCGGCAAGGTGGAATTCGTGGGGGCAGTACTGTTTAGTTCAAGGCTTGGTTTTCGCCGAGTCGTTTCAGGCGATCGCGCAAGCGGCGCTGCAGCGGCAACGGTGTGTTGGGGTTGAAGGCCACCAGATACCACAACGGCTGGCTGCGGTCGCGGCTTAACCAGGCCAGCGTGTTGGCGTCCGCGTTCGGATGGCGCGCGACGTTCTCGCGAATCGCGCCGTAAGGATGCTTCGCCAGCTTGGCCAGCGTTTTCGCATTCGCGCGCGGATGCTCGCTGATCAGCCGGAGCAAATAGAAATCTTCTGGCGGCGCCTGCTTCGCCAGCTTTTCCAACATTTCCGGCTTGGCATCCGCGCTCAGCACCAGCCCGATTTTTTCGTCCCAGGCCACGTTGATCTGGTTCAACTCCCGCGTGCGCGCGTGAATCAACTCTTCGAGAATGAGCCGCTCCTGCTGCCGGCGAGCGATCGGGAGGTCCGTGCCCTCCAGGGAATCGAGAACGCGGAGAAGGTGCTGCCGCTCCCCAAAAACGATCTGAGAGGTTCGGGAGACCGTGCCTTTTTCCTTCTCCTTGTGCTGCACCAAGTCGGAACGTCGCATCGTCGGGTTGCTCCACACGGCTTCCCCAGAGCTTCTCGGTGAATCCAGCATCTCTGCTTGCATTTCAGTCGGGCCTCAGCCATGCAAATTAGGGCTGGCTCTGGTGTCACACGAATTATGTTCTGCAGGACCGATGGGGGTAAAGTTTAGTGGAAGCTTTTGTGCCCGAAGTGCCACTCCGGTTTGCCGGTGGCCCGGAGGCACAATCTGATCCTCTAGGTTACCGCGGCTCGGACTTGTCGGACCGCATTTTGGAGATATGCACCCCGCAGGGTGGGTCGGCAAGCCCTGCGGCTTTCGGGAGGCGGCATTTCCGACCGGCCCGATTTTTCAAGGGAATGAAACCATGTCTGCCTTTCAGGAACACAAGGAAGAGCTCGAGCATTACGAGCAAATGTTCGGTCGCGAACGCGGCCGGCTGGCCGTCTCGCTAGACCGCATTACCAATGCGCTGGTTCTCGCCGGACAGCATGGTGTCTACTGCACCAGTCAACGCAATCCCGCCGTGCCGGCCATGGACTTGCGCATGATTCATCAGGAATTGGTTCACGCCAAAGAACTGGTGCAATCTGTGATGGAGGAATTGCGCAAAGCCAAGCAGTCACCGAAGGATTAACCCGCGCCGCCTCGGTTCTTTACCTTGTCACTTTCACGTCCTCTTCTTTACGACCTCGCTTCTACCCTGTTCATTCCGGCTGCAAAAAGGGATTCGTCTCGCGCTCGCGTCCAATCGTGGTCATCGGCCCGTGGCCGGGATGGACGATCGTGGTGTCCGGCAGCTGCATCAGTTTGCCGCGAAGCGAGTCCATAATTTCTTCCAGTGAACCTCCCCAAAGGTCCGTGCGGCCAATACTCCCGGCGAACAGCGTGTCGCCGGCAAGCAGTTGCGGCGTGCGAATCTGGGGCTTCTGCGAATCGCCCATTTCGGAAAGGGCGTTTTGAGACTGCGAATCGCTGTTTCCAGAGGCATCGGACACACCCGCTCCCGGCGTGCCATTCCCTCGGTCGGCGCCAGCCGTCGACGCGCTCGAGGCCCCCTTGTCGGTCAAAGAAATCTTGCCCGCATCGTGCGGAAGATACAGCGAGACGCTTCCAGGTGTGTGTCCCGGGGTGTGAATTACCTGCGCTTCGAGCGATCCCCAGCGCAGGATATCGCCTTCCTTCAGCAATTGATCCACTTCGGTCAAGTCAGGCGGCAGAACGCCGAGAAACGAGGCCTGCATCTCCATGGCCTGATAAAGCGGTAAATCGTCGCGGTGCATCAGCACCGGCGCTCCCGTATATTGGTGCAGTTTGCTTAGACCGCCGACGTGGTCAATGTGCGCATGCGTGCTGACGATAGCCTTCACCGTAAGACGCCGCCGGCCAAGGAGTTCGAGAATACGCGTAACTTCATCGCCGGGATCCACCACGAGCGCTTCGCGCGTGAGCGGGTCCCCAATGATCGAGCAATTGCACTGCAGCATCCCGACGGGAATGGTGATGTGGATCAGGCTCTCTTGGGCGGCATTGAGGGCCGGCAGGCCTCGCAAGTCGTCTCGCATTCAGCGATTATAGCATTGCCTTTCAACGGCCCCGCAAAGCGCGTGATCATCCGCGAGCCCGCAATCCACCCTCATAAAACAAAAAGAGATAAACTGAAGGTGCACGAATCAGTAAACGATGGAAATGCCGTCGGCCAAACCCGACCGAACCGCTAGCGCGGACGCCAAACCAATACCCTCGCCGCTGGCGGGTGTGTACGTAGGCGCGGGCGCGAAAATGGGCGTGTGGTTCGGCTGTTCGCTGCCCGACGATTTTGGAGACCCCGCCGCGGAGTACCGATTTGCCAATCAAACCGTTGCGCTCGAGGACAAAAACTATCGCAGCTATTTGAAATTCACCGGCCCGGACCGCGTGCGCTACCTCAACGCCATTCTGACCAACAACATCAAAGATCTGGCCGCAGGACAAGGCACGGTCTCATTGCTGCTCAACCCGCAAGGTCACATCCTGGCCGAGATTGAAACTTACGCCTTCACCGACCACCATCTCTGTGTCTCCTACACCATGATTCGCGAGCAACTCATCCAGTGGATGGACAAATACATCATCATGGACGACGTCACCCTCGCCGACGAGACCGAGCGCTGGGGCACGCTGGCGCTGGAAGGCGCAAAGGCCGCCGCAGTAGTGGAGGAGCTCACTGGCGTTGACTTGCAACAGCTCAAGGAGCTTTCGAGCATCGATACTCGCCTCCTCCCCTATCCCTCTGTGGCCGCGCCCTCTCGAGGCCAAGGATCACAACTTTCGACCGGCCCGCTTCCTTGTCGGATGGTCAAGCGCTCGCCGGGAGGGGTGGCGGGTGTGGAGTTCGTTGTCGAGCGCGACCATCTTGAAACTCTTTGGCAGATTCTCGTGGAAGCTGCGCGCAAACATGGCGGCGGCCCGGTGGGTTACGGGACATTGAACGGACAACGCCTGGCCCAAGGCCTGCCGTGGTTCGGCTACGACTTCGGCGACAAGCAGATTCCTCACGAAGCAGGCCTCGAAAACAGCCACATCAGCTACACCAAGGGCTGCTACACGGGACAGGAGATCGTGGAGCGCGTTCGTTCTCGCGGCCAGGTGAACCGGCGCCGCGTTTCACTGCTCTTTTCCGGTGATGCCGTTCCTGAGCCCGGCTTTTCCCTAACAGGTGACGACGGCAAAGAAGTTGGCTCGGTTACGCGCGCCGCCCGCGTTTGGGATCCCCCGCGCATCATCGGCATGGGCTACGTCCGCAAAGAGGCTGAAGCTGCGGGAGCCAACTTACATTGGCCAGGCGGCACCGCCACGATCATTCGCCTGCCGTGAGCAACCAGGCCCTGCGGAAGAAACCTACTGCGGCACCGCAGTGGAAAACAGCGCCAGCGTGATCGTTCGAATGCGGTCGGAAAGATTCTCCCGCACGATCACGCGCCCAAAGTACCGCCCGTCGGCTGGTGTTTCGAACTCCGCATCGTACTGCATGCCATTCACCAAGACGTCGCAAACTGCGGCCTGCGGAACAGCGCCTCGGAGTCTGTTCTCGAGCGGCGCGTCGAACTTTCCGTCTTGATCGCGAACTAGAATAGCGCGATTGCTGAAATGGTGACGCCCACGGAACGAGGCAACGGCCGCCCTTTTCGATCAAGCTCGCTGGCGCATCACTCCCGTTCCTTGCGCAACCGTTCCGCGGTCTTGCTCACGAACGACATCGACGCCCCCGCCCCTTACCCGCGCGGTACGATGGCTTCCACGGCAGCGCAGAATTGGTCGATCTCGTCCGGAGCAGTGTAGACGTTCGGGCTCACGCGAATGCCATTGAAGCCAGGCCCGCTGATGGGTGTAACCAGGATGTTGTATTTCGTGAGCAGGGCTTCATACAGCTTTCCTGGCTCGATCGTATCGAAGTGGATCGTGCCGAAGGCGCCCGACTGGTTCGGCGCCAACTCGACCAGCACTTTCGCGCCAGGAACCTTGCTCAACCGCTCCGCCCAGCGATTCTTCAAATAACGCAGGCGCGCAAATTTTCGCTCCGCGCCAATCTGCGCGTGGAACTCCAGCGCTTGCAGCGTGGCGTTGTGCATGGCCGCGGGGTGCGTGCCGATTTCTTCGAACTTGCGGATGTTTTTGTCCATCGATTCCGGCGCGGCCATCAGCGCCCAGTGTTTCTCGATGCGGTCCTTGCGCACATACAAAACGCCCGTCCCGATCGGCGCCGAGAGCCACTTGTGCAGGCTGGCACCGTAGAAGTCGCAGTCCACATCGGAGAACTCGAACGGCACATGCGCAAACGCGTGCGCACCATCAACGATACTGGTAATACCCCGCTCGCGCGCCAGCGCACAGATCTCCTTCACAGGAAAGATCTGGCCGGTCATGAACACCACGTGCGAGAGATGAATGACCCGCGTGCGCGGCGTAATAGCCTGCTCGAACATCCGCGGCAAATCCGCGGGATTGCGTACCGGCACGGCGAAGTTCAGCTGTTTGAGCACAATTTTTTCGCGGCGCTCGCGCTGCTGCCAGGTCGTAATCATGCGCGGATAGTCCTGGCTCGTGGTCAGGACTTCGTCGCCGGGCCGCAGGTCCAGGCCAAACTGCGCAATCTGTAACGATTCGCTGGCATTCCGCGTGATGGCAATGCATTCGGGATCGGCGTTCCACATCTGCGCGAGCCGCTTGCGTACTGCCTCGACTCCCGGCTCCAAGTCGTGCCACATGCGGTAAGCCGGTAGCTGGTTGCTGTAATGGATGGCTTCGATCTCCGCGTCCAGGACGCTGACCGGTGCCGGTGCCACGCCGCCATTGTTGAGGTTGATCAGCTTCGGGTCGCGGACGTACGCGCTACGAATCTTTTTCCAGAATTCTTCGTCGCCCGCCAAATCTTCCGGTGCGACGTGCGCATACGCGCGGTTCAAGAGCGGCGCCAGCACTACAGCCTCCGCTCCGTATAGAAATTCACGGCGGCTCACTTCAGCACTCATAGCTATAGACTCCCACCACAGCTCTCTGCCGCAAGCATACCGCAATCAGGCAGCCTTCGGGGACTTCTTCCGGCATCCGCCATGTCGCTCTGAACGTGGCCGCTCTTCCGGACACCTGAGTCCATCCCGGGTGCCCGCGCCCTCATGGAGCAGTCCGCCAGTCAGTGTGCCAAAACCCCGACGGCCTGCAGTTCGCCCCAGAAGCGGCAACGCCCACACCGCGCTGCACTAGCTATACCTAGGGCTTGTGCTCGCGCAGGAGCGGCGCTCGCAGGCCGTCCTCCGCTGGCGTTCCCTTAAGGGCGCCCTTTTTGTCTGTCGCATCTCGTGGATGCCTCGGGAAAGGTCTGGAATCGCGAAGAAATTGGCAAGCACTTTGAGACCCTATTTGTTCTGTACGTTAAGAGAAACGCAGCCTACGTCATCGAAGGGATGGTCCAAGACACGAAGGGTCCTCACAGGTACGGAGCGCGGCGTGTGGATGCACCGCATGAGCATCATTCTGGTTCCCGAAGGCGAACAATGGACGATCGGTTTGCTTCAAGTGACTCCCGTCAAACCCACGTAAGACCATGCATCATTCGAATTCCCGGCGAGGAGCGGCTTGGTCGAGGCCCACGCGGCCAGCGGCGATCCCGGCCTTGAAATAATTCTCGCCGAGGACAGGCGACCCGGCGAGGCGCCGCAGCATAGCGATTTGGCCTATGTGATTGAGCGCGTCCGCGACGGGACCCTGAAAGAGACCTTCAGCGGAACCGTTGAGCGGTTCGCCAGAAGCCAGGTAATCGTCGAACTTTTGCAGCGCGGCGAAAAAGCGGTCGACTTCTGCGTTCCACGGCAGCGCCGTGGAGTTCCGCCACGTTTCTTTGCCTTGTGCGATCGACAGCGCCCAGTCAAAAACATCGCCCATATGCGCGAGAATTTGCGCGGGCGTGCGCGTCTTGTCGCCGATATGGAAGGTTCCAAAGTGATGCGGCGCGCCGCGCAACGCTTTTCCGCCGCGGTAAGCAACGGTCGCAAGCGTGTGGCGCAAAAGCTGGCGCGCAGGATCGAGTGCGGCGTTCGAGCCAGTTACAGGTGATGCGCTCATGGGGGCCTCCATTTCTCTACCGATCTCTACCGAGGATTGCATGCAAAAGTTTTAACACAGAGGGCGCAGAGAGCACAGAGAGGTACAGAGTTCTCGCCAGTCGCGAACCACGAGCCACAAGTCACCATTCACTACCCATCAGAGGTCATTGCCTGGTATAGACGCGGACGTAGTCGACGAGCATCCGTTGAGGAAAAACGGTGGTGCTGTCCGGCGACCCGGGCCAATTGCCGCCCACGGCGACATTCAAAATGATGAAGAAGGGATGATCGAAGACCCAGGTGCCGCCAATGGGCCACTGGGATTGCGTGAGTGTAGCGTAGAGATTGCTGTCCACATAAAAACGCACCACGCCAGGCTCCCACTCGATGGCGTAAACATGAAAATCATCGGCGAATGCCTGGCCGGCGGGCAATGTGAAAATCGAAGTAGCGTCGCTCGTGCGGTTCGTCGTGCTTGGGCCGTGAAGCGAGCCATGCACCCTGCCGGGCTCCCTGCCGATATTCTCCATAATGTCGATTTCGCCGCACGTCGGCCAGCCAGCAGTCGCGCTGTTATTGCCAAGCATCCAGAAAGCGGGCCACATTCCCTGCCCGGTGGGAATCTTGATGCGCGCTTCAAAGCGACCGTAAGCCTGGGTGAATAAACCCTGCGTCTTAAGCCGGGCGGAAGTGTAGTTGTTCATCGAGCCATCCGAGCAAACGAAGGGCGTACGTTCCTGCTGAGCCGTGATGGCGAGATTGCCGCCCTTGATTTGGGCGTTCTGCAAACGGTTGGTGTAGCACTCCAGTTCGCTGTTGCCCCACCCCTTGCCGCCCGTGTCGTAGGTCCACTTCGAGAGATCCGGAGCCGAACCATCCGGGCCGTTGAATTCGTCGGACCAAGCAAGGGTCCAACCAGCTGGGGATAGCGCGAGAGGGACAGGCGAGTTAGCCAAGCGGTCTGCCGAGCAGCCGCAATTCGCTAGGCAACCGAGAAGTGTCGCCGTAGAGAGAACGGAGAATCGCCGTGCCCTTTGCGGCATCGACGACGAGCGACGGATTGAAGTCTGTGCCACTACGCGAGATTCAGCGCGCGCTTGAACGAACCCTTTTCGTTCTCGATCTTTTTCTGAAGCTGGAGAATCGCGTAGAGCAACGCTTCCGGCCGCGGCGGGCAGCCCGGAACGTAAACGTCTACGGGAATCACCTGATTGCAGCCTTGCACAATGGCGTAGTTGTTGAAGACGCCGCCGGAAGTGGCGCAAGCGCCCATGGAAATCACCCACTTGGGCTCGGGCATTTGGTCGTAGAGCTGGCGCACGACCGGAGCCATTTTCTGCGAGAGCCGGCCGGCCACGATCATCAAGTCCGCCTGACGCGGCGAAGGACGAAAAACTTCTGCGCCAAAGCGGGCCACGTCGAACCGTGCTGCCGCCATGGACATCATTTCAATGGCGCAGCAAGCCAGGCCGAACCCGAGCGGCCAGATGGAGCTTTTGCGCGCCCAGTTCACCGCCTTGTCCAGCTGCGTAAAGATGATGCCTTCGTCCTGGAGCAAGCTGCCAAAGTCTTCTGGCTTCGTCAACGTCGCATGTTTTCCGAGAGAAGTACTCATGCTTTCCTCATCGTCTCTCTTCTCCATTCCATTTTCGCACACCGTTCACGCTGAAACAAATGAAGCGGAGTTGGAAGCGGACTGGGCAGTCCTGACCTTTGCCAGCGCTAAGGTGTGCTCGCTCCCACAATGAACGAGCGGTTGGCGATCACGGCAGAGGTCGGGTTGCGATACGCTGATCGTCGGCCAACCCTTTTGTTCTGTGGCAGGATCTTTGAGACACGCCGCCGCGTGCGGGGCCGACCCTTGCCACCCCGAGTAGCACGAGTCGGCCCCTTTTGGGCGCTTGAGCATGAGGAGAGACTCGAGCGACCAATTACGGAAAACTGTCCCTTCGACCGGATAATGGGAAGCCCGTCCTGTGTCCTTCCGCCTGCACACGAGCTTTGAGGATTAGTGTTGAGACGGGCAAGCCAGCCCCGGCAGTAAGAGAACACTAGTCCGTTCACGACCGGGAGTTGTCACAGGTCTGTCAGACAAATGTCAAAAGATTGCCAAACTATCCTGGAAGGAGCCTGGGGGCCGGCCGTGGCAGTGCCTGCCCCAAAACCGGCCGTCACCGCGCCCGTGAGTCCTTGCGCACAAGGAGCAGATTGAGCCTCTTGTCCATCCGCAAAAAGAGTTATTTTGGGGACTGGGCGGGGGAACGGGCAGCGCTCCCCCGTCTTCAGGATTGGCACTCACAGGATGACAATGAATGGCATCCAAATCGTTTCGCTCGTGACTGCCATTTTAGGCGCCGTGCTCGGCGCGGCAGGGCTCACCATTTCAATACTCGCATTCTTGCGTGATCGCCCAAGCATAAGTGTCGTTTTGCGCTGGGACTTGGAATCCGCCGAGAGGCCTGGATTTCGGGTGGGGCTTGTGAGCGTAACAAACATCGGTCGGCGAGCGGTTTACATCGGCGCGGTAGCCCTCGAACTGCCAAAACACTCTGACTACAAGGCGCTTCTACTCAAAGGGTCGATCCCAGGAACGCGCATCGGCGAGGGTGATCCGCCAGCGAAATACATGGTAAGTTACGACAAACTAGAGAAGTACAAAGCAGATTGGTATCTTATCCGAGCGTTCGCGGAAGATAGCACTGGGGAAAAATACTATTCTGGGTTCACAAGAATAAAACCATCTTGGGCCGATGAACGCTGGCATAGCGCGAGTTCCAACCGTGTGCCACAAAAACCGCTGCCACAGCTGCCACCCGGCTAGTCCCGATTATCTGCAAAATCGAGACCTGCAAGGTCATCGCGCACCAGGCTATTGCATTCCGCAAGCACCTTCCGTCGAAATTCCAAGCTCCGCTCGATCCACCGGGCATCGTCCGCGTTTCGGGCGAACTATCCATCCGACTCCATTGCGGGGTATTTTCGGCTTCTAATTTTCCGAGATCGTGCCCGCTCCGGCGGGGCCGTCGGGGCCTTTGATTCGGTCGGGGTACGTGTCGCCAGGTTTTCGAGGTATGCGCGCTGTCGTCAAGATTGGCGGGGGGTTCAGGCATGTTGACCGAATCCCCCACCCGCTGAACTCTCCGCGGCCGCGTGCCTGCGCAGGAACTCCGCGCTTTCCTGCAAGGATTGGCGGCCTTCAGGGATCTTGTGCGGCGCGAGTTGCCAGACGTGAGGGACAACATCCCAGAGTTTCAATTCCACGGGGACGCCCGCGGAGCGCGCCTTTTCCGCAAGGCGCGTGGAATCGTCACGCAAAGTCTCATTCGCGCCCACATGGATGAGCAGTGGCGGAAGACCTGCGAGGTCGGCGTAGAGCGGCGACACGAGGGGATTGCGCGGATCCGCGTCGCCGACATACAGAAGAGCGGTTGGCGCAACAGCCGGACCGTAAAACATCGCGCAGCGGCGTGCGTTTGTGCGGACGGATTCGCCCGTGGCGGCAAGATCGGTCCAAGGCGAGAAAAGAGCGGCCGCAGCGGGAAGCGGCGCGCACGCAGACCGCAGCACAAGCATGAGGGAGAGCGAGAGCCCTCCGCCTGCAGAATCCCCGGCCACGACGACGCGTCGCGGGGAAGGCCCTTCGTCAAGAAGACCGCGATACGCGGCAACGGCGTCATCCACCGCAGCAGGAAAACGGTTTTCGGGAGCCAGGCGATAATTCGGAGCGAAGACGCGGAAGCCGTGCATCGCGAAAAACGCGGTGATGGGACGATGGGTCTCCGCAGAACAGGCAAAATAGCCGCCGCCATGCAGATAGAGGAGCATGTCTTGCGCGGAACCTGGCGACTCGACCCATTCCCCCGGGATGCCACTTAGCTGCGCGGGTGTGATGCGCACAGCTGCCGGAGGCTCGTAAGCATGAGGACGAAGAAGCTGGCGCGCCAGGCGGTAGTCGCGGCATTTCTTGAGGGGGCGCTTAACGCGCCACTTGAGGATCCACACGGCAAGGTGCGCCTGAAGACTGCCCATGGCTGGTTGCGTCAGTCCCTTCCGAGGTCACCTGGGAGGATAGCAGACCGTTCAGAAGGGAGTTCTAAATTTAGGGAGGAAGCTCCGGCGAGGGGCTGGGCCGCCTCGCCGGCACGGGCTAAGACCTCGGGGAGAGCAGCAGAAAGGCATCGCTCCGGAAAATGCCGGGCAAAGGCCATCGAGTCGGTTGATCAGATACACACAGAACGCCGTTCTGGGCAAGCAAACTCCATCCTCCTCATTGCAGAAG
>DATAIH010000156.1:0-3282 GCA_036262755.1 Candidatus Acidiferrum sp.
CCGTGTGGCCTTTGTTCTTTTTCATCTTCGCCGTTCCCGCCTTTGTACAAACCACCCAACAGCCGCCGCGCAGACCAGACGTCAACATGCCCATCGCAGATGAGGATGACGCGCGCGCCCGCATCACCCACGACATGGAAAAAAGGGCTGCGAAGGAGCGCGTCGCCGCGCTTAGGAGCGATACCGACAAACTCCTCAAACTGTCGGTTGAGCTAAAGCAATATGTGGACAAGTCCGATGAGAACGTTCTTTCTGTCGAGGTGATCAAGAAGGCTGACGAAATCGAAAAGCTGGCTCGCAGCGTGAAATACAAGATGAAAGGCCCGAACTAGTGCAACTCGCGAGGCGCGAACTGGCGCGGCCGGGAGTTAATGCTTGCGGGCGAGCGAAGGCACCCGGCGCTGCGCTCGGCCAACCAGAACGCCATCCCGGTTCCTGGATGGCGGCGATGTTTAGCGCACTTCTTCTAGCTTAGCTAAAGGCTGTTACAAAACCCCGAGTTTTAAATTTTAGGCATTGCCGGGCCGGAATTTCGGGAAGGAAGCGCGCTCTACCGTCTGGGTGCTGCTTGCGTGACCGGCAGCCTTGCAGTCGACCCGGGGCCCCGAACTCGTACCCGGTGGCCCACCATCGTCCAGCCATGGTAGTCGCCAGGATTCTAGATCGTCGACCGATAAGAAAAAATTAGGGAGGAAGAAAGATTCGCGAGGACCAGTGCGACAGTGAATAAATATAGTGCTCGCCCTGCGCAAGAGTTGGTAAGAGGAACGGGAGACCAGGGTTCTCGACCGTCCCATCGATCGATAGCAAGCAACCTGTGGTGGATGATGCGCGCTGGCTTCCAGACCCAAGCTCAACAGGAGACACACGACTCCCAACCAGGACAAAATCCAACCCAACCCTCTCCAACGCGCATGTTCACTAAGCAACTGGCGCCGCTCCCTACTCGATGCAAATCATCTGGGCATCGCTCTTGTTCTCTGCTGGTTTCCTCTTTTTACGTTCCTGCCAACGGGCGATGGAAAATAAATTCTTGGTAATCACGCTCCAGCCGACATAGCGTTGGAAGCCCCTATCTCCTTTATACATGGCCCGCAACATCGAGAACGGGTGCTTGAGTGTGCTGATGGTGGATTCACAGCCGGCACGCCAGCGCAGTGCTCGTCGAAACCAACGCTGTTTTTGCCGCTCCTTGCGTTTCTGCGATAAACGTCCCCGGGCTGGCAGTGCCACTTTCTTCACTCCCATCTCCTCCGCTTCCCGCTCATTGCGCGCCGAGAAGAAACCGCGATCCCCCACCGCCATCTCCGGCACCCGTCCGAAAACTGCTTGGTGTTGTTGGAGCGCCGGCAGAAACGAGGTCGTGTCCGCCGGGTTACCTACCAAAACTTCATACCCACTCACAATCCCGTTTTCCGCTTCATCGATTCGCACCAGCCGGCCAAACTCGTTGGGCTTATGCGCTTTGCCTTTGCGGATAACCTCGCTGTGAGGCTCGAACAAACTCAAGACTTTCTCTGCGGCCTCTTTGCCCAGCACCACCCGGTCCTTGGTCTGACGGATGACTTTCTGCGCCAGCGGCAGGAAGTGCTCCAACTGCGACAGCTGGGCGAACACCGCCACCTTGCTGCCCACCACCGGGAGGCACCCCTGCTTGAACTGCTCGAGAACCTGCTGGGACTGCCGCACCACGCTTCGGGTCAGGCCCAGCAGTTTCTGGTAGCTGGCGCGCATGCGCGCCCGCCCGGCCTCGGTGTTTGACTTGGCGGCGCGGCTGATCTCCAGCAGACGATACTTCACGGCACGCGAGTGCCCGATGACGTCCAGAGCTCCCTGTTTGCACTGCTCGGCGATCTTGCTCAAGCTGCGGGTGAGCACGCGAATGGAGTCTCCCAGCAAGGAGCTGTCGGTTGGATAATGAATGTTCGACTCGATGCAGGTGGTGTCAGTCCGCATTCTGCGTCCTGGCGCCACACCACGTTCGCAGGCTAGGCCCACGACCCGATGATGAATCTCCTGGATGACCTGGGGACTGAGCACGGCCAACAAGCGACTGAAGCAGTTGTAGCGGGGAATGACTTCGGCGTCAAAGTGGGTGAAGCGCCGATAGATGAGATTGCAGCGCAGTTCCCGTTCCAGCTCGCGAAAACTCCAGCCTTTCAGATGCTTGAGCACACCGCTGCGCAGCAGGCGATCGGGAGCCATGCCGAAGCGTCCGGTACGAGCGGACTGGGGATAGCGGCTGGCCAGGCATTGGCGAACCAGTTCGACCAGCTGGGGATCCTGCAACAGCTGGTCCACGGGCTCGAGCAAATCGTCTTTGAGCAAGGCGGCTTGCTGCGCCAGGGGGAAGAAAAAGAGCCAGGATTGGTGGTTGACGGAGGCGATCATTTAAGGTATAATCCTAACGTCATAATACATTAGGATAATAGACATGTCAAGCACAAAAAACACAAAATCTTCCACAGGAACCACCATCTTCATTCGTGCCCAGGGACCTCTTCTCCCCGGCTCGGTTTCCACCGCCAAGAGCCAATGCGGCAAGCCCAATTGCGCTTGCAAAGCCGATCCCCCCAAACTCCATGGCACCTACTATCGCTGGACCGGCTTTATCGCCGGCAAGCGCACTACCAAGACCATCAGCAAGCAGCAGGCGGAAGAATGCGAGTGGAGAATCAAAAACTATCACGCTCTGCAGCGCAAACTCGACCAGATCCTAGAGGACGCGCTGAAGAAAGCGCCTTGGAATCCGTCGCAATGAGCGCCTCCTCAGAGCTCCCGGATATTTGTTCGGGTGTGAATCGCAGCTAGATCAACCGGTTTTCGTAGAACCGCCACGCGGGAGTAGTAGCGGCTCGCGTCAATTAAGGGTTGGCGCCCAGGGTTTTGTACCAGCCTTTAGCTAGAAAACACGCGGGGCCCGGGCCTCCACCTGACCTGCCGCCGGTGCCCGAGCCCACGTTCGCCGAGCGTGCCCACACGTTGGTGTACTTGGGTCGCATGGGCAGCCTATCCACGTTGTCGCGAAAACGGCCAGGATTCCCTTTCGGTTCGGTAATGCCCTATGGGCTCGACGATCATGGCCGTCCCATCTTCCTGATCAGCACAATGGCAATGCACACGCAGAACCTGCAGGCCGATCCGCATGCCAGTCTGCTCGTCACGCAGCAGGACACCGAGGGCGAACCACTTGGAGCATCGAGGGTAACTCTGCTAGGAAATGTTCTGCCGGTACTGAACACCGAGTTGGCCGAGGCGCGCAAGCTTTACCTGGCGCGTCAT
>DATAIH010000157.1:0-18966 GCA_036262755.1 Candidatus Acidiferrum sp.
GCTTTGCCAACCGTGGCAGTCGCGGGGCATCAGCGCGTAGAGGGCGTGACCAATATCGTGCTGGATCACAAACTCGCAGCCCGTTTGGCCCTCGAGCATCTGCAAGGCCTTGGGCATCAAAACATCGCTTTCATCAAGGGCCAGACCTTGAGCTCGGACTCCTCCGACCGATGGAACGCCATCCGCGAGGTCGCCAAGGAACTCAATATCTGTGTCCGCCCCGAATTAACCGTTCAGTTGGAAGGGACGGACTCGACGCCCGCGATCGGCTATCCGTTCGCCAAACAATTGCTCGAGAGGAAGCAGCCGTTCACGGCACTTTTTGCGTACAACGACATCTCCGCGATTGGGTCGCTGTGGGCTTTCCACGAGGCCGGGCTGCGCGTCCCTGAAGATATCTCGGTCATAGGATTTGACGACACTCCTGGAGCCGCCTTCGCCAATCCCCCACTCACCACGGTGAGACAGCCACTCCTGCGAATGGGGCAGATCGCGGCGCAAACTGTAGTGGACCTCATCGAGGGGCGCGTCGAATTCCTGCCGGAAATCGCCATCGAGCCCGAGCTTGTGGTTCGCCAATCTACCGGACCGCTATCATCGCTACGCGGAAAGAGCACGGCAGGAGGCTCGCGTTCGTAAGCCGTGCAAGGCTCGGACAGAGTGAGCAAATCGCAGTAGCGATCAACGGGAAGATTCCTGAAGCGCTCCACAGCTCCGCTGGGAAGCGGCCACTTCACCCCTCAGCCCGGTCCGGTTTCCCATTCCGAGCCCTCCGCGAGGGTCGGGCACTGACCAAAAGCTGCCATCGCCCACCTTCATGCGGCTGGGCAGCAGATCGCCTGCTTGGTAAGTGAAGCGCGCTCCGACGGCGTCGGGATTTGTACCTTTTCCCGAACCAAACGCACGCCCAACCGATGTCCTTGGCGGCGTTGTTCCGCAACAGCACGGGAGCGGCGTCAATGTTGGAGATAGGGACATCGACGGCCGCATCGCCCTTGAAGTTTCCAATCGCCAGTCCTCTTGCGGAAAACGATTTTGAAAAAACGGGCGCCGCTTTGCGGTCGTATGGGGTCCTGTTCCTGTCCAGTGGAATTGACTGGCAGTGCGCTTTCAGGAAAACTATGGACCGGCCACGCTATGACGCGTAAAACCTGGGCAAGCAAACGATTCCTTCCTATAGGGGCCGCTGTGATTTGCCCGTTCTTTGTCGTTGCCCTTCGGGCTGTGCCCGCCCGCGCACAACTTTCCACCAATGATCATCTCGCCGAACCCGGCTGGTGGCCTCGCCGCGAGCCTGCGAGCTTGAAAGAGTTTGTTGGCAACGCCGCCTGCGCGAAATGCCATGCGCGTATAACCGCCTCAAGAAGCTACCCCCATGGCCCGCACGCTCATGCGTGCCGTGGATGCAGACGTGCTTCACTCCCGTTCCGATCTGGCTTTTCGGAACGGGAAGTATTTATATCAAATCAAGGCGAACGATACCGCTCCTCAGCTCACAGTTACCGATGGTGAGTCCACCATCACCGCGAATTTGGTCTGGGCCTTCGGAAAAGCTCGGAGGTATCCACCGGACGAGACGTGGCTTCCGCGAGGTCGTGTGGTGATAGGAAAGCTAGGGCAATCTTATCTTTTTCTTCAGAACGGCAGGGGAGTGGCCTGCGAGGCGTGTCACGGACCGGGTCGCAAACATGTACGGGCGATGGAAGCCAGTCAACTGGAGCAAGGAATCGGGAACGAAGAAGGCCAGCGTCTGATTTTCAATCCTGGAAGGCTGAGTCCGGGAGATTCTGTCGACTTTTGTGGGTCCTGTCATGGCACCTGGTGGGACGTCAAGCTCACACATCTGACCGGTATGGCCAATCTTCGCGCGCAACCTTATCGTCTGATGCAAAGCAAGTGCTGGGGAGAAGGCGACGCGCGGCTTACCTGCATCGCTTGCCACAATCCGCACGAGCCGCTCTCGAAAGATACTGCCAGCTACGATGCAAAGTGCCTCGCCTGCCATGTTACCTCCCCGATGGACAAACCCACGGCGGACCATCCCGGCCCCGCGTGCCCGGTTGGAACGAAAGAATGCGCGAACTGCCATATGCCGAAGATCGACATCCCAGAGATGCACTCGGCATTCGCTGACCATCTGATTCGCGTCGTTCGCAAAGACGCCCCCATCCCTGACTGATTGAGGGAACGAGAATCGCCTGGACCGGACGCGCGTCGGGCCGGCACAAAGCACGCTCGATGAGTGCCTGGGGCCGGCGTTTTCAGTCGAGCACTTGCTGCTTTCCGGTTCGGGCGGATTCGCGCGCGGCATCCAGGATTTCTATCACCTGGACGTTCAGCTTCATCGAGAGTGGGTCCTCGATAGGCTTATTGTTTCGAATGCAATCCACGAAGTAGGAGATGGGATTGCTCGTCACGCGGGGCGGCGGGTCGAGCGCGACGCGCTCGCCTTCCAATCCCACTTTGGCGACATTGTCGGTGGGCGAGCGGAAGAACAGATCGTTTCGAGTCGCAAGCAGGCTCCCCTTTGGTCCGAAAACTTCCACTTGCCCCATGCTGTAGGGCCAGTCCCACGAAGCTTCGATAATCGCCTGCCCATCGGGATAATCCAAAATGACGGTGGCATCGTCATCCACCGGATTATGCTGCGCTACCTTCAGCTTCTGTGTAACCGCCGAAACGCGCGAAGGCCGTCCCTTGAGCCACACCGCCCACTCCGCGCCGTAGCATCCGAAATCCATGATGGCCCCGCCGCCGTTTTTTACCGGGTCGTACAGCCAGTCGCCAAAATACTTCGACACGCCGATCTCTTTCGGACCTTGATGGCCGTACTGCACGATAATTTTCTCAATTGGTCCAACCTGATTGTCCTTCACACGATGATAGAGCTCATGCGTGGGGGAAACCCATACATTCCAGTAGTTCACCATCACCTTGATGCCCGCCTGGTTCGCCAGTCGTTCCATCTCTCGGGCGTCAGCGGCCGTCGTGGCCATCGGTTTTTCCGTGGAGTAGTTGATATGCCGCTTCGCGCACTCGCGCAGGATCTCCAAGTGACGGTCGTTTTCCGTAGTTACAATGACCCCGTCCGGTTTCATTTCGTCGAGCATCTTCACGAAATCGGAGTAAAACTTCACGTTGGCGGACACTTTGGTCTTGGCCCGGTCAACTAGCTCAGGGTGGCCGTCGGCGATAGCCACCAACTCCGCGCTTGGCTCCTCGGTCAGATCCTTGAGCAATCCCCACACGTGATCGTGGTCGAGGCCGACGATCGCCAGTTTGGTCTTCCGATCTGCCGCATTAACCTGGGCATAAAACATCGGAACAGATGCGGCTAGACACTGGAGAATCAAGACCAGGGTTAGACCCCGCAGTGATAACCATTGCGGTTTCATGATGAACACCTCTCAAGGCATGACGTACAGTGCGTTCCGTGAAAGCGGACAACGCGCCTACAGTCTTTCAATACTGCAGGGAAGTCAAGGTACCTGGATGTACTTCGCGTGCTACCGCGTAAGACGATGATTCTAAAACTCTTAGAAGTATTTCTGGCTCAAGCACCTTGGGCCGGTGAAACCGAGAGCTGCGTCAATCGAGAGCGATTCGTCACTACCGCGGAATCCCGAGCGAGGCAAACACGCTTCTCTAGTCTTGCACGTCGAGAGCCGCTTGATTCCGGGGCCCTCCGAGGACTGCCGCGGCCTTTTGCGCAATCAGCCGAAAACCTTGGCTGGAGGCCTCCTTTTGCAGACCTTCGAGATAAGACCGTCCCACCGACTTGTCAGCGGACTTTAATTCGATCTCGCCAAGGGCCAATCGCGCTTCGTAGAGTTGCTCGGCGAAGGTAGATCCGCCGGCCGTACCCACAAGATTCTTAAGGATCGCCAGGGCATCGCGCACGTTTTTGGTATCCCCAGTGCTCGCTCGAACGCGCGCACTTTCGACAGCTGCGGATAATGCCAGTTGTCGATTATGCGTTTCAGAGGCAACTTTGACTGCTTGGTCCACCTTTTCCCGTGCTTCGGAAATCCGGCCGTTCATGAGCAACGTTTGTGCGAGCAAGAGACTCGCTGCGGCCTCTCCGACCGGCGTCTTATTCGCTTCGTATACTTCGGCGGCCCGTCGCGCAGACACGGCGGCTTGCTCACCCTCGCCTTTGTCGAGGAAGAGTTCGGCAAGGTACAAATCGACGCGACCGACTTCGGTTTTGTCCCCAATCTCCTCAAATTTCTTCCGCGCTTCGGTTAGGTCTCTCAACGCTTGTTCAGGATCTCCCTCGATTCTATGAATACGGCCCAGGCCAGACAGGGCGTCTGCCTCTCGGGCTGGATTGCCGATGCGCCGGCAGATTCCGATCGAGCTTTGATACATTTCCTTCGCCTTCTGATGATTCCCCAGAGCAAGATAAACGTCGCCGAGACCATTCTCCGCCAGCGCCTCTCCATTCTGGTCGCCCACTTCCTGATAGATGGACAAGGCTGCGTCATAGCCACGCCGGGCGCCTTCTAGATCCCCAAGGTACACGAGAACGTCGCCAATGTTGTCGTTCTCGTTGGCCTGCCCCGTGCGGTTGCCGATCTGGCGGTAGAGAGCGAGTACTTCTTCATAGCTCTTCTTGGCTCCCAGATAATCGCCTTTGTTCCCCAGGGCAATCGCGCCGATAACAGTTGCTCTCGCTGCCCCCGCTCGATCATTTGCAGCCGTGTATAGTTGTGTGGCCTCCTGCACAGGGCCTTCCACTTCGGAAAATCTGCCGAGGTTCTCGAAGAGCCATGCTTGCTCCTTGCGGGCCCTTGCGAGCAGCAGCGACGCTCCCGCAGCTTGAGCCTTTTCCGCGGCCCTCGCCAAAGCTGCTTCGGATCTCCTGGTGTCGCCGAGGGACCGCGAAGCGTCTTCTTCCACAAAATCGATGCGCGGATCGTCGCGCAAAGGAGCAGGGAGCTTCCGCAGGACCGCAATTGTGTTGAGCGCGTCCTTCCATTCATTAGCTTCGTACTCGGCGTTGGCGAGGGCGAGGCCGTACTCGAGATTGTCCGGGAAAAACTCGAAAAGCGCCCGATAGATACCCGCCGCCTTCTCCCAATCCAGCGAAGTCTCACGATAGCGGGCCTCTACCAGGAGTCTCTCTGCGCGGGATAGATTGGAAGACAAGTCAAACGCCTTCTTTGCTTCCGCCCTTGCGTTCTCGTCATACCCTAACTGGCCCCACGCCGTCGCCAGGGCGGCATGCGAAAGCGCATAATTAGGCTCAACTGCGATGGCTTTCTGCAAAAGATCCCGGGCCCGCAGAGCGTCAAAGGCGCGCAGTCTGGCGAGTCCTTCGGAATACAATCTGGCGGTTTCGCCTTTCGTCGGCAGCGCGATCGCGACTTCCGCAGCTTCTTCGAGAGTCACCGCTCGAACCCCGAGCTTTTCACGCAGATGCTGGCCGGCTCGCGAAACCAGGTCGAGCAGATGCGCTTCCGTTCCCGCCTCGGAAATTGCGCCGATGGTTTCGCATGTCTGCGTATCCTGCAGCCGCAGATCAAGGCGAATCTGCCCTTGCGGCTTGCTTCCCAACATGGCGTAGGAACCCGTGACGACGTAATCCGTTCCCAGATTCTTCCGGATTCGAATCAGGCTCTCGGGGCCAAGGCTGTCCACATCCGGCATGGACAGTTCCATCTTCATCCGCGCGATCCTTTCCGCCGGAATTGCGCGCACTTGCTCGCCCGCCGTCAGTTCCGTCGTGAGCCAGTCGGAAAAGGCAGTAGCGAGCCAGGCTTCGTGCGGGTCCCCGGAAAGGTTCGTGAAGCTCAGCACGGCCACTGAGCGACGTAGACTGACTGCGCTCGACGGATTGCTCGGCCCCCCGGGCTGCGAAACTCGGCCAGCGACATAGACTGCCGCAGCGGCTATTCCTATCGCTGCTATCAAGCCATAGAAACGCAGCTTCCTCCATGACGTCTGTGCGGCAGGTGTTCCGTTACCTGCCGGAAGCTCCTCAGTGGGGTCACCTTCCGCCGTATGCTCGTGCCGCAGCTCCAACTGCCGCTGGTAGACCGGCGCAAGGAAGCGGTAACCGTGCCGAGGGATAGTCTCGACATACCGCGGGCTGTCTGCGGAATCCCCCAGTGCCGCCCGTAATTTGGTCATGGCCTTGTTCAGGCTGCGATCGAAATCCACGAACGTGTGGGCCGGCCAAAGCTTTTCCCGCAGCTCATCACGGGTCACAACTTCCCCGGGATGTTCTAAAAGGAGGGAAAGGATCTGGAAAGGCTGCTCTTGCAGCTTGATGCGCATGCCATGCTTGCGCAATTCGGCGGCCCGAAGGTCTACTTCAAAAACCCCAAATCCCCTGGTTCGAAAGGGACTCTCCACCGCTCGCATGATGGTTCACCCCTGCAGTGCCCCGAGCCTAGCACGTGGAGCAGGCCTAAGCAATACGACCTTCACTCGAGCAATCCGCCAGTTCCCTGCAATTTGGAAGCGCTTGCAATCCTAGGCGTTTCCGCGAGTGGCGTTGTAAAATTGCCCGCATTGTGGGCATCCAAATCTTTGCCAAGGGCTGCATTTCCCGCTGCATACTCGCGGCAACTCTGTTCGTTTTGCTGACGATTACCTGCTTCGCTTCCCTGCTCAGCGCTCAGTCGGGAGACAAACCAGACGATGCGCGGGTGCAAAAACTGTACGGCGAGGCAAAGGCCGCAGAAGCGCGCGGCGATTTGGGAGCCGCTGCGACAAGTTATGAATCGCTGCTTCAGATCGCGCCGCGCCTCGCGCCGGCTTACAACAATCTCGGCTCCCTGTACCTCCGCCAGCGCGAATACAAGAAAGCCGCCGCAGTGCTCGAGAAAGGCCTAAAGATCGATCCGAAAATGTCCTCGGCATCCGCCCTACTCGGTATGGCGCTTTACGAAATGGCCGATTACGCCGGAGCGGAGCGAAGCCTGGAGTCCGCGCTGCGGGCAAACCCCAAAGACAACAACGCCGAGCTGTTTCTGGCAAATGACTTGATCAAACTAGGGGACTTCGACCGCGCGGCGGATCATTTGCGGCAACTTTCCGAGCGCCAGCCTGAAAACCAGGAAGTCTGGTATTTGCTCGGCAAAGTGCACATGAAATTGTCGGAGGAAGCGCTACAGAAGCTGAATGCGCTGGATCCCAATTCCGTTTGGTCCCACGAAATTTCCGGGGAAGTGATGGAGAGCATGAAGAATTACGACGGCGCGCTGCTCGAATACAAGAAGGCGGTGGAGGTGGCGCCGCAGCAGGCAGGCACGCATTACCACCTGGGCAATGCGTATTGGTCGCTGAACATGTGGGATGCGGCGACGGAGCAGTTTCGGGCGGAACTCGCGAACGATCCCTCGAATTGCATGGCGCAATGGAAAATCGGGAACACCATTCTGGAGCAGCACGGGGATTCGACAGAGGCCTTGAAGGAAGTCCAGAAAGCTTTGGATGTTTGTCCCGACCTGACGGCCGCGCGCGTGGACCGCGCTCGCGCGTTGATCAAGCTGGACCGGCACGCGGAAGCGGTAAAAGACTTGGAGGCGGCCGTGAAAGCTGACCCGGCCGAGTCCTCAACGCACTTCCTGCTGGCGCAAGCGTATCGCGCGCTCGGGCGGGCCGCGGAGGCACAAGCCCAAATGAAAGTGTTCAGCAAATTGGAAGAGAGCGCGCGGGCCAAGACCGCAGAGCGAGCGAAGGAAGTGCTGCAAGAAAAGAGCAAAGAGCCCTAAAGGCGACTTCGCAAGTTGTGCCAAGGAATTGGGAGTAATCGCTGAATCGTGAGTGGTGAGGCGGGGAAGATCCCCCTCGAGGAAATTCCGTGGCAAGACCTGTGGCAGTCCGAGGAAACGTTGGAATTTGTTTGACGGACGAAGGTTCCTTAGCGAGGGGTTTCGGGCGTGGAATGGGTGCCGGTGAGCGCGGCGCAGCGCCCGTATTCGGTTTTGGCTTTTTCGGCAAGCCCCTGCTTACGATAGACTGGCGCCAGCATGCAGTGGAGATTGGGAGCTTTGGGAGAGAGCTCAATCGCTTTTTCTAACTCCGCTTGCGCTTTGGGAAAATCCTCTACGCGGGTGTAGGCCTTGCCGAGAAGTTCATGCGCGCGCGATTCTCGCGGCGCAATTTCAAGGGCTCGAAGAAGTAACGTAACGGCGTCCTGTGGCCGGTTTTCATCGATCAGAAGCCTGCCCAGATCGATGTAAGGACCAGGACTTTTCGCAAGAGACTCCGCTTGCCAGGCGATGGCTTGATTGTAAGCGGCGGCCGCTTCTCCATTGCGCCCCAGCCCGGCAAGAGCTAGGCCAAGATTGTCCTCGGCCTTCACATTCTTAGGATCGAGCTTTAGGCATTGTTGAAAAGCGGTGATGGCTTCCGCGAAGCGGTTCTCGTTGTACTTAGTGCGGCCGAGGTAATACCAGCCTTCAGAATCGCTGGGAGCCCATTCGAGCATTTTCGTCAACCATTTGTCGGCGTCCGGATAATCCGCCAGCAGCACGTAGTCGAACGCAACGATCTTCAGATCAGCGGCCGAGGGGTTGCGGAATTTTGCGCCGGCGGTAAATTCCTCAAGCGAAGCCGTGGCCATTTCCTGCGCGGCTTTTGAAACGGTCACGTCGGAAGGATTGGAATCCATGGTTTTTGCGCTGGCCATGGGCCCGTGGGTCTGGGACGGGAAGGGGGTCTCCTGCGCCTTCGCTTGCGACTGGATCTCGCGGAAGAGGATATGTCCGAGCAGGAAGTGTCCATCTGCCGAGTCGGGATGCTTCTGGAGGTACTGGCGGACGGTGCGGTCCGCCTCGGTGAACTTCCCTAGCTGGAAAAGAGACTTGGCGTCAGACAGAAGAACTTCGCTTTGGTCGGAGGACTGGCCCTGCGCTTGGGCTCGCGGGGAGGTTATGGGAAAGAGGATGCAGGGCAAAACCAAAATAGAAAGAATGAGACAGGTGAATGAGGAGACTGCTGCACCCCGCCTATGTCCTGTGTAAGCGATTCGAAAGAGCTTAGCTTTCCCGCAAGTCCCCTGGAATAAACACTTACGAGGCCTAGCCATTCGAGGAAGGAAATTGTCAAACACGCAAGAGGATAGCATGAAAACCGCCCTGACCCCCTGCCAACGGGGTAGCCGCCCCGAGGAGAGAAACCGAAAGGACCGGGTAGCGGGGGTGGTGCGGGTCCTATAACCTTCCTGTCATGCTTGACTACTAGGCGGTCTTTCCGGAATAAGGGTTAATTAGCACCGCTCGACTCCCGCGTAGGGGCTCAGAACTGGGTCCTTGACGGGCGGGGACGCTACGGAGTGCGATTCATTACTGCTTCGACCACGTCGCCGAGTTGCTTCGCCGAGTACTCGTTGCCCTCCAGGTTAGCGGCGATGCGGCTTTGCCGGTCTACGATCACTGTATGCAGGGAGTGCGTCAAGAAGCCCTCATCCTGCCAGGAATTCACGCCGAATTCTCGACAGATCCTATTCACCTCAGCGGCAGACCCGGTCAGAAAGTGCCAAGCTTTGTCGTCCTTCGCCCACGTCCTCGCATAGTCGGCCAAAGTCTCAGGTTGATCATGCTCGGGATCGAAGGTGATGCTGAGCAGGACCAGATCTTTTCCCATCCGATCGGCAAAACGCTGATGAAGAACCCCGAAATTGTTCGACATGCGAAAACAAAAATTCGGAAGGGGACATCTGGTGTAGATAAACGTAATAGCAACTACCTTGCCCTTAAACGCGGAAACGGTGATGCTCTTTCGTCTTTGGTCGATCAAGGTGAAATCCGGCACGGTCTGTCCGACGAGTAAAGCTGGGCTGGTACGCGAAGCGGGAGCGGTCGCGGCATCCAGAATTTCCAGTTGCCTCGCGGCCATGGGCTCCTGCGCGGTGTTTTCGTATGCATGAACGCGAATTTGGTCGGCGTACACCGTGTCTTTGCGCACGTCCAGCTTGAAATCGATCATCATGCCGGGAGTCAGGCCATCGATGGCCTCCGCATTATGCACCGGGAATGTCATCACCATCGCGTCCATGTAACCAGGAATGGCCTGACAGGAGACCTCGAGAGAAAGATGCTCGCGGTCGGCGCGAAGGACCAAACCAGTTGCCGAATAGGTTTCTCCGGCAAGGAGGGGAGCTCCCCGGAGCAGCAAAAGCAGCAGGCAGAGGAGGCGCTTCATCGTGCTGGACCCCGATCTTCGCGCGGGTTCCGGGTATTCTAACGCGGATTCAGCCCGGATCGAGCAGATCCAAGCTTAAAAGGATTCGAAGACCCAAGGCGAAACTGTTTCCGCGGAAGTTTCGTGTAATCCTTCGCGAATTCCTTAATTTCGATGAAATGGTTTTTCTCCAAATTGGCAAAGCTCTGGCGCGACTTGGATGCAGGCCACCAGACTTCCAGACGCACGATTTTCGTCGATTTCCCCAAACCAATATGCTGTTGGATAGGATTGGCTCCGAAAGAGCCTCCACTACCGACGGTGCGGTAGATTGAGCGCGTACGGTGCTCCTCATTCTCGACCGTCACCTGGATGCGTGCGCCGATTCCCGCCCGGTTCGACTTCACGCCCACCAATTTCACGGCGATCCAGTCATTGGCGTTTCCAGGATTCTCAAACACGCGAAATTGATGCGCGTCACCCGGCGTGGGCCCACCGATCGATACCAAAAGGTCTTCGAATCCGTTGTTGCCCAGATCGGCAAAAGCAACTGCATGCCCCTTGTGCAGATCACCAGTCCCCGAAGATGCCGTTATGTCCGTGAAGTACTTTCCTTCGCGGTTGTGAAGAAGCATTTTGGGCGCCAGCGCGCCGTACTCAGGCCCGCCGGTCGCCAAATAGATGTCCGGATAGCCGTCGTTGTCGATATCACCAAAATTGGCGCCCATAGGCATATTAATCTTGTTCAGGCCTACTTCTGCGGTCACATCTTTGAAAGTTCCATTTCCCAAATTCCGGTACAGCTTGAGGGTCTCGGCATTGGTAGGAAGCCCCAGGTAGCTGCGAAGGGTTTCGTCGGCGGAAAAAAAGTATGTCGTCACAAAAAGATCCGGCCAACCGTCATTGTCGTAATCGAAAAACCAGGTCGCAAAACTCTGGGATTGCGGCTGGTGCACGCCAGCCTGCTCGGAAACCTCGGTGAAAGTGTTGTTGTGATTGTTGTGATAAAGAAAGTTGCCGCCATAAAGATTCGAGACGTAGAAATCGACATAACCGTCGTTGTCATAATCGGCGGCCGTGACCCCTTTCGTGAAGGCGATTTTGGAGATACCGGAAGCCGCGGAAATATCTTGAAAGGTTCCATCTCCCCGATTGAGGAAGAGCTGGCTCGGCCCATTCTCGTTGCCCACAAAAAGGTCGAGGAAACCGTCGTTGTTGATGTCCGCCCAAACTGCCGTTTGTGTCCGGGTGGCCGGCTCGGCCAATCCCGCCTCACGCGTAACGTCGGTGAAGGTTCCGTCACAATTGTTCCGCATGAGTGACTTACGCACGGGAAATTCCCAGGCGCCCCGCAGAACGAGGATGTCCATGCATCCGTCGTTGTTGTAATCCGCCTGAACCATGTTCAGGCCGCCGAGTTGATCGGAGAGACCAGCCTGCACACTGCGATCAGTGAATGTGCCGTCGCCATTATTGTGAAAAAATCGCATTGGCTGGCACACGTCGTAGCTGGACACGGCAACGTCCAGGAGGCCGCTGTTTTCGAAATCATCCACAACCACGCCGCCCGCCATCGAAATGAAATTCAGTCCTATTGCGGGCGCCACATCCACGAATCGGTCGAAATTCTCCTTGGAGACAAAGGCAGAAGGCGAAATCAAGTACTTCTGCGGCACCCCCTCGGGATATTTTCCCAAGGTCATAGAAGCCAGATTCAACAGCCATTTCACCTGCACGGCATCCGGACGTTCGCTTTTCAGTTCAAGGTATTTCGTCAAGTAGCCGATGGCCTTCTGGGAATCACCGGTTTGGCGATAACAGGCGTTTCCGCGCGGCGGAAAGATACAGATGTCACCGGGTTCGCGATAAACGCCGTTCTCCATCTCCGACTTGTGCAGGTAAGCGACGCCCAGCACCTCGTCCAATTGGGGAATACCTTCCGGCACCTCGGCGGCCGCGAGCTTAGAGGCTTGTTCCCATTCCCTGATTGCTCGATCCATGTTGCCCTGATACGCTTCGAGTTGCGCCAGTCCGTAATGTGTCTGAATGGCATCGAAAGGCGACGTTCCTGCCATCTCGACTGAATCGGCCAACACGTTTTGAAGCGCCTTGATCCCCTGGGCCAGCGACTGATTTCGGACTGCGCACACTTGCTGCAAATCCTGTTCCCATCCAGCTGGCTTCGAGAACTTCTGGAAGAGCATATCCGCGAGAACCTGCCCCGCGACATCCGCTGGATATTGAATCGCCCCCTTGCCCGCCAGATGCAGGTCGCGCTTCGGACCCATTCCCTGCCCCGCGGCGCCCGGTTCCGGAGCGCTGCCTGCGGGCCCCTTCGCGTGCCTCGTCTGTTCCTGTGTTTTGCTCAACAACTTCAGGATCACGAAACCCGTCGGCACCCTCACGATGCCGCTGACTTCCTCCGTCTTGAGCGATTCGACCACAGCCCGCAATTCCGGGCGCAGCGAAGCAACATCCGACTCGCCGACGTAGCCGCCGTTGCTCGCGTTTGGGTCGATGGACATTTGTGCCGCAACCGTGGAGAACTTTTCTCCCCTTTTTAGCCTTTCAAGCGCCTCCTGCGCTTTGGGCTCGGTATCCACGACGATGACCTGGAGGTTCACGGCTACGCGGGGAGCCGTTTCTTGCGCCAGCAAAGAGCGAAGTCCAACATAGGAAAGAAGCAGAACACCAAGACAGACGATCAGCCGGGCCAATCCTGCTGGTTTTCGCTTTGGCAATCCCGCCCGGCGCGTGCGCGGAGGTGCAGGTCCCGTTGATTTCGTCATCGCTTCACGGTTAGAAAACAGCAGAAAACTATAACATCCACTGAACGTTTTCGCAGGGCGGCCGAAGCATCGCCCTGGGCGATTGCCAGCTTGAGGAGAGCGAAAATGGACTGTGGATCCCGCTGGCCGACCACGCCAGTTTGCGACATAATGCGCGCGGGGACCCCATCGCAAAGGGAAGGGGAATTCTCATGTGCCGATTGCTTTTTAACGCGGGCAAACTTGCGCTGCCCCTAATCATGTCGCTGCAGTTCTCCGGTCAAGTGTCGGAGCTCTGGGGGCAGGAAACTGACATCAAAACGGCGAGGAAGACCGAGGAAGGGGCGGTCAAGGGATCCACGTTGAGCAAGCCACATTTCTCGAACGGCAATCGGGCGATGCAGGATGCGCAAGCGATCCGGCAACAACTCCAAATGGTCACGAACGAGCAAAAGCCTGCGCTGCTTAGCCAGATGAAGGCGGATTATCAGACGGCGATTACGGAATATGAGCAGGCGCTACAGGAGACCGAAGTGAGGAATGAAAATGGCGTCCAGGTGATCGGGCTAATTGGAGTGATACGCAATGGCTTAGTCAGCCGGCAAAAAGCCGCGGACATGCTTGTGCAAGACAAGGACCTGCCGGTGATTTTGAGCAACCTCGGGCTGGCGTACAGCGGGGTAGGAGAATACCAAGAGGCGATAACCGTGCTCGAGCAAGCGGCAATCCTGAAGCCGACGGCTGGCACGTATATGGAACTTGGAACGGACCAGGCGCAAGTGGGCAGGATGCAGGAAGCGGCCGCCGCATGCGACAAGGTTCTGACCGTGGATCCCGCGGCCAAGAACATGCTGGCGGGTTGCTACAAGAACATCGCCATTGTTCTCACAAACAAAGGGAACTTGGCGGACGCCATCACGCCCCTTCAGAAAGCAACGCAAATCAATTCCCAGGATGCGCTGGCCTGGAAACTTTTGGGCGATGCGCTGACCAACACCATCATCTCCAAGTCGGAGGGCGGCAAGGTGGTTTACGTTATCCCTCCGGGGACCATCGAGGCTTACGAAAGGTACCTGCAGCTGGAACCGAATGGGCCGTATGCGGGCGAGGTCCAGGCGGCTGTGGAAGGGCTTACCAAGTTGACGAAGGTGCCGACGGAAACGAAAGAGAAGAACTGACGTGATCCATGGGTCGCGGGCAATGAAGGTCAGCAAAACGCGCCGAAGAAACCCTGTGCCCTGGACGCTCTTGGCAGTCGCAGGCGTACTCGGTGTAGCGGCACTCGCCACGATCGCACGGACCCAGCCTGCATCCACCCAGGCCGCTGCGCCCCAGAGGCAGCTCACGGTCCAGAGCAATCTGGTTCTGGTTCCTGTGTTCGTTTACGACCCGTCGCGGATGGCGCAAGCTCCCAAGGAGGAGATGCCGTGCGCTCGCGCCGCAGTGGTTACTTTCTTCAAGCTGGCCCCCACCGAGCCCTATTTGCCGAAGGATTGCGATGTGACGGAAGTGCAAGGCCTGACCGCCAGAGATTTTCGCCTCTTTGAGGACGGTGTTGAGCAGCAGATTGGGAGTCTCGAGGCTGGCGCCTGGCGAACAGTGGTTCGAGACAATTTGGGGTGGCACTTGCAAGCCTCGGCCACGCCGAGGGGGATATGGAGTTTGAGTGAACTGAGCACCCTCAAAAAGGTGCCCTTCGTGACCACGGACTTCCACATCCTTGGGTATGTGCCGCGCGACGTAAAGGAAGGGTGTCACCGCATTCGAGTGGAGGTGAATCGTGCGAATTTGCTTGTTTTCGCCCGCGATGAATACTGCGACGGGCAGTCTCCTTCCGATCCTATGTTCGGAACCCGCCAAGGAAAGGAGTTGGAGCGAATGTTGGATTCGGACAAGCGCGGGAAGATTCCGCTGTCTCTTCGGGCAGCAACTTTCTACACCGCCGCAAACCGGCGTATAGTCGACCTCTGTCTCCGTTTGCCGAACGATCTATATCGTAAGTGGGACCCGTCGAGCTGGACGCTCTACGCCAGGATTGGGGTTATGGGTGTGATTCGCAGGAAGGACGGAACGCTTGAGGCGCGCTTCAGCGATCTCCTCTATCCTTCTTACTGGCCGACCTTTGATCAGGGCGGCTCCAAGTATATCGCCTGGGAACAGGGTACGACGAACCTTTCGACCGCTATCCCGCGATTGCTCACGCGAAGTACGGTCGGGAAGGTGGCTATCAGCGATAGCGGCACCGGGAATAGCACTTTGGCCCTGACCTTCGGGGGTGTCGCAGGTGAAATTACTCCGGATTACGCTGCCATTAAGACGGCATTAGACAGTTCTGACCCGTTCTGGCTTCCAACTCGCTATGAGACGCAGGTCGACCTTCCCGCGGGCGATTACGATCTCGATGTGGTACTCAATGATGGGTGGAATTCCGGCCGAGTCAAGATGCCACTCACGATTGAAGCCTACGACGGCAAGCAGCTGGCGATGAGCTCGGTGGCTTTGTGCAAGAGCCTTCGGAGCGCAGGCGTCGCAGCCAAGGAGGCCGCGCAGGCAAATTTCGCTCCGCAGTACGTTCCGCTGGTTAGCAAAGACATCTTGTTCACCCCTACCGGCGACATGGGCTTCGCGAAGGGCGAACCGCTGTTTGCCTACTTCGAAGTGTACGAGCCACAGCTCGCGGAGAATCCGGCCGTGCCCGTGTCGGTGCACATGAGAGTTCTCGACTCGAGCACCGGCCAGCTCAAGGAGGATTTCGCGCCGATCGACGCCTCAACGTACAGGCAGGCGGGGAGTTCCGTGCTCCGTATCGGGCGCAAGGTCCCCATTGACCGGCTCCCGACCGGGAATTACAGCCTCGAAGTTCAGACTACGACTTCAACCGGAAGAGGCACAGCCTGGCAGAGGGCAAATTTCGAGGTCAAATGACCTTGCGTGAGACGTTTCGCTGGAGCTACCTTCCACAAACCTAAGTCCGCGCTAAGGGCCTACGACGTGGAGTGGCTGCCGGTGAGGGCGGCACAGCGATCGTATTCTGCTTGGGCTTTATCCGCGAGTCCCCGCTTGCGATAAACAGAAGCAAGCAGGCAATGGAGATTGGGGGCTTGTGGCGAGAGCTCAACCGCTTTTTCCAGTTCGGCCTGCGCCTCGGGGAGCCGCTTCAGGAGAGAGTAGGCCTTGCCCAGTTCCTCGTGCGCTCTAGATACATTCGGATGAATAGCAATGGATTGCGAGAGATAAGGCACCGCTTTTTCCGGCTGATTCTCGTTCAGGTAAAGGTGCGCGAGCTCAATGAACGGCTCGGGGTTCTTAGCCGGGCTTTCCGCTTGCCAAGCGATGGCGTTCTCGAAGGCCTGGATGGCTTCACCCGGCCGGTCGAGGGCCTCGAAAGACAAACCTACGTTGTTCTCCGCTTCCACATTCTGGGGCTGAAGTTTCAGGCACTGCTCCAAAGCCTCAATCGCCTCGCGAAACTGGCCGCTACTGTATCTCGTCCGCCCCAGGTAATACCACGCTTGCGGGTCGCGGGGATCCGCTTGGAGCGAGCGCGTCAGCCAATGGTCGGCGTCGTTGTTGTCTTTGAGCAGGAGGTAGTCGAGGGCCACGATTTTCAGGTCAAATGCGCTAGGGACATGATATTTTGCACCAGCAGTAAACTCCGCAAGCGATTCCGCGGCCTTAGCATCGCGATAGGCGACTAGCGGGCCGCTCAAATCTCCTGTGTTGTAAAGCAGCGCCTCCCCTTCCGCCTTTCCTTCCTCGAGCCATTTCGCACTAATCTCGCGGAAGAGAATGTGTCCGAGCAGGAAGTGGCCATCGGCAGAGTCGGGATGGCCCTGGAGGTATTGACGGACGGTGCGATCCGCTTCGGTGAAATTGCCCTTCTCAGAGAGGGCTTTCGCGTTGGAGAGTAGAGTTTCGGCCTGGTCGGAAGACTGAGAAGCCACAGCAGGCGGTGCGGTGAAGCCAACAAGCAGACAGAACAAAACGAGAAGGAGGAGAAAGCCCTTGATACGCACGATCTCCCCTACCCGGGACCCAGCAGTTCGTATCGTTATCAAAAGAAGGGGTTTGCTAGATTTGATCGTTGGAAGTTGTTGAAAATAAACGAGGTGCAAAAATGTCGGATAGCTCAGCTGTCTAGAATTCGCGGCACTCCCAAGGGAAGCATGGCCCGGGCGACCTGGGGACTGTCGGCCCCTCAGGGTTCTGGGCAAGCGCGGATGTTGGCTGGTTGTCACTTCGGGACGCTACCACAGACTAATCAGTCCGTCCACAAAAGTGGTCGAAAATATAAGCGCTTGGTTTGCTCAGAGATGCCGGCCTCGTTCTGGCTGCTTCCGCCCAACTCCAAGGTTACTCAGCGAGAATGGACCGAACTGCTTTCCCGATTCTGGTCATTTAGAACCGTCGCGTTGAACCCAGCGGGCCCGAATTAGAGGGAGGGGCCCTGGCTATCCGCCATTTTTTGCGGATCGAAATTCACGCGCAACCTCGAGCCTTCGATCTTGCAGTTGAACTCGACGTTCTTTTCGTCACCGGGCAGAGTGAGCTCGCCGGACGCGGTTTTCTTTGGAAAGAAGAATACCGCTGCCCCAACGAGTCCTTTTTCATCGCGTTCGTAGCGAACATGGCTGGGGGGGATCTTTTGCTTGGTCTTTTTCACGTCGAGGAAGGAGTTTGCCTGATAGAAATTTTCATCGTGGCGCACGAATGGAGCCATGTCCTCCGATTGCACAACGACTTGGTATTCTTCCTGGGGCTCATTGGCATATTTCGCCACGTCCAAATCTTTTTTTTCTCCGTGGAGCACAGACTTGCGAGCCGAAGCGGCGCGCATGATGCGGGAAGAAGCCCAATACACATTGAACCTCAATTCGTCGCCAGCTGCTTCGCTTCCCGAAGGAGCCGTGACACCACCAGGCCCGCCAGGCCTTCCCCCTGGCATGGGGCTGTTGGGTTGAGCCCCGCCCGCCGGGCCGCTCGCTGCTCCTTCCTTGGAAGTCAGTGGCGCCCACGTCCGGGTGACTGTGCCTATACGCGCCCAAGGCGAGTCCGTGAAGATTTTTTCCAAGTCTTTGTCAGTCCATTCGTCGTAAGGCTTGCCCTTCCACGGCGGATCGCTGGCTAAGGCGATGGCGACGAAGGCAAGCGCTGCGAAGATCGATGCCGCGGCGATCCTCATGGGCCCGAAGCTTAACGATTGATTTGGAGTTGGAGTGTGATTCAGATCGAATAGTCGTTTTCTCATATTAATCCTAATGGAAGAACTTACGTCGGCTGGTGCGCCATCGAGAGCACCGGCCTGAAGGCTGATAGTACAACGATAGCCTCAAACACCCCTCCAGGGAAAGCCACTGCTACAACAAAAGCCGGGACTCGAAAGTCCCGGCTTTGGAATGTGGGCGCTGCGCTAAGCCCAAGAAAAGGCTGGGAAGCTTCGGCGCCCGGTCTCGATTAAAAGAAGATTTGGAATTTTGCCTGCCCCTGTCTTGGCGTGTTGCCTTGGCAGGGAACGTTTGCTTGACCACTGTTTTGAAGGCCGAAATTGGCGTCGCCGACTCCGTTGTCGATGCAGTTTCCGACCTGCATCCGGTTCAACACGTTAAAGTACTCCATGCTGATTTCCGCGGAGACCCGCTCAGTAAAGAAGAACTTCTTCTTTAAGGAAATATCCTCATCATAATAAGCGGGGTTCCGAAGGTTATTGTAGAGCGGCGCGGCATTTCCTATTGTCATGGCGCCGGGGAATGCAAATTTCGCCGTGTTCAGAACTGCTGTTCCTTTGTAAGTATTGTTCCAATCCAGACCTAACGGCCCCGGCAAGATGTTAGGTCTGTTTCCGGCGGTATAGCCCAGAGGGGAGCAATTGAACGTACCATTGCAACTGGCGAAAAGCTGCAAAGGAGGACCACTTTCGTACCAGTTAATCATGCCCAGTTCCCATCCGCCGACGAGGTTCTTCATCGTTAGTCCGCCATGGTTCAGGAGCTTCTTTCCAGGGCCGAGAGGTAATTCATACGTGCCGGCCATGGTGAGGAAATGGGTCTGGTCGTTGTTACCC